>DASSTR010000024.1:0-13841 GCA_035707825.1 Solirubrobacterales bacterium
TCCTCCGATGAGGACCTCGAGGCGGCGGCTAACGGGTGGGGCCCTGCTTGGGGCCCTTGCGATGCTCGCCCTCGTCGGCGTCAGCCCCGCCGCCGCGGTGACGATCAAAGCTGCCTACCCCAACTGGAACCCGAATACCGCGACGATCTCCTCCGGAGAATCGGTCAGCTTCGAAAACACCGAAATGCTGTCGCATGGCATCGGCTGGCAGGCCGGGGCGCCCGCGACCCCCAGCTGCACCGGTGTTCCCGGCCCCGCCCAGGCCGGGACTTGGTCGGGGTCCTGCACCTTCACGGTCGCCGGCAGCTACCAGTTCTTCTGCACGCTGCATAGCTTTATGACGGGGACGATCACGGTGACGGGCCCGCAGGCCCCCACGGTTGCCACCACGGCCGCAACCGTGACCGGCGACACGGAGGCGACGGTCAACGGGACCGTAGACCCCAACGAACAGTCGACTGACTACCTCTTCAAATACGGCACTACCACTGGCTACGGGCAGGAAACCGGCCCGGTGTCGGCCGGCAGCGGCTCGAGCGCCGTTCCGGCCTCGGCCGAACTGACCGGGCTCGCGCCCAAGACGACCTACCACTTCCGGCTCTTCGCCACCAACGACACCGGCACCTCCCAAGGCCAGGACAAAACCTTCACGACCTCGGGCTCGCCGACCGCGACGACGAGCGGCACGAGCGGCCTCGGCGACACGGAAGCGACGCTGCTGGGGACGGTCAACCCGTTCGGCCATGCGACGACCTACTTCTTCAAATGGGGCGAAACCTCCAGCTACGGCGATACCACCAGCGTCGTCTCCGCCGGCAACGGGTTCAACGCCGTCCCGGCGGTCACCGGCCTGACAGGGCTCACCCCGGAAACCGAATACCACTTCCGGCTCGTCGCCGAAAACGGCCTCAGTCAAAAATCGGAAGGCGTGGATAAAGCCTTCACCACTACCTCGACACCACCACCGCCACCACAATCCGAGCCCTTGCCGACGCCGGCCATACCGGCCCTCACTGCCCCTCCGCCAGCAGACAAAGGCCCTGCGCTCGGCTCCGCGGTGAAGGTCATCGCTGGCAAGAAGGGCGCGCCGGTGCGTGGCAGCGTCGAAGTCCTCCCGGCGGGCGCGGGCGGCAAGCTCGTCGTCGAAATGAGAGGCAAGGGGGTCGGGCTAGCGGGCAGGTTCACGAAAGCGGGCGTCGCGGTTGGCAAGGTCCCCTTCGCGGTTCGGCCCAACCCGAAGGCGAAGAGGGCCCTGAAGGGGAAAGGCAGGCTCCCCGTTACGTTGAAGATCACACTCACGCCACCTGGCGGCTCCCGAATCTCGGTGACGAAGTCCGTCGTCCTGACGGGCTGACCCGACATCAGAACCGGGCGTCAGCGGATCTCGAACCCTTCGCCGGTGATCCGACCGATGTCGTTGGAGAGGCCGAGGAAGAAGAGCATCAGGACCAGGGCGATCCCGACCATCGTCGCCCGCTCCATCATCCGCAGCGAGACCGGCCGGCCGCGAATCTTCTCGACCAGGCTCCAGAAGATGTGGCCGCCATCGAGAGGCAGGATCGGAAGCAGGTTGACCAGCCCCAGGGAGAGGCTGACGAGGGCCAGCAGCAGCAGGGATTTTTCCCAGCCCGTCTCGATCACCTGGTGGCCGACGTCGCTGATTCCAACCACTCCGGAGACCTGTTCGCGCTGCTGCGATTCGAACAGGTGGGTGAAGACGTGGAAGGTCCCGGAGGCCACTTCCCAGATCGCGTCGCCGGCATCGCCCGCAGCGGCCCCGGCGCTGACCTCGACGTTTTCGCTTCCGTAGGAGAAGCCGACCAGGGCCCGCTTCACTTCCTTGTCGTAGCGGGGGTAGACGGTGATCGTCTTGAGCTCGCCATCGCGTCGCACCCCAAGCCGAACCGGGGTCGCCGCAACGCAGCCGTCCACCTGCTCGCCCGCGCACTTGTGCTTGGCGACGAGCTCGCCGAAGCGGACGATTCGATCTTCGGCGTCCAGGTGCGGGAAGCGCCGACCGTCGACGGCGAGCACCTCATCCCCCGGCTCGAGCACCTTCGAGGCCGGGCTTCCACTGCGCACCTCCCCCACGGACTGGTTGAGCTGTTCGTGCCCGTTGATCCAGTAGACGCCGAAGAGGATCGCGAAGGCCAGAAGGATGTTCACCGCGGGCCCCGCGGCGATGACGACGATCCGCTTCCAGACGTCTTGCCGGTAATAGGCGCGGTGAGCGACCTCGGGAGGGACGTCCTCCTCCGGGTTCATGCCGGTGATTTTCACGTAGCCGCCGAGCGGGATCGATTTCACGCCGTATTCGGTCTCGCCCCGTTTGAACGACCAGATCGTGGGGCCGAAGAAGAGGAAGAAGCGCTCGACCCGCATGCCCGTCGCCTTGGCGGCGACGAAGTGCCCCGCCTCGTGGAGGATGATCAGCAGGCAGAAGCCGACGAAGACCCAGAACCAGCTCATGCGGGTATCAACCCCTCGATCTGCGCTGCGCTGCGCTGGCGCGCCTCGCTGTCGACGGCGAAGAGGTCATCGAAGTGGGTGACGGGCCGCGCCGGCATCTCCTCGAGCACGCTCTCGATCACCGCCGTAATGGCCGTGAAGGGAACTCGCTCCTCGAGGAAAGCATGAACCGCCACCTCGTTGGCGGCATTGAGGACGCACGGTGCGGTGCCGCCCGCAAGGGCCGCCTGGCGGGCCAGGCCCAGCGCCGGGAAGGCCTCCTCGTCCACCGGCTCGAAGCTCAGCGTCCCCACCTCGGTGAGGTCGACGGGCTCGATCGGCAGATCGACGCTGCTGCCGCCGTGCATGGCGTAGGAGATCGCGACGCGCATGTCGGGCGGGCCGATGTGGGCGAGCATCGCCCGGTCGGCGAGTTGGACCAGGCCATGGACCAGCGACTGCGGATGGACGACGACGTCGATCTGCTCGTAGGGCGTGCCGAAGAGGTGGTGGGCCTCCATCACCTCGAGGCCCTTGTTCATCAAGGTGGCGGAGTCGATGGTGATCTTGCCCCCCATCGCCCAGGTCGGATGGTTGAGCGCGTCGGCAACGGTGACGCCCTCCAGCTCGGCAAGGCTGCGGCCGCGGAACGGCCCGCCGCTGGCGGTGATCACGAGCCGGTCGATCGACCCCGGCGGCTGGCCCGAGGCCAGCTGGTGCAGCGCCGTGTGCTCGGAGTCCACGGGAGTGATCGCGGCGCCTGTCGCCTCGGCGAGCTGCGTCACCAGCTCGCCGCCGATCACGAGACTCTCCTTATTTGCCAGCGCCAAATCGATTCCCTCTCCGAGGGCCACCACGGTCGGGCCCAGACCGGCCGCGCCGACGATCCCATTGAGAACGAGGTTTGCACCAGAAGAAGCGATCAGCTCCTGGATTCCCGCCCCCCCGGCGAGGACGCGGCCGTCCCAGGCCGCGCTCGCCCGCTCGACCGCATCGCTCCCGGCGAGGGCAAGGGCCGGGACGTCGTGAGCGCGTGCCTGCTCGACGGCCAGTTGCCAGTTGGAGCCGGCCACGAGCCCGACGACCTCGAAGTCATCCGAATCGGCGACGATCTGCAGCGCCTGGGTGCCGATTGAGCCCGTGCTGCCGAGGACGACTAGCCTTTTCATCCAGGGCAGTGTAGGTGGGTCAGTAGATCAGCCGGATCGCCAGGTAGTAACCGACCACCACCGTGAAGAAGACGGCGTCGAGCCGGTCGAGCAGCCCACCGTGCGGGCCAAAGAGCCGCCCGGTGTCCTTGCAGCCCAGGTCGCGCTTCAGCATCGACTCGAAGAGGTCCCCGATCGGCGCTATCGCCGCCACGGCGGCGCCGATGATCAGAGCGTCCACCCCGGAGAGCCAGTCCTGGTAGAGGCCGGCGAACCAGAAGGCCATCGTGCCGATCAGAAAGCCGCCCACCAGGCCCTCGAGGGTCTTGTTGGGCGAGAGCGTCGGCGCGATCCGGTGGGTGCCGAACATGCGGCCGGTGGCGTAGGCGGCAGTATCGGTTGCGAACGTCCCGACCAGCACGTCGATCAGCAGGGCGGCGCCGTGGTTGGGCAGTTCGCGCAGCAGCACCGCATGGACGAGCGGCACTCCGATCCAGACGATGCCGAGCAGGGTGACGCCCATCGAGACGGTGATCCCTTCGCGATGGTTGCGATCGGCGCCGAAGACGAAGAGCAGGACGACGGACGCGGCGATGATCATCAGCACGTTGAAGGCGGTGCCGAAGTGCGCCGCGACAACCAGGGCCGGCACCGCGATATAGGAGGCGCGTCTGATCGGCCGCAGGCCGTCGACCATGCCGTGGAACTCATGCAGGGCGACGATGCCGAGGGCCGCGATCGCGACGGCGAAGACCAGCCCCCCGGCGACGGTGATCGCGATCGCGAAGATGATCCAGGGGATCGCGAAGAGAATCCGCTTCACGGTCTCCCCCCGGCTCCTGCCGCCGCCCCGGCGGGGGCGCCGGTGCCGTTCGCGCGGCGAGGGCTTGGGCGGCGCCTCGTCTTCGAAGATCTCGTCCCCGAAGAGGTCGACACTGTCGAAGCGGTCCGTCATGCTCTCGTCCCGAATCGCCGCTGGCGGGTCTCGAACTCGCGCAGGCACTGCTCGAGGCTCTCCCGCGTGAAGTCCGGCCAGAGCTCTTCGCGGAACACCAGCTCGGAGTAGGCGCACTGCCAGAGCAGGTAGTTGGAGATGCGGCGCTCGCCGCTGGTTCTGATCAGGAGGTCTGGGTCGTGCATCTCTGGCGCGTAGAGGTGGCGGCGGAACTCCTCCTCGGAGCCCCCCTCAAAGCTTCGCGCCGCATCGACGATCTCCGCCCTGCCGCCGTAGTTGAAGGCGATGAAAAGGACGATGCGGTCGTTTGCGGCGGTCCTCTCTTCGGCCCACGCCATCTGCTCCACCAGCTCGGGAGCGACGCCGTCGCGGCGGCCGATGAAGCGCATCCGCACCCCCTCGGTGTCGAGCTCGGGCGTTTCCGAGGCGATCCGCTGGCCGAACATCTCCATCAGGGCCGAGACCTCCTCGGTGGACCGAGACCAGTTCTCGGTCGAGAAGGAGAAGATGGTCAGCTCCTCGATTCCCAGCTCCACCGCGTCGCGCAGGCGCGCCTTGACGACGTCGGCGCCGGCGCGGTGGCCATCGACGATCGGAAGCCCCCGCTGGCCTGCCCAGCGCCCGTTCCCGTCGGTGATGATCGCTACGTACCGCGCGGAGGCGCTCACACCTCCAGGATCTCCTCTTCCTTTCCCTTCAGCAGCGAATCGATCTCGGCGATCGCCTCGTCGGTCTGCTTCTGCAGGGTGGCCTCGGCGCGGCGCTCGTCGTCCTCCCCGGCTTCTCCCTCTTTTTTCAGCTCGCGAAGGTCGTGCATGATGTCGCGGCGGACGTTGCGAATCGCCACCCGCCCGTCCTCGGCCACTCCGTGCACCACCTTGACCATCTCGCGGCGGCGCTCCTCGGTCAGCTCGGGGATCTGCAGGCGGATCACGTTGCCGTCGTTGCTCGGCGTCAGGCCGATGTCGGACTCCTGGATCGCTTTCTCGATCGCGCTCAGGGACGACTTGTCGTAGGGCGTGATCGTCAGCAGGCGGGCATCGGAGGTGGCCACGTTGGCGAGCTGCTTGAGCGGCGTGGCCGTGCCGTAGTAGTCAACGGAGATGCGGTCGAGCAGATGCGGGGAGGCGCGGCCGGTGCGCACGGTGGCGAGCTCGCCACGGCTCGACTCGACCGATTTCTGCATCCGTCCTTTGGCGTCTTCGAGCAGTTCGTCGATCAGCTCCACCGGGGCCCCCGTTTGGTCACGCGGCGGGCTCGCTCGAGACCAGCGTGCCCACCTTCTCGCCGCAGACGATCCTATCTATGTTCCCCTCGTCCCCCATGTTGAAGACGTAGATCGGCAGGTCGTTGTCCATGCACAGCGACAGCGCCGTGGAGTCCATGATCCGCAGGCCGCGCTCGATCGCTCCTCGATGCGTGATCGCGGGGATGAAGCTGGCATCGGGATTGGTGGCGGGATCGGAGTCGTAGACGCCCTCGACGCCGTTCTTGGCCATCAAGATCGCCTGAGCGCGGATCTCCAGCGCCCGCAGGGCCGCCGCCGTGTCGGTGGTGAAGAACGGATTGCCCGTGCCGGCGGCGAAGATCACCACCCTGTCCTTCTCCAGGTGGCGGATGGCGCGGCGGCGGATATAGGGCTCGGCCACCTCCTTGACGTCGATCGCGGAGAGGACCCTGGTGTGCTGGCCCATCTTCTCGAGGGCGTCCTGAAGCGTGAGCGCGTTGAGCACCGTGGCCAGCATTCCCATGTAGTCGCCCGTCGCCCGGTCCATGCCCTCGGCGGCCGCCTCGAGCCCGCGGTAGATGTTGCCGGCGCCGACCACGATCGCCACTTCGACGCCCCGTTCGCGGACGGTCCCGATCTGGGCCGCGATCCGCTCCACCTCGGTGGCGTCGGTGCCGTAGTCGAGCCCCCCCATCAGCGCCTCTCCGGAGAGCTTGAGGAGGATGCGGTGGAACCTGGGTTGGGGGGCGGAGTTCAAGGGCAGGGGTCAGCTTCGCTTGCGCAGAGACTATCCGCGACGCTCGCTTCGCTACGCCTTCGAGTGCCGGCGCCTCAGGCGCCGACGCGGAAGTAGGCGAAGCGGGCGATGCGAACGTTCTCGCCGGTCTTCGCGGCCAGCTCCTGGCGCAGCTCCTCGATCGACTTCGACTCGTGCTTGTCGGTGTTGACGTGAGCCTGGTCGAGCAGGGCGATCTCCTTCGCCCACTTCTTGAGCTGCCCCTCGACGATTTTCGCCGTCACGTCGTCGGGCTTGCCTTCTTCGCGGGCCTTCTCTTCGAAGACCCGCTTTTCGGCCTCGCGCGCGTCCTCGGGGATCTCCTCGATGGAGACATAGAGGGGAGCTGTGGCGGCGACATGAAGCGCCACCTCGTAGGCGAAGGCCTTGAAGTCCTCGTTGCGGGCCACGAAGTCGGTCTCGCACTGCACCTCGACCATCGCCCCGACCTTGTCGTTGGCGTGGATGTAGGAGGCGATAACGCCCTCTTCGGTGCCGCGGCCCTCGCGCTTGGCAGCCGAGGCCTGCCCCTTGACGCGCAGGAGCTCGATCGCGCGATCGACGTCGCCCTCGGACTCCGCAAGCGCGGCTTTGCAGTCCATCATCGCCGCACCGGTTCGGTCGCGCAGCGCCTTCACGTCAGCCGCGGTAACGCTCATTTTGAGTTCTCCTTTCCGGACGAAGCAGACTCTGCGGGAGTGGCCGCAGCGCCTGCGGCTTTGGGCGCCTCACCCGCGGTCGAGGCTTTTGCGGCCTCAGCTTCCGCGGCGGCTTTCGCCGCCTCCTCGGCTTCCTTGCGCGCCTTCTCTTCCTCCTCGCGCTTGCGGCGCTCCTCTTCCTCCTTGCGCCGCCGCTCCATCTCCTCGGCGATCCGGCGTTCCTCCTGGACCCGCCAGCTGCCGGCTCCCTCCTCGATGGCGCTGCCGATCGTGCCGATGACCAGCTGGCAGGAGCGGATCGCGTCGTCATTGCCGGGAACCACGTAGTCGATCTGGGTCGGGTCGCAGTTGGTGTCGACGAGGCCGATGATCGGGATGCGCAGGCGGGCCGCCTCGCGCACGGCGATCTCCTCCGTTTTGAGGTCGGTGACGAAGACCGCGTCGGGCAGGCGGTCCATGTCGCGCACGCCGCCGAGGTTGTATTCGAGCTTCAGCAGCTCGGCCTCCATGCCCATTCGCTCCTTGGTGGGCAGCAGGGCCAGTTTGCCCTCCTCCCGCCATCCGGTCAGCTCGTGCAGGCGGGCGATCCGCGCCGAGATCGTGTTGAAGTTGGTCAGCAGCCCCCCCAGCCAGCGCTGGTTGACGTAGGGCATCTTGCAGCGCTCGGCCCATTCCTTGACGGGCCCGCGCGCCTGCTTCTTGGTGCCGACGAAGAGCACCGTGCCGCCGCCGCTGGCCAGCTCGCCGGAGAAACGGCGCGCGTTCTCCAGCAGCTGCTCGGTCTGGACGAGGTCGATGATGTGGATCCCGTCCAGCTCGCCGAAGATGTAGCGGCGCATGTTCGGGTTCCAGCGACGCGTCTGGTGGCCGAAATGGACTCCGGCCTCCAGCAGCTCTTTGAGGCCTGCCTCGGGCATTCGAATCTCCTTGGTATTTGGGGCGCTTCTCACCCGCCGCCCTGGTCGGGACCCGGCGCTATGCCGGTCAGGATCCGAGTCGGTACGACGGGGGTCGTTTACGAACGCGGGATTGTAGTCGGGCGGCGTTGGCTAGGCGGCGCGGGCGGCTTGCAGCGCCGCCTCCAGGTCGTCCGGCAGCGGCGACTCGAAGCTCATCGCCCGCCCCGTTACGGGATGGGCGAAGGCGAGGCGGTGAGCGTGCAGGAACTGCCTCGAAAGCCCGTACTTCCGCTCCCCGCCGTAGGTGGCATCGCCGGCCAGTGGATGCCCGATGGCGGCGAAGTGAGCGCGGATCTGATGCGTGCGGCCGGTCTCCAGGCGCGCCTCCAGATAGGTCTCGGCGGCGAGCGGCTCGAGGACTGTGAAATGGGTGCGCGCCTCGCGCGAGGCGGCGCCCGAGACGGCCATCCGGTGGCGCTGCTTCGGGGAGCGCCCGATGGGAGCGTCGATCGTGCCCGTGCGCGAGGCGAGGCGCCCCCGCGCCAGAGCGAGGTAGATGCGCTCCACCTCCCGGTCCTTTACCTGGCGCTGGAGCGCCGCGTGCGCGGCATCGTTGCGGGCGACGACGAGCAGCCCGCTGGTGTCCTTGTCGAGGCGATGCACGATGCCGGGACGCTCCTCCTCCGCGCCACCGCCGAGGATCTCGGCCAGGGCGTCGACGAGGGTGGGCCCCTGGTGCGAGGGCGCCGGGTGGACGACGAGGCCGGCGGGCTTCTCGACCACGGCCAGTGCCTCGTCGAGATGGACGATGCGCGGCTCGGGGGTCAGTCGGAGCCCTCCCAGAGGAATGAGATCGCCAGGAGCACGACCCCGACGGTGATCGCGACGTCGGCGAGGTTGAAGTTGGGCCAGGAGCCGATGTCGATGTAGTCGGTCACGGCGCCGTTGCGAATGCGATCGGCGAGGTTGCCCAGCGCCCCGCCGGCCAGCAGCCCCGCGGCGAGCCACAGCCCCGGCCGGGTCGGCTCGCGGGCGAAGAGAGCCCCGACGACGGCGAGCGCGGCGATCGTGAAGACGATCAGCGCGCCGCCACCCCCGCCGGCGAGCCCGAAAGCGACGCCTGAGTTGTGGGAGAGCGTCAGCCCCAGCGGGCCGGCGACATCGACGTGCTGGCCGATGGCCAGCTGGGCCTCGACGATCCCCTTGACGATCTGGTCGGCGGCGAGCACCAGGGCGCAGACGCCGCCTGCCAGGCACCAGGCGCGGGCGGCGGGGCTCACCCTGAGATCAGGCCGACGACGATCGCCTGCAGGACGAACAGCACGATGACGCCGATTATCGGGCTGAGGTCGAGCGCGAAGCCGCCGCCGCCGAGAGGGGGCAGGAAGCGCCGGAAGAAGTTGAGGTAGGGGTTCGTGGTGTCGGTGATGAAGTCGAGGACCGAGCGCAGCCAGGGCCGGTAGGGCATGCGCGGCACGTAGGAGATCAGGATGTTGCAGAAGATCAGCGCGATGTAGACGATGAAGAGAGCGCTGACGTAATCGGCGACGTCGCCGCGCGTCAACGCCAGCGAGACCGCCTGCAGAGCCGCCGCGAGCGACCCCATCGCCTAGGCCCTCGCCCTTTGCGGCGCCGGATTCACGCTTCCATCCTCTTCAGGGAGGCTTCCACGGCGGCGGTGAACGCCTCGCGGGCCCCATGGCTGTCCAGGGCGTCGAGCCCGGCTTCGGTGCTCCCCCCCGGCGAGGCGACGGCCCTGCGCAGGTCGGCTGGATGCACGGTCCGCAGCAGCTCGGCGGTGCCGGCGGTCGTCTCGATCACCAGGCGGCGGGAAAGCTCTGCGTCGAGGCCCGCGCCGGCGCCCGCATCGGCGAGCGCCTCGACGGCAAGCGCCAGATAGGCGGGCGCGCATCCCATCACCGCTGTCGCGGCGTCGAACTGGGCATCGGGAAGCTCGACGAGATGGCCGAGCAGCTCGAGCTTTTCCCGCACCCGGTCGCGAAGCTCTCCATCCACCCCTTTGGCGGCGGCAAAGCAGAGCACCCCGCGCCGCACTTCGACGGCGACGTTCGGCATGACGCGAAAGGCGGCGGCGCCCGGAAAGGCCGCGGCCACCTTCTCCAGCGGCGTGGCGCCGAGCAGGGAGACGACGGCGCGGGCCCCCTCGAGCTCGATGGCCACCTCCTCGAGCTTGGCCGGCTTGACGGCGAGCACGACCAGGTCAGCCGCCCCGGCCAGCTCCCGGTTGGACTCGGGCGCCTCTCCTCCGACCTCCTCCGCGAGCCGCGCGGCGCGGCCCGAGCCGCTGTCGGAGAACAGCATGCGCTCGAACTCCCCCGCCCACCCCCGCGCCATCGCGGCGGCCATATTCCCGGCGCCGACAAATCCAATAACCATTAGTTGGGGAGCCTAGTCATTGATAGAAGGGCCGATCAGCGAGCGTCGCAGATTGATTCTTCGCGAGCGGCGCTGATGCGACGAGTGTCGCCGCGCGCGGACGCGAAGCGGAGCACGTGGCGAAATGCTAGGACTGGTTGAAGAAGCCCTTGTCGATCAGCCGAGCTTTCTCCTCGGCCGATACTTCGACGTTGCGCGGGGTGAGCAGGAACACCTTCTCGGCGATCCGCTGCATGCCGCCGTCGAGCGCGTAGGTGAGCCCGGAGCAGAAGTCGATCATTCGCTTCGAGAGCTCGTGATCGGTCGTCTGCAGGTTGAGGATCACCGGAACGGTGCGCTTGAACTGGTCGGCGACCTGCTGTGCGTCGTTGAAGTTCCTGGGGATGACGAGATGGACCTGGACATCGGAGTCGCCGTTGCTGACCGAGCGCAGCGTGCGGGTGCGCGAGGCCGAGATCGGCTCGTCGTCGGCGAAGATGTCGTCTATCTCGTCGCGGCGCGCACGGCGCGACGTCGGCAGGCGCCTTACCTGGGTCTGCTCGCGGCGACTGTCGAAGACTTCGTCCGAATCTCCTTCGAAGTCGTCTCCCTCGTCGTACTCCGGCCCATAGTCATGGTCTTCGGCCAAGCCGAAGTAGACGAGCGCTCTATGCCATGTATCGCGAAAAGCCATCTGTCTGGCCCAATTCGGCCTTTTCCCGCCGACTCCTCTACCGATTATGCACTAGGTAGAGGGATTTCACGCATAGAGGCTGCGGCCGAGGCGGATGATCGTCGCTCCCTCCTGCACCGCGACGCGCCAGTCCTGCGAGGTCCCCATCGAGAGGCGGCTGAGCCCGTGCTCGCCCGCGAGCTCCGCAAGGCGGGCGAAATGGGGCCTCGAGGCCTCTGGGTCCTCGCTGAAGGGCGGCATCGTCATCAGCCCCGAGACCCGCACCGGGCACTGGGCCAGGAAGGAGCCGAGCTGCTGTGGGGCGACCCCGCCCTTCCCCTCTTCCCCGGCCACGTTTACCTCGACCAGCACCTCGGTTGCGGGACCGCCGTGCTGCGCTAGCTGGGCGAGGACCGAGTCGCTGGCCACCGAGTGGATCAGGCGGCAGATCGGCGTCAGGAGCTTGACCTTGCGGCTCTGCAGGTTGCCGATGAAGTCCCACTGAAACGCCTCCCCCCAGCGCTCGTGCTTTGCCGCCAGGTCCTGCTGGCGGTTCTCGCCGACGAGGTCGACGCCGGCCTCGGCGAGCACGCCCATCTCCTCGACCGGGACGTACTTGGTCGCGGCGAGGATTTCGACCTCCTCGCCGGCCGCCTCGCGGACCCGCGCGAGGTTCGCCGCGATCACCGCGGCATCGAGGCCGTGGATCAGCTCAGCCATCCTGCTCCCCGGCTCGCCGCTCCCCGAGCCAGACGAGGCCCGCTTGGCGGCCGCTGCGGCCCGAGTCTCGGCGATGGGAGAAGAACAGCCCCTCCTCGCAACTGGTGCACAGGCCGGCGGACTCGATTCGCTCGACGCCGGCGGCGCGCAGCTGCCGTCGAGCGACCTCGGCGAGGTCGAGCATCCTGCCCGTCGCGACACCCTTCCCGAGGTCAGAGAAGGCGCTCAGGACCTCGTCGCCGACTTCGTAGCAGCAGGGGCCGATGCCCGGGCCGATAGCCGCCTCGGCGGCGCCGACGGCCGCGGCGCCCCTGGCGACGATCCCGGCGGCGAGGCCCCGCCAGCCGCAGTGCAGCATCGCCACGCCTCCGGGCCCGGAGAGGGCCACCGGAAGGCAGTCGGCGACGAAGACGAGCGGCGCCAGGCCCGGCTCGGCCGTGGCATGCCCGTCGACCTCCGGAATCTCCTCGCCGGGTTTGGGGAACGGCGCCGGGCGCTGAGGCGCGGTGTGGAGGGCCAGCTCTGCCCCGTGGACCTGGCGGCCGATCACGACCCGGTGCGGCGAGAGCCCGAGCGACGCGGCCATCCGCTCGCGGTTCTCGACCACGGACGCGCGGTCGTCTTCGGTGAGGATGCCGAGATTGAGGCTGGCGAAGGGTCCCTCGCTCACACCGCCGAGGCGGGTGGAAAAGGCCGCGGTCGCATCGCCGATCCGCGCCTGCAGCCAGCGGGTGCCGCCGCCGCTACGCCACTCCATCGCCATCCCCGGCCGCCAGCAGCGCGACCCGGAGCTCCTCCTCCCGTCCCTCGATGTCGCCGTCGAGCTTTTGCCGCAGCGCCTCGCCGAGGCCTCGGCCCACCGCCGGCCCCTCGGCGATGCCGGCCTCGATCAGGTCGGCGCCGTCGATCTCGAGCGCCACCGAGCGCCACTCGAGCAGGTAGCGGTCGAGCCACTCGGCGCCCAGCGCGCGGGCGAGCACGAGCTGCACCGAATCCCGCCCGGACGCGGCCGCCACCGCGGCCGAAGGGCTCGCCGGGAGGAGCCGGGCCAGCTCCTCCTCCCCGCCGACCGGGCCCAGCGCAGCGGCGAGAATGGCCGCCGGCGCCTCGACGAGGCCTTGCCAGGGCGGCGAGGAGAGCAGTGCGGCGACCCGCTCCGCGAGCCGCGGGCCATTCCGCCGGGGCTCGACCAGCCCCCACTCTGCGAGCAGCGAGAACCCCCGCGCCGCCTCCGGCTCGGCGGCCAGCCGCAGCAGCTCCGCCCTGCGCCGGTCGGCGGACACCGTCTCGAGATCGGTCCTGCGGAGCAGCGCCTCGGTCTCGGGCTCGACGGCGAAGCCGAACCGCGCCGCGTAGCGGGCGGCTCGCAGCGCCCGGGTCGGGTCGTCGTCGAAGGAAGCCGGGTGAAGGATGCGCAGCAGGCCGGCTCCGAGATCGGCCAGGCCGTTGTGTGGATCGATCAACGCGGCGTCACCGGCCAGCGGCAGCGCCATCGAGTTGATCGTGAAGTCGCGGCGGGAGAGGTCGTCCTCTATGCGCCTCGCGGGCTCGACGTCGGGCAGCACTCCAGGCGCCGCATAGGACTCGGTGCGCGCGGTTGCGATGTCGATCTCATGGCCGTCGAGCTTGACCTTGGCGGTCGCGAAGCGCTCGTGCGCCACCGGGTCGGCGCCCAGGCCGGCGGCGAGCTCGGCGGCATCGCCGATGACGACGAGGTCGATGTCCGAGCGACCGCGACCGAGCAGCAGGTCCCGAACCGCGCCGCCGACGAGGTATACGGCGCCCTCGGCAGCCTCCCGCACCTTCGCGAGCTCGGGGTAGGCGTCGCGCAGGGCCACGGCCAGATCGTCGGTCGACTTCATCCTCATCGCCATCCCTACCATGATCGCGTTCGCGGATGACCGACGAGCGCAAAGCGAGACGAGAGCGGCAACGCCGGCGGGTCCGGCGCCAGCGAGCC
>DASSTR010000025.1:0-13226 GCA_035707825.1 Solirubrobacterales bacterium
GTGGGCGGCTTGGCAGCTTCGACCGAATCGAGAAGGAGCTTCCGGCGGGCGAGTCGTGGTCGGGCTTCGATCGCGCCCTCTCCGGCTCCGCCTACTTCGGCCCCCGCGCCGAGGCGCCCGCCTCAGCCGCCGAGGCCGGCGAGGCGCCCGAGTCCAACGGGCACGCGGCCAATGGGCAGCTGATCGTCGACGCGGCGGTCAACGGCGACAAGCGCGCCGCTTAGCGCCGCCGCATAGAGGCTCCGCCCGAAGGCGGACCCTAATCCTCTGCGGGGGTTGGGCGGGTAAGCCTCCTGCACCTCCGCGGTCGGCCGTCAAGCGGACAACGCGGTCGTGGACTACTCATCTGATGCGTATCCGGTTGACTCAGGGTCGCTTGTCCAAGCGGGTGGGTGAGGCGCAGCCGACATTTCCCCCACCCCAGTGTGGGAAAAGTCGGATGCGCCGCGCCGAGGGATTTGGCTTCCTCGGGCCAGATCCGGCGGCTCCCTGACGGAACCGACTACGCATCACTCAGCTAGAAGCGCCGGGTGCAGCGTTCGATCTTGTGCACGTCCTGGTGGGCGTGGCGGATGCAGTGGATCAGCTTGTTCGGATTGCCGCCGTGCTTCGCGGCCTTGAACGAGTGGCGGATCTGGCGCTGGACCTGGACGTTGACGCTGCGGATCGTCTTGCCGATGTCATCGAGGCCGGAGTTGCCGAACGACTTCTGAATCGTTTCGTTGGTGGTCTTGAAGGCGTTGTCGGTCGTCTTCAGGACCGGCTTGACGATGAAGAGGTAGGCCAGCGCCAGGATTCCCGCCGTCACCGCCAGGCGGATCAGGCCCGAGGTGAGATTTCCGAAGAGATTGCGAAGTATGTCCATTGGCCGTGGCTCTCAAGAGACTATCCTGCGATCCGTGGCCAAGGACACCGAGAAGCTGATTCGACAGCTCTCGTTGATCTCGTTCCTGATGGCCCAGGGAAGGCCGGTTTCGGCCTTGGAGATCAAGCGAGAGGTCGAGGGATACAGCGACATGAACGAGGACGCCTTCGCGCGGCGCTTTTACGCCGATCGCGCGGAGCTGGAGAGCCTTGGAATCCAGCTTGGCGTGGAGAAACCGGGGGAGGGCTTCTTCGAGGCGGAGCTCTACTCGCTGCCGCCGGAGAACTTCTACCTCGACGCGATCGAGTTCTCCGACGACGAGCTGGCGGCGCTGAGCACCGCGCTCTCCCTGCTCAGCGATGGCGGCTTCGCCTACGCCGAGCCGCTGCGCCTGGCGCTGCAGCAGGTCGCCTGGGGGCATCCCAACCCGCTCAAAGAGGGAGAGCGCGCGCCGGTCGAGATGGCGATGACCGCCTCCGCCGGCGGTCGCGATCTCTCCCAGCGGCTCTCCAAGATCGAGACGGCGATCTCCCGCCGCAAGACCGTCGAGTTCACCTATTACACGATGGAGCGCGACGAGACCGCGAAGCGCAAGGTCGACCCCTTCCACCTCGTCTTCCGCGGCGGCCAGTTCTACCTGATCGGCTACGCGCACGAGCGCGATGCCGTGCGGGTCTTCCGCCTCTCCCGGATCCAGGGCAAGGTGGGCTACGCGACCAAGGCCGAGCATGACTTCTCCCCACCGGAGGACTTCGACCGCCGCGACTACGGCCATCGCGCCGACTGGCAGCTGGGGGAGATCCGCGGCACCGCGAAGATCTTCCTCCGCGACCGCATCTCCTGGCTGATCGAACGCGACTTCGGCGCCTACGGCGAGCTGCGCGCGGCGAAGAAGTCCGATGGCGCCCCGGGTAAGGGAACCGTCTTCGAGACCGACTACGCGAGCGCCCGGGAGCTGATCGCCTGGGTGCTGCGCTGGCGCCAGAACGCCAGCGTCCTGGGGCCGGACGAGCTGCGCGAGGAGGCCGAGAGCCGCCTCGAGCTGCTGCTCGACCGCCACCAGAACAGCTTCGAGACGGCCGAGACCGTGGACCGCCCGCTGCGCGACGTGACGCCGCGCCGCTCGCGCTCCAACGGCCGCGGCGAGGCCGCGATCCGGCCCGAGCGCTTCGCCCGCCTCGTCACCCTGGCAGGCCTGCTGATCGACTCCGCCAAGCGCGGCGAGCGGCTACAGGTCGCCGACCTGCGCGACCGCCTCGAGCTCAGCGAAGAGGAGCTGCAGGAGGACATCGACCTCCTCAACGTCGTCAACTTCGGCGGCGGCACCTACGTCCTCTACGCCGAAATCCAGGGCGACGAGGTCGAGGTCGACTCCGAGCCCTACGGCGACAACTTCGCCCGCCCGGCGCGGCTGCTGCCACTGGAGGCGAAGGCGCTGGTCGCGGCAATCGACCTCTTCGGCGACCACCTGCCCCAGGCGGGCCTGCAGAGCGCCCGCGCCAAGATCGTCACCGCGCTGGGCCACGACCCCTCCGAGGAGGGGCTTGAGATCGCCATCGCCAGCGGCGACGACAGTGAGGTGGCGCGGCAGGTCAACGAAGCGATCGCCGAGCGCCGCGTGCTCGAGCTCCACTACTACAAGGAGAACGAGGACCAGTTCACCAAACGCCGCGTCGAGGCCTACCGGCTGGAGAACGGCAAAGAGGGCTGGTACGTGGAGTGCTACGACCTCACCAAGGAAGGCGTGCGCCACTTCAAGCTCGACCGGATCAAAGAGGCGACGCTCTGCGACGAGGCCTACGAGCCGCGGACTGAGGTCGAGGAATTTGCCGGCGTCGAGGGATGGATGACGCACGGGGAGGTGCCGACCGCCCATGTGGCGCGCGTCTGGGTCTCGCCCGACCGGGCCCGCTGGCTGCGCGAGGAGCGCACCGTGGTCGAGGAGCTGGCCGACGGCTCGGTGGTGGTCGAGCTCCCCTACGCCGGGGCGTCGTGGCTGGTGAGGGAGATACTGCGCGGCGCCGGCGACCTCGTCGTCCTCGAGCCCGAGGACGCCCGCCAGGCGATCGCCAAGGAAATCGCCGCCGGCGCTGCGTGACGAGGGTCCTTCCCGACAGGAGGGTCCGGACGTGACCGGGGCGCCGGGGCATCCCGGGATCTTGCGGCTGGTGGCCCCCAATCCCGGGCCGATGACGGGGGAGGGGACGAACACTTATCTATATGGAGCCGGCCCGTGCACGGTGATCGACCCGGGGCCTGACGATGCCGGCCACATCGAGGCGGTCAGCGCGGCCGCCGCGGAGCGGGGCGGGATCGGGCTCATCCTCCTCACCCACAGCCATGGCGACCACACCGACGGCGCGGAGAGGCTTGCCGCGGCGGAGGCGCAGCGCCTGCGATCCCAGGTCGCGGGCCCCCCTCCGGAGGCCCCCCCGGTGATCCTGCCCGAGGATGAGGAAGAGCACGGCGGCCTGCGCGCTGTTGCGACTCCCGGCCACGCCCCCGACCACGTCTGCCTGCTGAGCGGCGGCATCTGCTTCAGCGGCGACCTCGTCCTCGGCGAGGGCTCTACCTTCGTCCCCCCCGACGGCGGCTCCCTCGCCGCATACATGGATTCGCTGCGCCGGCTCCAGGCCGAGCCGCTGGAGCTGATCTGTCCCGGCCATGGGCCCTGGGTCGTCGACCCCGCGGCGAAGCTCGCCGAGTACGTCGAGCATCGCGAGATGCGCGAGCGGCGCCTGCTGGCCGCGCTGGAGCGGGGAGAGCGCTCGCGCGAGGCCCTGCTCGCCGAGGCCTGGGACGACGTGCCCGAGCAGATGCGCCCCGCCGCGGCGCTGGTCATGGAGGCGCACCTCCAGAAGCTGGGCTCCGAAGGCCGCCTGCCCGCCGATCCTCTCGGCTGAGACGCCTACCGGGCGCTGCTTGACCACTCCACCTGGCGCTCGAGATAGGCGAGGGGCAGGCGAATCGATCCGCGTCTAGAACGGTTGGGGGAGAGATGCACCGCTCTGTGATCGCCTTGCTGCCGCTCTTCGCGGCCATCCTGCTGATGTCGTCGCCGCTGGCGGCGGCGAGCACCGGTGCGTCCGCTCGCGGTCTGGTCTGCACGCCGGCGGGCCCCGATCGCTGCCCGGCCCGCTCGGCGGCCGGCAGGAGCTTTCGCGTCCGCGACCAGGGAGCGCGCCGCCCGAAGGACTTCCGGGCCGGGACATCGGCCGCGCTGCCACCCGCGCCTGTGGCAGGCCCGTCCAAGTACACCGGGCTCGGCTTCGACGCCTGCGCGGCGCCCTCGACGAAGACGATGACCGCCTGGGCGGCCTCGCCCTATCGCGCCATCGGCGTCTACATCGGCGGCCTCAACCGCGCCTGCTCGCAGCCCAATCTCACCGCCGAATGGGTGGCGCAGCAGGTGGCGGCCGGCTGGCATCTGATCCCCACCTACGTGGGCCTGCAGGCGCCGACGAGCAGTTGCGCCTCCTGCGCCAAGCTCAGCACCGGCGGGGCGGCCTTCCAGGGCGCCGCGGCCGCTGACGACGCGGTGGCCGACGCCGCCGCGATCGGAATGGGCCCCGGCAGTCCCCTCTACTTCGACATGGAGAGCTACAGCCAGACTTCCAGCGCCACAAACGCCACGCTCAAGTTCCTCGAAGCCTGGACCACGAGGCTGCATGCGCTGGGGTACCAATCGGGTGTCTACAGCTCCAGCGCCTCGGGCATCGAGGACCTGGCCAGCCGCATCGGCTCCCTCTACCCCCTGCCCGACAACATCTGGATCGCCAACTGGAACGGTCGTCAGAGCACTGAGGATTCCTACGTTCCCGACGATGCTTGGAGCCTGCAGCAGCGCATTCACCAGTACCGCGGCGGCCACGACGAGCGCTGGGGCGGGGTGGCGATCAACATCGACAACAACTACCTCGACGGCGGGACCGTCGGCCCGTCGACCGCGCCGCCGCCCCTACCGCCGCTGACCGTGTCCCACGTCAAGCCGAGGGCGGCAACGGTGAGCGTGCGCGTCCGCTGCGGCTGGGAATCCCAAACGTCCTGCCCAGGCCAGATCATCCTCCGCTCCTTCGTCAGGACTCCCGCTCGCGGCGCACGCGCCCGTGTGGTCCGCCTTGCCGTCGCCAGGCGGACATTCCGCCTGCGGGGAGGCCGCTCGCACAGCTTCCGGGTTGCGCTCAACTCCCGCGGCCGGCCCCTGCTGATGCAGCGGCGGAAGCTGAGGACCCAGCTGCTGGTGGCGATTCCCGGCGCCCGCGCCACCCGCGGGGTCCAGCTGGTCCGGCCCCGCTGATCGGACCGTCAGCGCCCTACTCAGTCCCAGCTCGCCAGCGGCAGGTGATCCAGAATTGTGCGATCAGCCGTGAGCAGAGGCGCGCCGGCAACGATGGCCTGGGCCGCGATCAGGCGGTCGAATGGATCACGGGTCCATGAAAGCTCGACCGCGGTCTGAGCAACGGCCGCAAGCGACGTATCGGCAATCTGTAGGCCGATGCTCTGACGCAGAGCACGGAGCGGCACGGTGGCCGGCTCGGAGACCCGTCCTATTTCATGCAGATATGCCAGCTCCAGCTCAACGACAGGAGAGACGAAAAGCTGCTCGGACTCGATGAGCTCGCGCACCCGCTTGGGAATGCGCTGATCGGCTCCCCCGTAGAGCCAGCCGACGACATGCGTGTCAAGAAGGATCAGGGTTCCACTCCGAGGACCAGTCGATGTGGATCAGATCGTCCGGATCGCCGACGATGAAGGCGCCTTGGCGCGGCAGGCGATCCCAGAGCGGCCGCTCCTCCTTCGCGGCGATCACCAGGGTCTTGCCTTTGCGGTCGATCTCCAGCGGCTGGCCGGTCTCGAGCACCTCGTCAAGGAGGCGGTAGACGTTGGCGCGTAGGTGTGAGGCAGTAATCGCCATCCTGTGCTCCTCGGGATTCGTACGTACGAACATTATAAATTAGTACGTACGATAGCTGAGATGCTGAAATAGTCGACCACCCCCCATTCGGCCGAAGCTATCGGGGCGAAGCGCACAAGACACGCGCAGGCACAAACGTCTCAGGAGCGACCGGGAGGAAATGTCCCCCAGACCAGCGAGACGACGGGCGTGGGGTGGGTTTTGGCTTTTAGGGAAACGGATAGACGGGACGCTCCGGCGGCCCGTCCCGCGCGCCCATTAGCTCGATGCGTTTCAGACCCACACTCGGCAGCTCTGCAGTCGTCGCCACCGTTGCGATGGCGATCGTGCTGGCGGCTGCGACGAGCGTCCAGGCGCGGGTGCCGAAGGGCTTCTTCGGGATCGTGCCGCAGACGCCGATCACGGCTGAGGACACCAACCGGATGCACCATGGCGGCGTTGAGACGATCAGGCTCCCTCTCTCCTGGGCCCAGGTGCAGCCCAGTCCCATGCTCCCTTTCTTCTGGAGCGACTTCGACCGGGTCGTCACCGCCGCTGCGCAGTCCAACATCGACGTCCTGCCCGTGCTCGAGGGCGTTCCGAGGTGGCTGGTGCGCAAGCCGACCAGGCTTCCCGTCGATAGCGGCGTCCAGCGCCGGGGCTGGGCGGCGTTCGTCGGCGCCGCGGTCGAACGCTATGGGCCGCGCGGTCAGTTCTGGCAGGAACACTGGGCTGGTTCGGGCGACTTCGTGCCCCCGCACCCGATCACCCAGTGGCAGGTCTGGAACGAGCCCAACTTCCACTTCTTCACGACCCCGGCATCGCCGAGCCGCTACGCGCAGCTGCTGCGGATCTCGAGTCGCGCGATCAAAGCGGTCTACGGGCGGGCCGACGTGATCATGGGCGGGCTGTTCGGCGACCCCAAGGGCCGGCCTCCGCAATCGATGGACGCCACCCAGTTCCTCGATCGCCTCTACGGGTCGCGAGGCATCAAGGGAAGCTTCGACGGGGTCGCCCTGCATCCCTATGCCGCCGATGTGCGCACCCTGGGACGGCTCGCCCGGCAGGTGCGCGGGGTGATGCTCCGCCACGGCGACCGGCGGACGGGCCTCTACATCACCGAGATCGGCTGGGGCTCGAAGCACAACCCCCGCCGGGTCGCCTTCGAGATCGGCCTGCGCCCCCAGGCGCGCGAACTGGGGCGCGCCTACAGCCTCCTGATCCGCGAGCGCCGCAGCCTCAACCTCAAGCAGGTGGATTGGTTCACCTGGAAGGACGTACAGGGATCGTGCGGCTTCTGCGATTCGACCGGCCTCTTTCGCCGCGGCGAGCGCTTCAGGCCGAAGCCCGCCTGGCACACCTTTTCCGCGGTCGCGCACGGCAGGCTGCGCTGAGCGCCCTTAGAGTCCCGTCGGTGAGCCGCCGGGACCAGATCAAGCTCAGCGAGGCCGAGTTGCTCGAGCTGCTGGACGGCGAGCGCATCGCGGTGGTCTCCTCGCTCGGCCCGCGCGGCTGGCCGCACTCGATGCCGCTCTGGTTCGTGCCCCGCGACGGGGAGGTCTGGATCTGGACCTACGCGAAATCGCAGAAGGTGCGCAACCTCGAACGCGACCCGCGGGCGACGGTGCTGGTCGAGACGGGCCGCGAGTACGGGGAGCTGCGCGGCGCGATGATCGAAGCGGAGGCCGAGATCCACCGCGACTTCGAGACCGTGATCGGCTTTGCCGAAGAGCTGACGCTTCGCTACGCCGAGGGCATATCTTCAGTCGAGGGCGATGCCAAGGCCGCCCTGGAAGCGCAGGCGCCGAAGCGCGTCGCGATCCACTTCAAGCCGCTGCGCGTCGCGACCTGGGACCACCGCAAGCTGGGCGGCACTTACTAGGGCGGGCGCCCAACGCGGCGGGACGGGCCGGGGCCGTTGTTCGACGGCTATCAGCCAAGCAGGTCGCGCGCGTCGACCTCGCGCAGGATGTCGCGGTAGCGCCGCCACCAGGCGTGGAACATGCTCACCGCCTCCATGCCGAGGCGCAGATCTCCAGAGAGCTCAACTCCGTCTGGGGCGTCGAGCCAGTCGAGTAGCTCGGTGGAGACATGGCCGGCGAGCGGGCCTTCGGAGAGCAGCCGCCGGTGGCCCTCGAGGGCCGGGGGACTGCACCAGCGCCGCGGCAGCTGGACGGCCTTCCGGGGTGTGTCGGTGGTTGACGGGAGCATCCCCCCGGGCGTCCCCAGGCGTTCCAAGACGCCGTCGTAGAGCTCCCCGTCGAGCTTCTCCTCGGCCGCAGCTTCCAGCGCCGCGACGACGACACCGTTATGCGCTCCTGGCATCAGCATCGGGGCGGTCTCGCCGAGGAGACAGGTTGCGTACGTCGAGACTCCTCGCAGCGAACGGGTCGCGTAGAGCGAGAGGATCGCCTGCGAGGGGTGGCCCTCGTAGCGCCGTGCGGCTGCCAGGTACTGCTCGCGAGCGCTGGACTCCACCGGGGCGTGGAGCTCCGGCGAGAGGGCCTGGTTGCCGCGCCCATAACGGCGGATCAGGTCGAACATCTCCCGGTTGGCTTTCTCGCCGGCCCGGTAGTCGAGCGTCTCGGGCGTAAAGAAATGACGCCCAGAGGTGAAGAAGATGTCGAGCCCGAAGCCGTCCGGAACCGGCGCGGCGACGCCCTCCAGGCGCCGCATCACAGGTACCAGCCAGGCATGGTCGACGAACTGGTACTCGACCCGCCTGGCCCGCTCCTCCCAGTCGCTCATGTAGTCGGCGGGGGCGCCCAGGAGGCGCTCGTGCGGGACGCCGCTGGCGGCTGCTACCGGCTCGGCGAGAGCCTCCTCGTGGGTGTCGCCCTCGTCGTCGGAGGTGGTGATCGCCCGGGCCACCCGCCCATCGCGCGCGAGAGCGCAGAACAGGATCCGGGAATCTCGACCGCCGCTGAGCGGGCAGATCACTTCGCCCTCGACCGGCTCGAGGCTGACGTCCAGTGCCTCGACCACCCGCTCGCATGCAAGGGCGACCCCGACGCGGGGCTCGGCTTCCTCCCACGGAGAGGTCTCGCTGCGGATTTGCGTGCCGCCGAAGCGGCGGCGGCGCATGGCCACCATGCTGGGCAGGCGGCGCACCTCCTCGAACGGGGTCCGTTCTCCCACCGGGTAGCGGAGGGCGATCGTTGCGGCCCATGCCTGCCAGTCGATCGAGAGCGGCCCGCGGGCGCTGCGAACCAGTGGGTCTATGCGGGAGGCGAAGTAGGTGGCGCCGTCCTCCTCGAGCCAGTAAACCGGCGCAATTCCGTTGACCGAGGTGTGAAGGAACCGCTTTCGGCCCTCGAGGACGAGGCCGTTGAGCCCGCGGCGTGCGGCGTCCTTCCACCCGGCTACCGGAGGCCCGCTCCTCCAGATCTCGCCTTCGATCCAGCCGAAGCCTCGCTGACGCCTGTCACCCCACTCGATCCCGGGGCGGTCGAGCAGCAGGATCGAGCTCTCGTCGGCATGTACCGGCGTTCGCGAGCAGCCGAGCAGATCGGCGATGCGGAGCACAAGCTTGAGGTCGTAGGAGCCAAGAGCTCCGCAGGCAAGGGGGGCACGAGTGCGAGCGAACACGCTCTGAACCTATTGCAGGAGCGGGGAAAAGCGGCCCGCCGGCCCACCCGGGCCCAGCGAATATGGCCTCTTGCAGCGCCCGCGCGTAGGCACGAAACCGTGTCCGCTGCACTAACTTTGTGCTCGTGCGCCTCCTGCTTGCCACCAACCACCTCGGACTGGGCGGAAGCGAGTCCTACCTGCTGGCGGTCGCCGAGCAGTTCGACCGCCTTGGGCACGAAGCGACGATCTTCGCGCCCGAGCTTGGCAACGGCGTGGAAGCCGCCGTCGAGCGCGGCCTTTCCGTGGTCGGCGAGGCGGACCTGCCCGACGAGTGCGATGCCGCTCTGGTTCAGGACGCGGGCGTCTCATTCCAGGTGGCGTATCGCTATCCCGAGGCGCCGCAGCTCTTCGTCTGCCACAGCGAGTCGATCACCCTGCAGACGCCTCCGCAACTGCCGGGGGTGGTCGCCAAGGCGATCGCGATGAACGATCGGGTGGCGGCGCGCCTGCGCAGCTGTGCGGTCGAGCCCGAGGTGGTTCGCATGACCCAGCCGATCGATACCGAGCGCTTTGTCTCTCGTGGGGCGTTGCCGGAGGTGCCGCGCAGGGCGCTCCTGTTCAGCAACAACACGCCGGTCAGCGACCATCTGGAAACGCTCGAAGCGGCCTGCCGGGAGGCAGGCATCGAGTTGAGCCGGATAGGCGGCCTGGAGGGCCAGACCACCGATCCACGCGAGGCGCTGGCCGCCGCCGACATCGTTGTCGGCTACGGCCGGTCGATTCTCGAGGCGATGGCCTGCGGGCGGGCGGCATACGTCTACGACTGGCATGGCGGCGATGGCTGGGTGACGCCTGAGAGCTATCCGACCATCGAGTCCGACGGATTCGCCGCGCGCAACGGCCGCGCGGTCCTCACCCCGGAGGCACTCGTCGAGGATCTGTGCCGCTACTCGCCCGCGATGGGGCCCGCCAACCACGACCTGGTGGTGGGCAACCACCGAGCAAACGTGCACGCCCAAGAGCTCGTGCAGCTGTTCCGGGAGCTGTCCCCTGGGGAGCGATGCGCCCGTACCAATCTGGATGAGATGGCCCGTCTGGTCCGGCTCGAGTGGCGAGCCCGAACCGAGGTCCTCGCCCTCGGCGGCGAAGTCATGAGGCTGAATGAGCGCGCGAACCAGGCCGAGGCCAGGGTTGCGGCGGTTGCCGAGGAAACGCGGCACTCGTACGAGGACACCCTCAGCTGGCGCCTGACCGCGCCTCTGCGGTGGGTGTCCACGCGGCTGCGCCGCCGGTAATGCCGCTACCTGCGCCCGCGGGCCGTGTTGGAGACCTGATGCCCGCTACCTTTTCGCGTCCATGAAGCGCCGCCTGCCCATCGCCCTCGCCTGCCTCGCTATGGCTATTCCCGCGGCGACGAGCGGCGCCCCGCCACCGGTGGCCGCAACGCCTAGTGGCTTCTTCGGTATCGCTCCGCAGACACCGCTGACCCCCGAAGACGCCCGCTACATGCAAGCGGGGGGCATCGAAACCATTCGCCTGCCGCTGATGTGGTCGACGATCCAGCCAACGGCGAAGGGCGGCTACAACTGGAGCGGCTTCGACGAAATGGTCACCGTCGCCGCGAACGCTGGGCTGCGCGTATTGCCGTCGGTAGCTTCGATACCGCGCTGGCTGTCGCATAAGGAAACGACCCTGCCGGTCAATAACGCCAAGCAGCGCACGGCCTGGTCGGCCTTTCTGGAAGCCGCCGCGCGGCGCTACGGGCCCGGCGGCGAATTCTGGCGCCAGACTGGAGGCGTCGGCCCCAACTACCAGCCCGCTGTCACGCGGACGCTGCCGATCCGCGAATGGCAGGTCTGGAACGAGCCCAACTTCTTCTATTTCGCCTACCCGGTTTCCCCGGCCCGCTACGCGAGGCTGGTGATCATCTCCAGCAGGGCGCTGAAAGCGGCCCAACCGCGCGCCAAAGTCCTGCTCGCCGGGCTCTTCGGGCAGCCGACCGCGCGGGGGAAGCGAGGGATGCCGGCCGCCACGTTCCTCGAACAGCTCTACCGACGGCCCGGGCTGAAGAGCTACTTCGACGGCGTCTCCCTGCATCCGTACGCGGTCGATACCGACACGCTCATCGAACTGGTCGAAGAACTACACGCGGTGACCGTGACGAACCACGATCGCGTCGCCCTCTACCTCACCGAGATCGGCTGGGGATCCCAGAACAACTTCAACCAGGTCGCCTTCGAGCAGGGCGTGCGAGGCCAGGTTCGCCAGTTGCGGGGCTCCTACGAATACCTGATCTCAAACCAGCGCCGGCTGAACCTGAAGCAGGTCGACTGGTTCTCCTGGAAGGACGTGAAGGGCTCCTGCTCCTTCTGCGACTCGGTCGGCCTCTTCCGTGCCGGGCCGCGCTTCAAGCCCAAGCCCTCGTGGCGCGCCTTCGTGGCCTTCACGGGCGGCCGCCTGCGGCCCTAGCCGCCCAGTCGCGTAGACTCGCCCGCCGCCGATGGCAGCGATCATCTTCAGCGCTCTTGTCATGTGCGCGGTCTCGCTCTTCATCGGCCAGGCCGCGCTGCGCCTCGCGGGAGCACAGGAGTGGAACTGGCTGGCTCCAGCGGTTGGCCTGTCCATCGCCATGCTCCTGGCGACGCCGACCGTGCACCTACCGGGCCGCTCGGCGACTATGGCGGTCCTGCTCGCGGTGCTGACGATCGCCGCCGCGATCTGGTGTCTGCGCACGCCACAGCACCGACCTCCACTACTGGACCTCGCAGCGGCCCTGCCGGTTGCGTTCCTCGTGTTCGTTCCCTTCCTCGCCGCGGGGCGGGGCGGCATCCTCGGAGTCACGGTCAACAACGACATGTCAGTGCACCTGTCCTTCGTTGAAGGGTTCATCTCCTCCGCTGTTCCTCTGCCGGCTGACTATCCATTGGGGCCGCATGCATTAGCGGCCGCCCTCAGCAAGGGGCTTGGTATTGAGGCCGACCTGGCCTTCTCGGGGTGGACCATGGCGATCCCTGTCATTAGCGCCTGGACCGTGCTTGCGGCTGCACGCCACACCCGGTGGTTCGGCATGGCCGTGGCGGCAACAGTGACCAGCATGCCCTTCCTGATAGCCGCTTACTACGGCCAGGGGTCCTTCAAGGAGGTGGCGCAGGCTGGGCTCGTGCTGGCTGTGGTGCTGTTCCTGAGTGGCTGCGGCCCGCGGCTCGGGCGGGGGCGATGGGTGCCCTTCGCGCTGCTGATCGGAGGGATCGTTTCCGCGTACTCGCCGGCCGGCCTCGCCTGGGTAGTGGCTATTTCCGCCTTCTGGCTCGCCGGCCTGCTGGCGATACAGGCGCAGCGGCGCGGGCTTCGCGAGGTTCCAGGGATCGTTCGCGCCGAACTGCCCGCCGTTGGGGTCGGCGTCGGCGTCCTCGTTGTCATCCTGCTTCCCCAGGCGCAGCGGCTATGGGAGTTCGTCTCTCTGCGGGAAGGGACGGGGATCGCCGTGAACGACATCGGCAATTTGATTGCCAACCTGCCGGTCTGGGAGGCCCAGGGCATTTGGGACAGCGTTGATTATCGCCTCCCTGCGTCGCCCGCCTTCACAGGGGGAAGGTGGAGTTGGTTCGTCGTTGCCCTGATTCTCTTCGGATCCTTCTGGGCATTCCGCCGCGGGCGCTGGCTGCTGCCCCTCTCAGCCGCCGCCGCGATCTTGATTTGGCAATACGCGGATCGCTCGCAATCGATTTACGTAGCCGCCAAGGCGTTAATGATCGCATCGCCGCTCTTGCTGCTGCTTACTGTCCTACCGGTACTCGACCGCGAGCAGCAGCATTGGCCCCAAAGGCCGCGCTGGGTGTGGCTGGTGGCTCCGACGCTGGTCGTTGTTCTCTTCCTGCGCGTTGCCCACGACGATTT
>DASSTR010000026.1:0-19394 GCA_035707825.1 Solirubrobacterales bacterium
GGCAGCCGTAGAGGTTGTCGAACTTTGACTTGGTGACGGAGTCGTTGACGTTGATCGCCGGGAACAGCAGGTCCCCGGTCTCGGCCAGCTGGTAGAGCCGGTGGACTCCGGTCGTCGTCTCCTCGGTGACCCCCTTGATGCCCGCCGCGATCCGAGTCCACCTCTGCGGGTCGGCCTCTAGCGAGCGCTGCAGCGTCTCCAGCACGATGCGGAACTCCTCCGAGTCGGCGCTGGAGGGGTCCGGCACGGCGCCGGCCTTCTCGAACTCGACCCCCTTGTGGACGAGCAGGGTGGCGTCGCCGCCGTCGTCGAGGATCATGTTCGGGCCCTCGCCGTCGCTCCAGAGCAGGGCCTGTTCGGTGCACCACCAGTACTCCTCCAGGGTCTCGCCTTTCCAGGCGAAGACGGGGATGCCGGCGGCGGCGATCGCGGCGGCGGCGTGGTCCTGCGTCGAGAAGATGTTGCAGCTGGCCCAGCGGACCTCGGCGCCGAGGGCGGTCAGGGTCTCGATCAGCACGGCGGTCTGCACCGTCATGTGGAGCGAGCCGGTGATGCGCGCGCCCTTCAGGGGCTGCTCGGCGGCGAACTCCTCGCGGGTCTGCATCAGGCCGGGCATCTCAACCTCTGCGAGGGAGATCTCCTTGCGGCCGAACTCGGCGAGGTCGATATCGGCGACCTTGTAGTTGGTGGTGGCGGTTGCCATCGGTTCCTTTCGTCTTTTTCGAACCCGCAGAAGGATACGCGGCAGGCCGATCGGCGGCCCGGCCCCAGCGCTGCCCGGGCAGCGCTAGCTGGGCTCGGCGCTCAGCGCGGCCTTGAATCTCTCGATCGCCTCGACCGGGACCGGGTCGACGCCGCGAGACTCGGCCAGTCGCACCGAGACCAGGTCGCCGAGCATCGTCGCCCAGAGCATGCGCGAGACTCGATCCCCGCCCTCGGTCTCAACGCGCACCGCCTCGGCGCCGTCAGCCGCAATCGCCTCCCCCGTGAGCCGGAAGCGGCTGCGCTCACGAGGGTGCTGATCGGCGTCTTCGAGCAGGACCGCGGCCATCCGAGCGCCGCTGGCGCCCGCTCCGGCCCAGCCGCAGATCTCGTTGTGATCGGCCTCCGGCAGCTCGGCGAAGAAGGCCGGGAGCTTCGCGTTCTCGTTGATCTGCGCCTTCCAGCGCCGGGCGACCGGAGCGGTGAGGTCGGAGCCGATGACGACCGGCAGCGTGCCCTCCAGCCCGGCGGCGATCTCCTCCGCTCGAGCCCGCAGATCGTCGCGCCGCTCCTCCAGGAAGGCGGCGGCGGAGTCGATTTCGGTGTGGATGCGGGGCGCGATACCGGCCAGGGCCGCCGCCTCGGCCGCGGTGGCGAACATGTAGGCGACCGCGGCTCGCGGCTGCAGGATGCCCGGCAGGCCGATCACCGGCACGCCGGCCTCGCGCGCCTGCTCGACCAGCGTGCCGCCGGTGCTGACGACGACGCGGCGCGCGCCCAGCGCCTCGGCGGCGGCGAAGCAGGCAAGCGTCTCCTCGGTCTCACCCGAATAGCTGCAGCAGAGCACGAGCCACTCCGGCGTCACCCAGCTCGGCAGCTCGTAGCCCCTGACCGTGACCAGCGGGCGGGTGACGCGGCTCCCAAGGGCAGCCGAGGCGAGATCGCCGCCGATCGCTGAGCCCCCCATGCCGCAGACGATCAGGCCGGCGGCGGCGTCCTCGCTGGTTCCCAGCTTCGCCGATTCGACCCGCCACAGCGCATCGCGCAGATGGTCGGGGATGGCGAGCACGTCGTCGAGCATCGGGCCGCTCACGGTGCCGGGACCCGTTCGTTCTCCCCGACGACCTCGCCGTCGAGGGTCGCGCCGGGAGCCACCTGCACGCCGGGGCCGAGGATTGAGCCCGAGATTCGCGCGCCGGCGCCCACGGCGCAGCCGTCCAGCAGCACCGAGGCGCGGACCTCAGCCCCGCCCTCGACCCGGCAGCCGGGGCCGAGCACCGCCGGAGCCACGATCGCGGCATCGGCGGCGACCTCCGCGTCCGCGGCGACCAGCAGTCCCGGCCCGCTCGGCTCGACCTCGGTCTTCACCTCGCCTTCGAGGATGTCCCAGCTCGCCTGCAGGTAGCGCTCGGGGGTGCCGATGTCCATCCAGTAGCCCTCGAGAAGGGCTCCGTGGAGGCCGTCCCCGGTGAGGCGGGGGAAGACGTCGCGCTCGATCGAGACGTTGCTCCCGGGCTCGATCATGTCGAGCACCGAGCGCTGCAGCACGTACATCCCGGCGTTGATCTGCCCCGGCACGGGCTTGCCGGTCTTCTCGGTGAACTCCTCCACGCCGGCCCCCGTACCCAGGCGCACCAGCCCGTAAGCCGAGGAGTCCTCAACCGGGTGCAGGCCGATCGTGGCGCGGGCCCCGCACTCCTCGTGCGTGCGCAGCAACGCGCTGAGGTCGAGGTCAGTGAGCACGTCGCCGTTCAGGGCGAAGAAGCGATCGTCGAGATCGTCGCCGAGCTCGTCGGCGGCGAAGCGGATCGCGCCCGCCGTGCCGCGCGGCTCCGGCTCGACCACGTAGCGGATGCGCACGCCGGCGCGCTCCTCCTCCCCCGCGAGCGCCTCGCGAAGGATGTCGGGAAGGAAGCCGCAGGCGAGAACCACCTCGGTGACCCCGTGCGTCGCCAGCCACTCGATCATGTAGGCGAGGAAGGGGCGGTCGACGATGGTCAGCGCCGGCTTCGGCACGGTCGCGGTCAGCGGCCGCAGCCGCGTGCCTTCCCCGCCGACTAAGACAATTGCTTGCATTCCTATGCCAGAGCGTGGGTGACCAAGCAGATCAAGGATGCAGGGAACGTGGCGTGCTCTGCACGCGAGTGACCGAAGACGTGGATCTGGGAAGGTCACCCGCGCTCTGGCGGCCGATCCCCTCGTACTCGAAGCCCGCGGCGCGGATGCTCTCCGCGTCGAGGAAGTTGCGCCCGTCGATCAGCAGGGGCCGCGCCATCCGCTGTGCCGCCGCCGCCCAATCGAGCTCCGCGAACTCGGGCCACTCGGTGACCAGGACCGCGGCGTCGGCGCCCTCGAGCGCCTCGATCGCCGAAGCGGCGATCTCCACCGCGCCCAGTTGCTCGGCCGCCGCGTCCCCCACCACCGGGTCATAGCCGACCACCTCGGCGCCCTCCCCCTGCAGGCGAGCGGCCAGGACCAGGCTGGAGGCCTCCCGCATGTCGTCCGTGTCGGGCTTGAAGGCGAAGCCGAGCAGCGCGATCCGCTTGCCGGCCAGCGAGCCGAGATGCCCGATCAGCTTCTGCACCACCCGCCGCTTCTGCAGCTCGTTCACCTCGATCACGGCGTTGAGGAGCTGGAAGTGGTAGCCCGTGTTCCCGGCCAGCATCTTCAGGGCGCTGACGTCCTTCGGGAAGCACTGGTGCAGCACCAGGCCCCCACTCGTCGCAAGCGTGTGCGAGCCCGGAACCTCCAGGGAGTAGACCGGCCCACTGAAGCGGGCCTTCCGCACCTGGACCGCTCGGACCCAGGCCATCGAGGACTCTCCGAACCGGCGGAACCCCGAGGGGGCAATCCGCTTACTCTGCCGTCCAATCGCCTCGAGCACCTGCGCCCGCTGCGACTCTGGGACCAGCTCGATCGCCCGCTCGACCTGCTCGGCTCCGCTGATCCTCAACCAATGCGTCTCCTTGGTCGACTTCGCGGTCCGGCCTCGTTTCCACGAGCAGACCACACCAAGGTCCGTCAACAGCCTCGCCACCCCGTCGGCAAGCTGGTCGCCGACGGTGCCGAACTCAAGCGTGACGCTCGGTCCATCGTTGATCACAGACCATGAGCCGTCGCCCTCCCAGAGCCCGGAGAGAAACGCCCACTTACGAGACGGCGTCTGCTCCCAGAGCAGATCGGGGACGCGCTGGGCGTAGCTGTTGCGGCCAAGGCCGAGGATCTCCGTCCACCAGGCGGCGAGGATCCGGGACGAGATTTGAACGCAGCGCGTGGTCTGCATCGTGCGAGCGGTGGCCTTGACCCCCTGGCCTGCCCAGTAGGAGAGGACCTCTTCGACCAGATGCTCCTCCCGGTGGGGATGAAACGACCAGCCGATGCGCTCGCGAGCGGCACCGTCCCGACCGCGGTCTCGACTCACGTGACCCTCCGCCACGTAGAGGCCGACGACCCGCCAAAAAGCCTCATCGACCTGCAGGCGCTCGGGCACATAGGTGCCATGACGCGCCGTGCCGAGCGCCGCCCCACGAAGGTCCATCTCCGCGGCGCATGCCTCGGGCAAGCGGAGCGCACCGCTGCGGGCTATGTCATGCATGCGCTGGGCGTGGCCGCGCGGGTGGTCGAGTATCGCGGTGCGCTCGGCAAGCGGCCGGCCGCGAAGCAACTCGACCTCCCGAGCCTGTGGTCGAACGATGACCTGCTCGGCGGGGATCGAGTCTTCCACCGCCCCGAGCGTCGAATACACCGCCGGGGAGAACCCCTCGTAGGCGCCCCCGGCGACGGGAAGCCAATCGTCCTCCGTCACCTGCTCCGCCGGCACGGTGGTGAGGACCTCGTCGTCGCGTCCGTCGCCGACGATCACCGGATGGTCGGAGGTGACCCGCACCCGCCGTCCCATCTTGGTCCTGATCTCCACCATCTCACCGTCGTAATCGCGCTTGGTGAGGACCGAGACCGGCATCCACTCGGGGCGGCCCTCACCCGGCACCCACGACCACGCCCAGAGGTCGGAGGGGGCAATCGCCTCGCCGTCCTCGGCCGCCGCGTCGCCCCCCGCCAGATCCCAGAGAGACTCGAAGGAGACCAGTTTCGCCTTGCCGTGGTGCCTGACGAGCAGGGTCTCGGCCCCATCGAAGCAACTGCCCCCGTAGCCGATGCCCGCCCGCAGGAAGGAGGGGCCGATGCGCTCGTCGAGCCCCATGCCGCGGGCGACCTCGCTGACGTCGGCGCCGACCTCCTCGCAGACGTTGGCGATCTCGTTGACGAAGGAGATCTTGGTGGCCAGAAAGGCGTTGGAGGCGAGCTTGATCATCTCGGCGCTGGCGACGTCGGTGCGGACCATCTGGCCGCCGAGCGGCTCGTAGAGGCGCGCGACGGCATCGCCATGCGCCTCGTCTGCGGGGTCGGCCCCGATCACGACCCGATCGGGATGCATGAAGTCCTTAACGGCCGAGCCCTCCTTGAGGAACTCCGGGCAGGAGACGTAGCGCAGGTCGGGCAGGTCGCGGCGAATCGCCGCGCCCGTGCCGGCCGGGACGGTGCTCTTCATCACGAGGACGTGCTCGCCCCCGGCGGGCAGCTCGCCGACGACGGCGCGCACCCGCGAGAGGTCGGCGTCTCCGGAGCGGGTCGGCGGGGTGTCGACGCAGACGAAGAGCAGGCGGGCCGCGCCCAGGACCTCCTCCATCTCCGTAGTGAAGGTGATTCGCTCGGCGTTCTCGCGCAGCAGCTCCTGGAGGCCGGGCTCGTGGATGGTGATTTCGCCGCGCGAGAGAGCCTCGACCTTCTCGGGCAGGATGTCGCGGGCGACGACGCGGTGGCCGAGCTCGGCGAAGCAGGCCGCCGTTACCAGGCCGACCCAGCCGACGCCGATCACGCCGATCGTCTCTTTTGTCTCCGCGTCCGTCACCTTGCCGCTCCCCCGCTTGCTCGCTTCTTGTTCGGAATTATCACGTCGGCAGAGCGCGCGAGCCCAATCATCTGGTTGTTGCTCAGGCTCTGCAGAAGGTCGTTGGAAATCCAGTAGGAGTTGTCGCCCCGGTGCCAGGCGACGAGCTTGACCCTGCCGCTGTCGACGAAGATTTCGTACTCGCGCCCGTTGATCGTCCTGACTTCGCTGGGATTGCTGAGGATGGGCGGGTCGGACCAGCCGCGGATTCCCTGGACGCCAAAGTAATGGGGGCCGTCGGAGAGTTCCGCGACGATCACCATGCGGTAGGCCGCATAGCGGTTGGCGTCTTTGTCGGCGGCGTCCTTGATCCGGTAGACGTAGGGATCCACCACCTTCTCGTAGGGATTGCTTTCGACGTAGAAGGCCCCCGACGGCAGTCGCGTCGGGTAGAAGATGGGGAAGGGCCCGTGGACCCTACGGGCGGCTATGGCTGCCTCCTCTTCGCCTGCTTCCCTGGCCGGCACCAGTTCGTCGGTCCCCGTTGAGGGAACCTCGACGACGGGCTTCTTCTTGTGCTTCTTCTTCTTTGCCTTCCCGCCGTGCTTCTTGCGCGCCTTCTTGCCGGCCGCGTCCTGTTCGTTTTCTTCCGCGCCCGGCTGGTTGGTCTGGCGGGAGCCGCTCGGTTCGACGCCGAGAAACTGTTCGACCGCCTCGGAGACCGCGCCGGGGGTCGTATAGACGAAGCTGGGGCCGAGTTCGACCGGGAAGTGGACCTCCTCGATCGGCACGTTGCGGACCTCGAGGAAGAGTTTCACCACGTCGAGCATCGTCGTGTCGTCGTTGATGTCAGAGGTTGTGTACTTGGTGAAGATGTCGATCAGGTCTTTCTCGCCGCCGCCGATGAAGACGTCCTTGACCAGGTCTCCAACCGATATGCGCTGACGCGCGGCGCTGATGAAGTCCTGCTGGCGCGCGGAGCGGACGATGTCGGTGTCTGTATGTCGGTAACGCACGTACTCCAGCGCTTTTTTTCCGCAAAGCAGCTGGTAGCCCGGCTGGACGTTGATTTCCGCATACTGCTCGGAGGGCGGGAGCCCTTCGTTGGAGTGGTAGTAGCGGCGGTCGACGTCGGTGAAGACGCACCCGATCGCCCATACCGCCCGGACGAAGCCGAGGAAATCGACATTGACGACGTGATTGATCCTCAGTCCGGTCAGGCCCTTCACCGTCTGCAGGGTCAGTTTCGGGCCGCCGTAGCTATACGCTTCGTTGAACTTTCCGGTGCCGTAGCCGGGGATTTCGACCTTGAGGTCGCGGGGGATCGACATCACCGCGATCGCGTCCTTCTCGGGGTCCAGGCGGAGCAGGATCGTGGTATCCGAGCGTCCCGGGTCTTCTTCGAATTCGACGCCCGCGCGTTTGTCGGAGCCGAGGATGAGGATGTTCTCCGGTTCCCCCCCTTCGACCTCCGCCAGGAAGCGGCTGACCTTGCCGTTGAAGCGCCCGTTGTGGGAGAGCGCCTTGGCGACGCTGTCAACGAAGTTGAGCACCCCGATCGCCGTCGCGGCGGCGCTGACGGCGACGATCAACAGCGAGCCGAGGGTGAAGCGCCACCAGTAGCGCTTCGGCTTCGGCGGCGGCGTGCCGTCCCCCTCGGGAGGCGGTTTCTTGAAGGGCGGCTCGATCGGCGCGCCGGCCGCGCCCGGGCGGGGCGGGTCAGTCATCGAGGCGGTCCGGGATCGCGCGCAGGAACGTTTCCAGCGCCTGCTGGTAGGTCTGAAGCGAAGAGATCGAGACCCACTCCTCGGGGCCGTGGTGGCCTTCCCCAAGGGGCCCGAACTCGACCGCGGGCACACCCACCCGCAGGAAGGAGACCGCGTCGGAGGCGCCGTCGCGCCCAACGCTCATCGGCTCCCCGTCGGCGTGCTCGCCGATCGCGTCTCGCAGGCCCATGACGAAGGGCGAGCCACGGTCGACCACAGCCGGCGGGCGGGTGAAGAGAGGCTCCACCTCGACGCCCGCGAGCCCGCGAACCTGCTCCATCAGCTCGGGCGGGTCCTGATCGGGTAGGTAGCGGATATCGACGTCGATCACGCATCGGTCGGGCACCTTGTTGAGCGCGTCCCCGCCCCATATCCGGCCAAGGTTGATGGAGGGGCGGTCGAACAGCTCCGAGCTCTGCCGGGCAAACGGTAGCGACTCGATACTGCGGAAAACGTCGAGCGCCCGCAGCACCGCGTTGTCGCCCAGCCAGGGCGTGGCGCCGTGGGCGGCGACTCCGGCCACCTCGAGGCGCAGCGCCAACACGCCCTTGGCCTCGACGCCGATGTGGAGGTCGGTGGGCTCACCGGTGATCGCGAAGTCGCCGACGAAGCCGCTGTCGACCAGATGGTCGCTGCCGCGCTCGCTTTCCTCCTCGGACTCCTCGTCGCCGACGATGCCGAGCCGCACCCGCACCCGATCCTGATCGCGCATCGCCACGATCGTCAGCAGCATCGCCGCCAGCGCGCCCTTCATGTCGTAGGCGCCGCGCCCGTAGAGGCGGTCGTCCTCGAGCCGGGGATCGAACTGGCCCTGCCGGCCGGGCACGACGTCCAGATGACCGTGCAGGACCACGGTCGGCGCGTCCGCGGGCCCGACTTCGGCCCGCAGCACGGGCAGGCCGCGGATCTCGTCCGTGCGCGACTCGACCCCCCGCGCCTCCAACCAGCCCTTGATGAAGCCGGCGCCCTCGAGCACCGCTTCCGGCTCAGAGGTGTCGTAGCCGATCAGCCGCGTGGCAAGGGCTACGAGCTCTTCGCTCATCCCTCGGCGATCGCCAGGAAGGTCTCGGCCCGGACTCGGTCCTTCTCGGCGCGACCATGCGCCCCGCTGCCCTCTTCCGAGTCGGCGAGGCGCTGCTCGGCGTCGGCGAGCTGCTCTTTCAGCGCCGCGGCGTCGAGGTTCTCGAGGGCATGGACCTCCTCGACCAGCAGGCGGGCATGGTTGCCGAAGACCTGCAGCCAGCCGTGGGCCTGGGCATAGCGCTTGGGCTCGGAGCCGTCCACGTACAGGCGCAGCTCGGCCGGGCGCAGGGAGGCGAGCAGAGGCGCGTGATTGGCCAGGATGCCGATCTCACCGACCGCGGTGCGGGTCGAGACCTGCCGCACCTCGCCGCTGAAGACCTCGCCCTCCGGGGTGAGGACCTCGACCTCGAATGTGTTCTCGCCGGCCAAGGTCGACTCCTACGCGGCCGCGCCGGCCTTGGCGTTCTCCGTCACCTGGTCGATCGAGCCCTGCATGTAGAAGGCGCCCTCAGGCAGGTCGTCGTGCTCGCCGTCGAGGATCTCCCGGAAGCCGCGCACCGTCTCGGCGACGGGCACGTACTCGCCGGTGCGCCCGGTGAACTGCTCGGCGACGAAGAACGGCTGGCTGAGGAAGCGCTCGATCTTGCGAGCGCGGCTCACCGTCTGCTTGTCCTCGTCGGAGAGCTCGTCGATGCCGAGGATGGCGATGATGTCCTGCAGCTCCTTGTAGCGCTGCAGCACTTCCTGGACCTCCGTCGCGGTGCGGTAGTGCTCCTCGCCGAGGATGTCGGGCTTGAGGATCGTCGAGCTCGAGTCGAGCGGGTCGACGGCGGGGTAGATGCCTTTCTCGGAGATCGCCCGCGAGAGCGCCGTGGTCGCGTTGAGGTGGGCGAACACCGACGCCGGAGCCGGGTCGGTGTAGTCGTCCGCCGGCACGTAGACGGCCTGGATCGAGGTGACCGAGCCGCGCTCGGTGGAGGTGATCCGCTCCTGCAGGCCGCCCATCTCGGTCTCCAGCGTCGGCTGGTAGCCGACGGCGGAGGGCATGCGCCCGAGCAGCGCCGAGACCTCCGAGCCCGCCTGGACGAAGCGGAAGATGTTGTCGATGAAGAGCAGCACGTCCTGGCCGCCCTGCTCGCGGTAGTACTCGGCCATCGTCAGCCCCGAGAGGGCGACGCGCAGGCGGGCGCCCGGCGGCTCGTTCATCTGGCCGAAGACGAGCATGGTTTTGTCGATCACGCCCGACTCTTTCATCTCCAGCCAGAGGTCATTGCCCTCTCGCGAACGCTCGCCGACGCCGACGAAGGCGGAGAGGCCTTCGTGCTCCTCGGCGATGTTGCGGATGAGCTCCTGGATCAGAACCGTCTTGCCGACGCCGGCTCCTCCGAAGAGGCCGACCTTGCCGCCTTTGGCGTAGGGGGCGAGCAGGTCGATGACCTTGATCCCCGTCTCGAGGATCTCCTGGGTCGGCGCGAGGTCGGAGGCCGACGGCGCGGCACGGTGGATCGGCCAGCGCTCGCCGGCCTCGATCTCGTTGCCTTCGTCGATCGGCTCGCCGAGCAGGTTGAAGATGCGCCCCAGGGTTGCGTCGCCGACGGGGACCGTGATCGGCCCGCCGGTGTCGATGACCTTGTCGCCGCGCTGCAGGCCGTCGGTGGCGTCCATCGCCACCGCGCGCACGCGGTCGTCGCCGAGGTGCTGCTGCACCTCGCAGACCAGGTCGGTGGTCTCGTTGTCGCCGTTGCCGCCACCGGTCATCTCGATCCGCAGCGCCGAGTAGATCTCGGGCAGCTTGTCGGAGAAGACGGCATCGACGACGACGCCGGTCACCTGCTCGACGCGACCTACGTTAGTTCCGTTGTTGTCAGCCATTGGTTCCTTTTTTGTCGAATCGAAATTGTTGGTTAGCCGAGCGCCTCGGCGCCGGCGACGACCTCGAGGATCTCCTGCGTGATTTCAGCCTGGCGCACGCGGTTCATCTCCAGCGTCAGGTCGTCCATCATCGTCTCCGCGTTCTCCGCGGCATTGCGCATCGCGGTCATCCGCGCCCCCAGCTCGGAGGCGGCGGACTCGAGCAGCGCCCGGTAGACCGAGATGTTCACGTACTCGGGAATCAGCTGGGCGAGCAGGTCCTCGGCCTCGGGCTCGTACTCCCAGAGAGCCGCCGAGTGCGCCTTCTCGATCTCGGTCTCCTCGACGTCGGCCTCTTCGGCCTCGGCGCCCTCGCCGATCACCTCGGCCTGCTGCATCGGCAGCAGGGTCTGGCGCCAGACGTGCTGGGTGAGGGGTGAGACGTAGCGGTTGTAGATCAGCTCCACCCGGTCGACCTCCTCGTCGACGTAGCGGGCGGTCAGCTCCTCGCCGATCTCACGGGCGTTGGCGAAGCCGGGCCGGTCGGTGAAACCGACGTAGCTCGAGGCCAGCTCCTGCTTGCGGAAGGTGAGTGCGCCGACGCCCTTGCGGCCGACGGCTGAGAAGACCGGTTCCTTGCCTTCCTCGCGCAGCTCGCGGCCAAGGCGCAGGCCGTCGCGGACGATGTTGGTGTTGAAGGCGCCCGCGAGGCCGCGGTCGCCGGTGATCAACACCACGCCGACCCGCTTGATCTCGTCGCGCTCGACCATCACCGGCACGCGCGGCATGCCGCCCGACTGCTCGGCGGCGAGGCGGGTCAGCTTGCGCATTCCCTCCGCGTAGGGACGCAGGGCCTCGATCCGCTGCTCGGCCCGGCGCAGGCGCGCCGCGGCAACCATCTCCATCGCTCGCGTGATCTTGTTGATGTTCTTGATCGACGCGATGCGGCTTTTGACGTCCTTCTGGGAGGCCATGGCTTAAGAGAACGCGGCCGCCGGATCAGGCGGGCGTAGCCTCCTTCTCATCGCTCTCGGCCTCGGCGGTGCGGCTCGGCCGGGCCCGCTCCTCCTCGGACTTGATCCGATCGGACTCGCCGGCCTCGATCGGGTCGCCGTGCTCGTCGAAGTCGGGGCCGAAGTCGTCGACGAACTCGGCGATCGCCTTGCCCAGCGCCTCCTCGTCGGCCTCCTCGAGCTTGCCGGCCTCGGCGATCCGGCCCAGCAGATCGGCCTGCTCGGAACGCAGGCGGATGCGCAGGTCCTTGAGGAACTCGCCGACCCGCTCGACTTTGATGCGGTCCAGGTAGCCGCCGGTGCCGGAGTAGATCGCGGCGACCTGGTCGGCCATCTCCAGCGGGTCGCGCTCTTTCTGTTTGAGCAGCTCGACCAGCCGCTGACCGCGGTTGAGCGATTTCTGCGTCTCCGGATCGAGCTCGGAGCCGAACTGGGCGAAGGCCTCGAGGTCGCGGTACTGGGAGAGGTCGAGGCGCAGTTTTCCGGCCACCTTCTTCATCGCCTTGGTCTGCGCGTTGCCGCCCACCCGCGAGACCGAGATGCCGACGTTGATCGCCGGCCGCACGCCGGAGTTGAAGAGGTCGGACTCGAGGAAGATCTGACCGTCGGTGATCGAGATCACGTTGGTCGGGATGTAGGCGGAGACGTCGGAGGCCTGCGTCTCGATGATCGGCAGCGCCGTCAGCGAGCCGCCGCCGAGCTCGTCGTTCAATTTCACCGCCCGCTCGAGCAGGCGCGAGTGCAGGTAGAAAACGTCGCCGGGGTAGGCCTCGCGACCGGGCGGGCGCCGCAGCAAGAGCGACATCTGGCGATACGCGTAGGCGTGCTTGGTGAGGTCGTCGTAGACGCAGAGCGCGTGTTTGCCGTTGTAGAGGAAGTGCTCCCCCATCGCGCAGCCCGCGTAGGGAGCGATGTACTTGATCGGCGCCGCCTCGTCGGCGGGGGCGGCGACGATGATCGAGTTCTCCATCGCGCCGTTTTCCTCCAGCACGGTGCGGAGCTGGACGACGGTGGACATCCGCTGCCCGATCGCGACGTAGATGCAGATCAGGTCCTTGTCCTTGTTGTTGATGATCGTGTCGACCGCGATCGCGGTCTTGCCGGTCTGGCGGTCGCCGATGATCAGCTCTCGCTGGCCGCGGCCGATCGGGATCATCCCGTCGATCGACATCAGGCCGGTCTGAACGGGCTCCTCGACCGGCTGGCGCTGGACGACGCCGGGCGCTTTGAACTCGGCCGGGCGGGTCTGGCTCGTGTTGATGTCGCCCTTGTCGTCGAGCGGGCGGCCGAGGGGGTCGACCATACGGCCGAGCAGCTCGTCGCCGACCGGGATCTGCAGCAGGTTGCCGGTGCGCTTGACCGTGTCGCCCTCGACGATCTTGTCCCACTCGCCGAAGAGCACGGCGCCGACGTTGTCGGCCTCGAGGTTGAGGGCCAGCCCGGTGACGCCGTGCGGCAGCTCCAGCATCTCCAGCGCCATGCAGTTGTCGAGGCCGTGGATGCGGGCGATCCCGTCGGCCACGGAGAGCACCGTCCCCACCTCGGCGAGGTCGGCACTCGCTGTGTCCATTCCCTCGATCCTCTCTCTGAGGATCGATGCGATCTCGTCCGGCTTGATCTCCATTTGCTGCCTCTGCCTCCTAATGCGCCGCCTGCGCGACACTCTTTCGAAGTTTCTCCAAACGACTGCGGATGCTCGCGTCGAGCACCATGTTGCCGACCTGCAAGACGATGCCGCCGAGGATCTCGTCGTCGACGCGGCTGGCGAGCTCGACCTTCTGGCCCGTCTGGCGTTCGACCTCCGACCCGACCTTCTCGACCACGGCCTGGTCGAGCTCGACCGCGCTTGTCACGGTCACGTCGAGCCGCTTGTTCTCCTGCTTCCAGAGCTGGTCGAAGCGCTCGCGGATGCGGAAGACCTCGGTGGTGCGGCCCTTCTCGATCAGAAGGTTGAGGAAGTTGACCAGCTCGGGATCCGCGCCGCCGACCGCCTTCCCCAGCCCCTCGACCTTCTCCGCCGAGGAGAAATGAGGGCTGAAGAGAAAGACCTGCAGATCGCGGTCCTCGGCGAGGATGTCGGCGAACTGGCCGAGGTCGGCGCCGATCGAGTCGAGCTTGCCCTTCTCCCGGGCAACGTCGAAAAGCGCCTCCGCATACACACGAGATGCCTCACTCATAAAACGCCATCTCCTCTGCTCCCGCAAATGCCTGAGGAATCAGATGGACAGGGATTTGCTCCCGCGTCCGGGGATGGCTTGGTCACGACGAACTCCCCGACAGGCTCGTGAAGTCGACCTCGCTGAGAGCCTCCTCGACGAGGCGGCGCTGGTCATCGGCGGTGAGGCTCTTGCGGGTCACCTTCTCGGTGGCGAGCACGGTCAGGTCGGCGACCTCCTTGCGGATCTGCTCCAGCGAGCGGCGCGTCTCGGCTTCGATGTCGCGCTTGGCGGCCGTGACCAGCTCCTCGCGTTTCTCCTTGCCCGCGGTGGTCGCCTCCGCTTCGGCGACCTCGGCCGCTTTGCGGGCGCGCACCATGATGTCGTCGGCCTGCTCGCGAGCCTCGGCCAGCCGGGCGCGGTACTCCTCGAGCAGCTCGTCGGATTCCTTGCGCTGCCGTTCGGCGGCCTCGATCGACTCGGCGATCGTCTTCGCCCGCTTGTCCAGCGCCTCCTGGATTTTCGGGAACGCGAGCTTGCTCAGCACCCACATCGTGACGAGGAAGAGGACCAGGGTCCAGATCATCAACCCGAGTCCGGGTGAGACCAGGAAGCTGCCGCCTTCCTCCTCGCCCGCGGCCTCGGCCGCGAGGGGAATCAGACCGACTATTGCGCTGATGGGATCCACGCGACCGGCCTAGAGGAAGAAGGCGATCAGGCCGAAGATGAACGTGTAGAAGGCCACGGCCTCGGTTAGCGCGAAGCCGAGCCAGCGAATGCTTTCGAGCTCGCTTTTCATCTCGGGCTGGCGGGCGACCGACTCGATCTCCTTGCCGAAGATGATGCCGATGCCGATTCCGGCGCCGATCGAGCCGAGGCCGGCGCCGACGCCGAGGGCGATCGCCTTACCGGCCGATTCGATCCCTTCATCTGAGATCGCGGCCACAACAGGGGACAGGTCCATGAGAACAGCTCTCCTTTTCTAATGGCTGGCGGAGGTGGCTCCGCCGAGATAGATGGCAGTAAGGGTCGAGAAGATAAAAGCCTGCAGCGTTGCGATAAGCCCGACCTCCAGGACGAAGAAGAAGAAGGCGAGCGGGAAGGTCAGGGCGCCGAGCGCGGCTATGCCGAGCAGGACCGCCAGCCCGCCGCCCATGAAGAGCAGCAGCAGGTGGCCGGCGAGGATATTGGCAAAGAGCCGCACCGAAAGCGAGATCAGGCGGGCGAAGTGCGAGATCGCCTCGATCACGAAGATCCCCCCCTTTAAGAGTGGGTTCATGTCCTCGAGCCCGGGCGGCAGCCAGCTCGCCAGGTACTTGAAGAAGCCCTTGGCCCGCACTCCTTCGACGTGGTAGGCGATCCAGACGACCAGGGTCAGGACGAGCGGGATCGAGAGGTTGGCGGTCGCCGCGTAGATCGCGAAGGAGGGGATTTCGGCGCCGAGGATGTTGACCGTGTGCTCGGTGTTGGTCGGCAGCGGTAGGAAGCCGATCATGTTCGAGAACCAGATCCAGAAGAACAGGGCGGCCAGGAACGGGAACCAGCGGCTCGCCATCCGGGTGTCGAGGCTGCCGCCGGTGATCGTGTTCTTGGTCAGGTCATAGGCCAGCTCGGTCGCGGTCTGGACGCGGTTCGGCTTCTGCTGCATGCGGCGTGAGATCCAGACCATCGTGGCGATCGTCAGGGCGCTGGCGAGGAAGAGGTAGAGCACCGCCTTGTTGATGCTCATGTCCACGCCCGCGATGTGGATGTCAACCCACGGTTCGAGCTTGAACTCGTTCTGAGGCTGGAAGCCTTCGTTCTTGCCCGAGCTGCCGAAGATCAGCAGCATCAGGATCGCGATCGCCAGGTAGGCGCCGATCCCGATCAGCGCCTTGGCTTTGGTGCTCAGACCGTGCTTTGCCGCCGCGGCCTTCTCCACCTCGATCGCCCGGTCCTCGCTCATGAGAGCTTCTCCGCGGCGCCCGCGGGCGCCTTATCGCCCTGCGGCTCGAAGAGATGGGCGATGCCCTGGGCGGCCAGTGAGACGGTGAAGAGGACGACGAGAAGCAGCGCGGCGGCGAGCCCGTCTTCGCGCTCGGCGAGCAGCCCGGTAAGCAGGACCGCGGTCGCCATCAGCCAAACCCGGCCGAGCGTGCTCATCGCGACCACGCCCATCGCGCGCTGGCGCTCGCCGGCGGCCAGCTCGGCCGCTGCCCTACGATCGACGAAGATCTGGATCCCCCGCTGCGCGAGCCAGGTGGCCGCGGCGGCGGCGTAGCCGACCAGGGGCAAATCCCCAAGCGCAAAAACCGCGAGAGCGGCAGCTAGGACCAGCAGGTCGACGTACTTGGGCGGAGACATAAAATCCGCCCAGCTCGGGCCGAGCGGGCGGATAGGCGACTATATCCGAAAGACCCCCGGAACCGCGTTGTAGAGCCAGTTCGTGAGCCTTGCCACTACCCCGGGGGGCGCCGCTCCGACCCGGAATGCCCCTGCGGGGGCTCGATCGCGCCCTCTTCGGGCTCCACCGCCTCGAACTCCCCCGTCTCAGGGTTGACGGCCTCGAATTCCCCCGTCGTCGGGTTGAGGCGGCCGCGGCGGAGCTTGAGGATCTCCAGTACATAGACCAGGTAGATGCTGGAGGCGATGGCGAGGAGGCCGAAGAAGACCATCACCGCCGTCCAGAGAGCGTCGAAGTTGCCGCGGTCGTCGCTATAGGGGACAAAGCGGAGCGCCAGGGCAAGCGCCGAGAGGACGATCGTCCAGCCGTAGAGATAGGCGAGCGTGCGGCGTTGCGAGAAGCCGATGTTGGCCATCCGGTGGTGGAAGTGCCAGCTGTCGGCCTGGTAGATCGGCTGGCGGTATTTGAGCCGCTTGGCGACCACGAAGCCGGTGTCGAGGATCGGCACCGCGAGCACGACGAGCGGGAAGACGAGGGCGACGACGGCGTTCGTCTTCAGCGCGCCCTGCACGGCGGCGGTCGCCAGCAGGAAGCCGAGCAGGTTGGAGCCCGTATCGCCCATGAAGCTCGAAGCGGGAGGGAAGCCGTGGCGCAGGAAGCCGAGCGCCCCGCCCGCGGTCAGCGCCGCCAGCACACCTGCTGCGTTGCGCTCCAGCGAGAGGGCGATCGCCGCCAGGGTGACCGCGGCGATCACGCAGACGCCGGCGGCCAGGCCGTCGACCCCGTCGATGAAGTTGATGATGTTGATGACGGCGACGATTCCGACCACGGTCAGCGGGTAGGCGACCCAGCCGAGCTCGAAGCCGCCGACGAAGGGAAGGGTCAGCACTTCGGGGTGCACGCCGCCGATGACGGGGATCAGCGCCGCGCCGATCTGCCCGAGCAGCTTCGGCAGCGCCGGCAGGCCGCGGACGTCGTCGATCACCCCGACCGCGGCGATCGCCGCCGCGCCGATCAGGATCGAATGGCTTTCCCCGTCGGCGGGCAGCCAGATCCAACCCGCCACCTCGATGCCGGCGAAGATGGCGAGCCCGGAGAGCCGCGGCATCGGACGGTCGTGCAGCCCCCGTTCCTTGGGCAGGTCGATCGCCCCGATCCGAAAGGCGAGCCGCTCGGCGTAGGGAACCAGCAGCCAGGCGATGGCGGCGGCCGCAAGGAAGGCGAGGACGGCGTCGGTTGTCGTCGGGGCCATTTCGCTACCCGGAGGGAAAGCGGGCCGGCTCAGGCTACTCGACCGTCTCGACAGCCCCGAGAGCGCCCGCGACGAGGATCCCCGGGTCGCGCTCGTGCAGCACCCCCACCGGCGTCTCGCGCTTGCGCAGCGGCAGCCCCTCGGCGCCGGCCAGGACCTGCAGCCGCCCTTCGGAGATCAGCGCTTCGTCGACGCCGCCCATGCGGCCGGTGAAGGTGGTGAAGGCAGGGGTCCCCAGGGCCACCGCCTCGCGATTCATCGTCCCCCCCGCGCTGACCACCAGGTCGGCATAGGCGATCAGGCTCTGCGCGTCGACCGCTCGCTCCGGCACCATCAGGTTGGGCGCTCCCATCTCTCGCACTTTCCTTCCCTGGGGATCCGTGCGGGGGATAACCATGGCCTGGACCCCGGGCTCGCCACCTAGGCGCTGGATCACCTCCCAGTAGATGTCGTTGGGGGCGTGGTACTCGGAGGTCTCCGGCGGTGGGCGCACGACGACCAGCACCCGCTCGCGATCGAGGCCGAGCTCGTCGAGGACCTTCGCGTCGGGGACGAAACCGGCCAGGTAGTACTCCTCCTTCAGCCCCGGATAGCGGACCAGCTTCTTCTCCTTCGCCCCGATCCGCCTCAGCCGGTCGAGCGGGATCGTCTCCGGCACCAGCACGCGCCGCGCGACCCGGAAGCTGATCTGGCGCTGGACGCCGGCGAACTCGTAGTCCTGCATCTGCACCGAGGGGATGCGGAAGGCGGCGGAGACGATCGCCAGGTCGACCGAGCCGTGGGCGAGCGCCAGATCGGGCCGCCTCCCCCAGACCAGCCCCCCCAGCCGCGCCGAGCGCCCCGCCAGCGCACGGCCCTTGCCAAGCGCCGAGGCGCCGCCGTGGCTGCCGACCGTCTCATAGGGCAGGCCGAGGCGCTCGAGTATCCCCAGCGTCTGCCCGTATTCGCGGGCGGTGATGAAGACCTCGTCGCCGCGGGCCTGCAGCCGCTCGACGATCGGCCGCAGCACCAGCGGGTGCGCCGCTGCCGTGCAATCCACCCATACCTTCATATTCCGCCGCCTGCTCCGCTTCGCGTCCGCGGGCGGCGGCAATCGCCATATCGGCGCCGCTCGCAAAGAATCAGATCGTGATGCTCGCTAATCGGTTCTTCAGACCGGGGTCGCGGAGAGCTGGGGGTAGAGCGGGTAGCGGTCCATCAGGGCGCGAGTCCGCTCGGCGAGCGAATCGCTTTCGTCCTCGAAGTCCCCGGAGAGGGCGGCGCAGATGACGGAGGCGATCTCGCGCATGTCGTCCTCGACCATGCCCCTGGTTGTCAGCGCCGGGGTGCCGATGCGCAGGCCCGAGGGGTTCATCGGGGGCCGCTCGTCGAACGGGATCGCGTTGCGGTTGACGGTGATCCCGACCTCCGCGAGCCGGTCCTCGGCGGTCTGGCCGTCGAGGCCGGAGGGGGTCAGGTCGACGAGCACGAGGTGGACGTCGGTGCCGCCGGTGAGAACGGGGACGCCGCCCTCTTCGAGCCCGGCGGCAAAGGCCTGGGCGTTGGCGATCGTCTGGCGCTGACGAGCGAAGAAGGGCTCCGTGGCGGCGATCTTCAGGGCGACCGCCTTGGCGGCGATCGTGTGCATCAGCGGCCCGCCCTGCTGGCCGGGGAAGATCGCTTTGTCGATCGCTTTCGCGTGCTCCTCGCGGCAGAGGATCATGCCGCTGCGCGGCCCGCAGAGCGTCTTGTGGATCGTCGTCGTGACGACGTCCGCGTGGGCCACCGGGTTGGGGTGCTCTCCGGCCGCGACCAGTCCCGCGAAGTGGGCCATGTCGACCATCAGCTTCGCGCCGACCGAATCGGCGATCTCACGGAAGGCGGCGAAGTCGAGCTGGCGCGGATAGGCCGACCAGCCGGCGACGATCAGCGCCGGGTTGTGCTCCTCGGCAAGCCGCGCGACCTCGTCCATGTCGACCAGCATGTCCTCGCGGCGCACGTGGTAGGGGACCGGGTTGTAGAGCTTGCCGGAGACGTTGATCTTCATCCCGTGGCTGAGGTGGCCGCCATGGTCGAGGGCGAGGCCGAGGAAGGTGTCGCCCGGCTCTAGCAGGGCCATGTAGGCGGCGTTGTTGGCCTGGGCGCCGGAGTGGGCCTGGACGTTGGCGTGCTCGGCGCCGAACAGGCTCTTGGCCCGCTCGATCGCCAGTTCCTCGGCGACGTCGACCTCCTCGCAGCCCCCGTAGTAGCGGCGGCCCGGGTAGCCCTCGGCGTACTTGTTGGTGAGGACCGAGCCCTGGGCCTCCATGACCGCGACCGGGGCGAAGTTCTCCGAGGCGATCATCTCGAGGGTGGACTGCTGGCGGTCCAGCTCGGCGTCG
>DASSTR010000027.1:0-3149 GCA_035707825.1 Solirubrobacterales bacterium
GGCATCAACCGCCTGCACTCGGCGATCAGCCGCTTGATGTCGTCGATCGATACCGGCTCTGCCCAGGAGGGAAGCGATGGGACACCCTCCTCACTCGCAACTCGTCGATTAGGAGCCTGAGAGCTATCGCCGCGAGGTTCAAGCTCCTCCCGCGCAAAACGTTCGGAGGGCGTGCCATCGCTTCCCCATCGGACGCGCGCGGCTTCGTCGGCAAGGTCAGCGACTTCGGCGCCGTAGTAACGAGGATGCGGGACGAAATTTTGGAGGATCACCTCCTGGATGTGCCCGTAGCGCCGCTGCAGCTCCGCGATCGCCTCCAGCGAGGCGACACGCTCCTCCTCGCTCTCGCCGATGCCGACCAGGATCCCGGTGGTGAATGGGATCCTCAGCTCACCGGCGGCCTCGATCGTCGCCAACCGCCTGGCGGGGTGCTTGGTCGGCGAGCCGGCGTGGACGGTGTCCATCAGGCGCTCGGAGACGGACTCCAGCATCAGTCCCTGGGACGCGGTCACCTCACGCAGGCGGGAGAGATCGTCGCGGTCGAGGACGCCGATGTTGGTGTGGGGAAGGATCCCGCGCTCCAAAGCGCGTTCGCAGGACCAGACGACATAGGAGGTGAAATCCGCGTGGCCCCACTCGGCGAGGCGGGCCGCCACCTCGGGGTTCACCTCGGGCCGCTCCCCGGTTAGAACGAGCAGCTCCTTGCTGTTGCGCCGTACCGCCTCGTCAAGCCGCTGCTCCACCTCCTCGGGCGCGTGGATATGGGCCCGATGGGTCGCAAAAGCGCAGTACTTGCAGTAGCACTGACAGGTGCGCGAAAGGGAGAGCGTGTAGTTCCGCGAGAAGGTGACCCGACGCACCCCGTCAAGCTACTGCAACCGCCGGGCCGGACAGCCCGGCGGTGTCAAGCGATCGACGCCCGCGCGCGCTCGCGGCGGCGCGGGCAGACCGGCCTGAGCTGCCTCAGTCCTTGTCGCCGCTCTTGCCGGACTCGCCGGCGCCGGGCTTGGAACCGACCGGGCTGGGCCGCTTCGCCGCCGGAGCGACGCGCTCGGGAGGCTCCGTCGGCGCCGGGGCGGCGGCCTCGAGCACGAACCTGAACACGGCCGCGGCCAGGAGCGAGCCGACGATCGGGCCGACCAGGTAGGGCCAGACGCCGCCCCACTCGTTGCCGACCAGCGCCGGGCCGAACCAGCGGGCGGGGTTGAAGGAGCCGCCGGTCAGCGGTCCGCCGACCATGACGATGAAGCCAAGAGTGGTGCCGATCGCAAGGGGCGCCCAGTCCTTGAAGCTCTTCTTCGAGAAGACCGCGGCGAGAATGACGAGCACCAGGCAGAAGGTGCCCACCGCCTCGACGATGGCGCCCTGGAAGTTGCCCCCCAGCAGGCCGCTCACCTGGGCAGCGCCGTAGTGAGTCGCGCGGCCCTCGTCGAGCAGCAGGCCCTTGCAGAGCAGAGCTCCCAGTACGCCGCCGCAGAGCTGGGCGAGCATGTAGATCACCGCGTCCATCGGCGGGATCCGCTTGATCGCGGCGGCGGCGAGGGTCACGGCAGGGTTGAAATGGCCGCCGCTGGCGACGCCGAACATGACGACCAGGCCGAACAGCAGGAATGCGTGGACAAGGCCGACGACGGCAAAGTCAGAGCCGAACTGTGCCTGGCTGCCGGTGGACACAAACAGCACCACGACGCTGGTGATGAAGAAAACCAGCAAGAAGGTGCCGATGAACTCCGCTAGATATGCCGAAAGGCCTCGTGCCTGCACTGCTCTCCTCCTAGATCCCTGAGACGGTTAGCGGCGGCAGTCTATCCACAATCCACAACGTCAACTAAATTCTTCCGCGAATGAGACGAGCTGCCGCGCTGCTGGCGGCCGTCCTCGCACTGGCGGCGGTGGCCGGTTGTGGCGGGGACGGCGCTGAACCGGGCGCGCCTACCGGCGCGACGCTCGTGCTCGATTTCACGCCCAACGCGGCGCATTCCGGCATCTACGCGGCGGACCGCGAGGGCTACTACCGCGACGCCGGAATCGACCTCACAATCCACCAGCCGGGCGAATCGACCGACGCGCCCAAGCTCCTGCAGGCCGGGCGCACCGATTTCGCGATCCTCGACATCCATGACCTCGGGATAGCCCGCGAGCAGGGCCTCGACGTGGTCGGGGTGATGCCGCTCGTGCAGCGGCCGCTGGCGGCGGTGATCGCGCGCGGCGAAGGCCCGGTGCGGCGGCCGCGGGACCTCGACGGCCACAGCGCCGGCGTCACAGGCCTGCCCTCCGACGAAGCGGTCGTCGACTCCGAGGTCCGCGCCGACGGCGGCGACCCCGCGGGCGTCCACCGGGTGACGATCGGCTTCAACGCCGTCTCATCCCTCGCCGCCGGCAAGGTCGACGCCGCAACCGGCTTCTGGAACGCCGAGGGCGTGGCCCTGCGACGCGCGCGGGTGCCGATCCGGGTCTTCAAGGTCAACGACTACGGCGCCCCGCCCTATCCCGAGCTCATCCTCGTCGCCTCGAACTCGACGATCGCCGACAGCCCGGGCTTGATCGACAGGATGGTCGCCGCGACGACGCGGGGCTACGAATTCGCCGTTCGGCAGCCCGCCCGGGCGCTCGACGATCTCGTTGCCTCGGTCCCCGCCCTCGATCGAGCCGAACAGGCCGACCAGCTGCGTGCCCTCGGCACCGACCTGAAGCCGGCGCCGTTTAACCCAACCGTCCTTCGCGAATGGGCGCAATGGGACCTCGACCACGGCCTCTTGGAGCGCCCGCTCTCGGTTAGCGAGACGTTCCTGTTGAAGAGCGACGGCGGGGCTTAGCCGGGCTTCTCCTCCAGCAACCTCTCGGCCAGCGCGGGCAATTCGCGGGCCATCCGCGAGCGCGGCACGACCAGGTCGACGCCGGCGGCCCGGGCGGCCTCGCGGGTGTCCGCGTCGACGTGCGAATAGAAGCCGAGGACCGGCATGCCCAGGCCGACCAGAGCCTCGGGATTCTCGACGTCGAGGTCGGCGACCAGCAGCTCGGCGCCTTCGAGTGGCGCCTCGGCGAGCGAGGGCGCGAGGCTGACGTCGTGGCCCGCGGCGGTCAGGGCCCCCTCCACCCTGCTGCCCAGCAGAAGGTCGGATGCGATGGCGAGGACCCTTGCCACTTGC
>DASSTR010000028.1:0-2263 GCA_035707825.1 Solirubrobacterales bacterium
CTCCTTGGCGCCGAGGACCTCCCCGCAGCAGCTCAGGGGGCAGCCGTCGATCGCCAGCACCGGGCGGCCGGCGGTCGCCTTCTTGACCAGCGCCCTGACGTCGCCGCCGACTCCCGCGATGCACGACATCTCGGCGATCCCGAGTCGGTCGAGGCGCACCGCGATGTAGTTGGCGAGCTGGGCGACGTTCGAGCTCCCCGAGCAGGAGTAGACGAGGGTCGCCGGTGGGGAGGTTCCCATCGTCCGCAGCCTTTCCCGTGCGGGCCGTTGCGGCATCCGTGGGCGGCCCGCCCCCGGCGCGGAGGCAGTCCGCGGCGTCACGCGGCGCTCCAGTCGCAATCCCGGCGTTCATCCAGAGGGCTGCGGCCGAACCCCGCACCCCTACGGGCTTTCTACGGAAGTCGGGGTGGGGTTGGAGTGCGACGGTGCGATCGCAAGCCTTCACATAGGCCACGTAACCAGCAGGAGGTGCGAAGTGAGGAAAGCACTGGAGATAGGAGGGATCGTCGCCGGGATCGTGCTGATCGCGTTCGGCGTCGCGGCGATCGTGCTCGGCGCCGGCGGCAAGAACACGGTCTCGACCGAACTGGAACTGCAGAAGATCAGCGGCACGCCCGACATGACCCCGGAGGCGATCGCCGCCGAGGCGAAGTCCGCCGGGCTCGGCAGCGATGTTGAGCTGCCCAGCTGCGACGTCGCCGAAGAGCCGATCGACAGCGGCAGCAAGGCTCGCTGCTTCGCCAGCTACATGCGGATCCACGCCCTCGAGGCAACCGGCGGTTACACCTACGCCGAGATGGGGCAGTTCGAAGCCAAGCCGGGCGCGCCGGAGAGCGAACTGTCGCCGGGTGGCGGCACCAGCAACGAACAGTACGCCGTCACCGACCCGAAGACGGGCGAGCCGGTGGAAAACGGGGCCCGCGAAGTCTGGATCACCGAGACGGCGCTCTCGACCGCCCTCAACGCCAGCTACATGGCAGACCAGATGGGCACGTTCGGGATCGTGGTGGGCATCGCGCTGCTGCTGACCGGGATCGGCTTCCTGGTGCTCGTCGCGGGCGGCTCTGTGCGCGACCCGGAGAGCGTTCTCAGATTCCTTCGCTCCCATCGCCCGCACGTGCCGCATCGCGAGAGCGCGTCGGGGGGCTGAGCCGTGGTCAGATCAGCCGTCGCTCGAGCGCGTAGCCGACCAATGCGGGGCGGCTGGAGAGGCCGAGCTTCTGCTGGATCCTGGTGCGGTGGGTCTCGATGGTGCGGACGCTGAGCGAGAGATCGCCCGCGATTTCGACGTTCGTCTTGCCGCGGGCGATCAGGCGCAGGACCTCGGTCTCGCGCTCGCTCAGATCGTCCGCGGGCTCCGCTCCCGACCCACCCTTTGCGAGCGCCGCCTCGATGTCGCGTCCCAGGTAGGCCTCGCCGCCGGCGACGGCGCGGATAGCGTCGACGAGCTCCTCCTCGGCCGAGCGCTTGAGCAGGTAGCCCGCGGCGCCGGCATCGATCGCGCGGCGGGCGAAGGCCGGGTCCTGCTCCATGGTGAGGACGACCACTGCTGCGTCGGGCTCGCCAGCGGCGGCTTCGGCCAGCACCTCGAGCGGCTTGCCGGGCATGTTCAGGTCGAGCAGGATGACATCGGCCCCCGCCGCGCGCGCCAGCTCGAGGGCCTCGCCGGCATCGCCGGTCTCGGCGGCGACCTCAAACTCCTCGACGCGCTCCAGCAGCATGCGCAGCCCGGTGCGAACAACGGCGTGGTCGTCGGCGATCACGAGGGAGATCGGTGGCTGCTTGGTCGCCAAAGCCCGCCGACTCTAATGGCGTTGGCCCCTGCCGGCCCTGTCGTGGGATCGCCCGTCGAGGGGAGGGCGCAGCACGGATGATCCCGCGCCCCGTGAGGCGCGAAGATCTGGCGATGCCGGCATCAGGCGAAGGTGAGAGGGTCACTGCGGTGCAGCCAGCCGGGCCCAGCGATGCCGAGCAGGACGGGATCACGATCGTGATCGCCGACGATCACGCCGTCGTGCGGCGCGGCTTGCGGCTGATCCTCGAGGCCGAGGATGGATTCCGGGTCCAGGCCGAGGCCGAGGACGTGCCGAGCGCTCGCCATTACGTGCGGGCTCACCGGCCCACGGTCCTGGTGCTCGACCTCAATATGCCCGGTGAGCCGAGCCTGCCGGCGATCCCCTCGCTGCGCGAGGAATCCCCTCGGACTCAGATCGTCGTGCTGACCATGCAGGACGACCCGGCCTTTGCGCGCGAGGCGCTGAAA
>DASSTR010000029.1:0-39535 GCA_035707825.1 Solirubrobacterales bacterium
TGACGGTCGGCTCGGCGCCGCCGCGGCCGTAGCAGGCCGGCCCGGGCTCGGCGCCGGCCGAGTGCGGCCCGACCCGCAGGGCGCCGCCGGCGTCGCGCCAGGCGATCGAGCCGCCGCCCGCGCCAACGGTGTGGACGTCGACCATCGGCAGCTGGATCACCCGGCCGCCGACCCGCCGGGAGTCGGTTCGCCTGACCTCACCGGCCTCGACCACGCAGACGTCGCACGAAGTGCCGCCCATGTCGAGCCCGAGCGCGTTGCCGTCGCCGGATATCTCCGCCAGCGCGGCGGCGCCTACGGCGCCCCCGGCGGGCCCCGAGAGCACGCTCCAGGCGCCGGCGCGGGCCGCGTCCCCGGCATCGACGACGCCTCCGGAGGACTGCATCACCAGGGGCCGGGGCAGCCCTGCCGCCTGGGCGGCCCGTTCTAGGCGGCCGAGGTAGCGGCCCAGCAGCGGCGACAGGTAGGCGTCGATTGCCGTCGTCGAGCAGCGCTCGTACTCGCGGAATCGCGGCAGCACCTCATGGGACGCCGACACATGCACGCCGGGCAGCTCGCGGCGCAACTGCTCGGCAATCCGCTTCTCGTGGCTGGGGTCCAGGTAGGAGAAGAGGAGGCAGATCGCCACCGACTCGACTCCCGCCTCCCGCAGGGCGGCCGCCAGCCGCCGTGGCTCGTCCTCGCCCAGCGGTTCGACGACGCCCTCCGGGCCGACCCGCTCGCGCGCCTCGAAGCGCAGGCCCTCGCGGATCAGCGGCGGCGGCTTGGGGGCGCAAAGGCGGTAGAGGTCGGGCCGGTCCTGGCGGCCGATCTCGAGCAGGTCGGCGAAGCCGCGGGTGGCGATCAGGGCAGTGCGGGCGCCCCGTTCCTCGAGTAGGGCGTTCGTCCCGACGGTCATCCCGTGCGCGAAGGTCTCGACGTCTTCGCCGCCGGCTCCGGCCCGCCCCAACACCTCTTCGATTGCGCCGATCACGCCGTCGGACTGGTCCTCCGGGGTCGTCGGCAGCTTCGCCGTGTACACGTCGGCGCCGTCGAAGAGGACAGCGTCGGTGAAGGTCCCTCCTACGTCGACTCCGAGCAGCACACGCGGAAGCTATCCGCCGCCGCGCTCAGCGCCAATCCTCGCGGCGGGAGTTGCCATCGCGGTCGAGGACGATGTGGACGCCGTCCAGATCGGGATCGAGGCCGGGGAAGTCCTCGCGCAGGTGCCCGCCGCGCGACTCCTCGCGCTCGAGGGCCGCGGTGGCGATCGCCGCGGCAAGGGGGTACTCGTTGCCGAGCAGCTCGCGCAGCCCCTCGGCGCGGCGCAGCGGCCCGGCCAGCCGCCAGACCGCCTCGCGCGTCTCCTGCGCCGGCGGCTGGAAGCGCCACTCCGGGAAGTCGGGGGGATTTGGGCTCCTGGCCTCCCGAAGCGCCGCGCTTGCGGCTCGCTCGCCGAAGACGAAGCACTCGCTGAGCGAGTTGGAGGCGAGGCGGTTGGCGCCGTGCAGGCCGGTGCAGGAACACTCGCCGACCGCGTAGAGGCCGGGCAGGGAGGAGCCGCCCTCCAGGTTCACCGCGACCCCGCCCATCATGTAGTGGGCCGCCGGCGCGACGGGGACCGGTTCGCTTGCGGGCTTCAAGCCGGCCTCGGCGAGGGTCGCGAAGACATTGGGGAAGCGGGCCGGGTCGAGGCCGCGCAGGTCGAGCTTGACGGCGTCGGTGCCGTCGGCCTCGACACGGGCGAGGATCGCCGCGGTGACCGCATCGCGGGCCGCCAGCTCGTCGGTGAAGCGGCGGCCCGAGGCATCGAGGAGGGTTGCCCCCTCGCCGCGCACGGCCTCGGTGATCAGCAGCCCGTCGAAGCGCGTACCCGGCATCGCCAGAGCGGTGGGGTGGAACTGGCAGAACTCGAGGTCGGCGACATCGGCGCCCGCCGCGGCCGCCATCACCGGGCCGGCTCCGATCGCGCCTCGGGGGTTGGTGGTCCGCTGCCAGAGCGCCGCCGCGCCGCCGGTCGCCAGCACGGTGGCCGCCGCGGCGATCGGCCCGCTCTCGGTGAGCAGCCCGTGGCAACGCGCGCCGTCGCTCCAGAGGGCGAGCGCCGAGGTGCGCTCGCGCACTTCGATGCCGGGCTCGGCGGCGACCAGCGCTCCCAGCTTGGAGGTGATCTCGTGCCCGGTCTGGCTGCCGCCGGAGTGGACTATGCGCCGCCGCGTGTGGCCGCCCTCGAGGCCGAGCGCGAGCTCGCCGTCGGGGTCGAGGTCGAAGACGATGCCGCGGGCGCGCAGCTCTTTCACCGCCCGCGGGGCCTCCTCGACGAGGACTTGCACCGCCGAGGGCCGGCAGAGGCCGCGGCCGGCGGCGATCGTGTCGGTTGCGTGGCGCTGCGGGGAGTCGCCGGGCTCGAGGGCGGCCGCCAGTCCTCCCTGGGCCCAGAAGCTGGCGCTCTGGGAGAGCGGGGTGCGCGAGACAAGGCAGACGGCGCCGCCCTGCTCGGCCGCGCGCAGGGCGGTCCAGAGCCCCGCCGCGCCGCCGCCGACGACGACGACGTCGAACTCCTCGGCTGGGGCTATTGCCTCGCCTCTCGCCGAATCGCCTCGACCTGGCCGCGCAGCCACTCGGCGGCCGCGCCGCGCACCCGCGCCTCCTCGTCGGCGATCTGGCGCTCGACCTCGACCGCGCGCCGCTCGGCCGCCTCGACGCGCTCCTCGGCCGCCGTGACCTGGGCTTCGATCTCGGTCAGGCGCTGCTGGGCGCCGGCGATCGCCTCCTCCTTCTCCTCCCGGGCGCGCAGCAGGTCGCTCTCGTAGCGGTCCTTCTGCTCCTCGAGGGCTTCGGCGGAGCGCAGCCGCTCCTTCTCCAGGTCCGCTTCCAGCGCCGTGATCTCAGCCGTGGCCCGCTTCTGGGCCGCCTCCGCCGACTCCGCGACCTTGCGCAGCCGCTCTGCCGCATCGTCCGCCCGGGCGCCGAGTCCTTCGCTGGTCGGTGTGCGGCCCTCGTCGGTCATCGGCTCAATCTATTACCGAGGTGGCGGGGACGTCGTTCACCGCCGCACCGGCGAGGCCACGGTAGGCCTCGGCGGTCCGTTCGGCCATTCGCACGGCGGACAGCGTCGCCGCCCGAGCGGCGCCTTTTATACGGGGATCGTTCGTGTCGAGGTGCTGGAGGGCGGCTCTCTTCCAGGCTTCCAGATCGAAGGGAGAGCAGAGGGCGCCGGCGATGCCATGGAGCGCGTAGGGCGCGATGCCCACCGGCGTGGAGAGCACCGGTACGTCGCAGGCCAGCGCCTCGACGCAGACCAGCCCGAAGCCCTCGTAATCGGAGGTGACCACGACGGCGTTGGCGGCGTTGATCCAGAGCGGCATCTGCTCGGGCTCGATCGAGCCTCCGCAGAGCAGCTCGGCGTCGCAGGCGGCCGCCAGCTCGCGGGCGCGGTCGGCGCGCTTCTCGGGCCGCTGCGGATTGGCGGGGAAGAACAGGTAGCGGCCGCCGGCGTCGAGGCCCAGCGCCTCCCTTGCGGCGCCGCGTCCCAGCGGCGCGAAAGGGGTGAGGTCGGGCCCGCAGGGCAGGACCGCGGAGCCCGGCACCGGCGGCAGGCCCGGCCGCCCGTTTTCGGTCTCGAACAGCGCTCGGGACACGGCGGCGATGAGATCGGCGCGCCAGGCGAGCCGGTGTGAGAGCGGGCCGACCAGCCAGTGCCGCACGTCGGTGCCGTGGAAGCTGACCAGCAGGGGGCGCGCGCCGGCCAGCCTGGCGCACCACCCCGGCAGCCCGTAGTGGGCGTGGACGAGATCGAAGCGCTTGCTTGTACGGAGCAGGCGCCGCAGGCGCCGCGTCGCCGGCAGGTACTGCCGGGAGCCGGGTGGGAAGCTGAACAGCTCGACCTCGAAGCCGAGGCGGCGCAGCTCCTCGACCTGATCGCGCACCCAGTGCCCGCGCTGGGGGGCCGCGGGGTCGGGCTCGAAGTTGGTCACCACCAGGACCCGCATCGCGGCTGAGCGTATCCGGCCCTCGAGAAGGCGAGGCGCGAATCAGAGGACGGCAGTTCCGCCGAAGCTGATCGAGGCTTCGAGGGCATCGCCGAGGCGAGAGTGAGTTTTCCCACCTTATAGGGGGCAAAAACTCACTCTCGCCTCTCTGCCGCAGGGCGATCTCAGCCCTCTGCGCTTTTGTTGCGCTTCGGTCCGAGAATCGGCGCTTTCGCGCGTTGATCGGCGCTTCGGTGCGTCCGAGCATGGCCTCGCAAACCGCAAGAGGAGGCATCGATGGTCTATGAGCTGATGGGTTACCTGCATGCGGCGGCGGCGCGGAGGGTGCGCGCGATTCGCATGCTGGCGGAGGGCGAGCGGGGCCAGGGGACGGTCGAGTACGTCGGCTTGATCCTGCTCGTCTCCCTGCTGATGGTCGGGATGGTCGCCGCGATGAAAGGTTTCAACGGCCGGCAGGGCCAGGAGTTGGCGGGCCTGATCGTCGACAAGATCGAGGAGGCGGTCGACAAGGTCACCTTCAAATGAGTCCGGCGCGGGTGGCGCCCCGGCGAGTTCGTCCTGCCGCTCGCTCAGGGTGCCGCCCGTCGCCCCACACGTCATGAAAGACTCGCGCCCCATGCCAGCCTCGCGCAGCTATGACCGTGCACCGGCGGATATCCGGCCGGTGACGATCGAGCCCGACTTCGTCGCCACCGCGGCGGGCTCGGCTCTGATCTCGCTCGGCAAAACGAGGGTCATCTGCACGGCGTCGGTGAACGAGAACGTCCCGCGCTGGATGGTGGGCAAGGGCCGCGGCTGGGTTACGGCCGAGTACGCGATGCTTCCCGCCTCGACGGGCGACCGCAAGCAGCGCGATATCTCCAAGGGCCGCCAGGATGGCCGCGGCGTCGAGATCCAGCGCCTGATCGGTCGCTCGCTGCGCGTCGTGGTGGACCTCAAGGCCCTCGGCGAACGCAGCGTCTACGTCGATTGCGACGTTCTGCAGGCCGACGGGGGCACGCGGTGCGCGGCGATCACCGGCGGCTACGTGGCCCTTCACCTGGCGCTGAAAAAGCTCCTCGATGCGGGCAAGATCGAGGAGATGCCGCTCACCGGGTCGGTGGCCGCGGTCAGCACCGGCATGGTCGCCGGGAGGGCGCTCTGCGACCTCGATTACGGCGAGGACTCAAACGCGGAGGTCGATGCCAACGTCGTCATGACCGGCGACGGGGGCCTGGTCGAGGTGCAGGCGACGGCGGAGCGAACGCCCCTCTCTCGGGCTTCGCTCGACGAGCTGCTGGGGCTGGCCGAGATGGGGATCGGCCGCCTGCGGCAGGTGCAGGAGCGAGTCACCGGAGCTTGATCTTCGCCACCGGCAACAGGCACAAGCTGCGCGAGCTCCGCGAGCTGCTGCCCGGGGTCGGCTTGGACCCGCTGCCCGATGACGTGCAACTACCTCCGGAGGAGGGCGAGACCTTCGCCGAGATTGCGCTGATCAAGGCGCGCACGGTGAGCGCGGCCACCGGCGAAGCGACGGTCGCCGACGACTCCGGCATCGAGGCCGCCGGCCTGGACGGCCGCCCAGGCATCTACTCGGCGCGTTTCGCCGGCGAGGGGGCCAGCGATGAGGTCAACCTCGAGAAGCTGCTGCGGGAGGTCGCGGCGGCGGGGGAGGACCGGCGCGCGGCCTACGTCTGCGCGCTCGCCTTCATCGACGAGGACGGCGCCGAGCACGTGTTCGAAGCGCGCTGCGAGGGGTATCTGACCGAGCAGCCGCGCGGCGAGGGCGGGTTCGGCTACGACCCCGCCTTCGTACCGGAGGCAACGGGCGCGGCGGACGAGCGCACGATGTCGGAGCTCAGCGACGCGGAGAAGAACAAGATCAGCCATCGCGGCCTGGCGGCGGAGAAGCTGGCCGCGCACCTCGGCCTGAAGCGATGATCCCAGGGCGATGATTCGCACGAAAAGCGGCGCCGCGGCGCTCTCGATCGCCTCCAACTCGTTCCTGATCGCGATCAAGCTCGTCGCCGGCGTGATCACCGGCTCGATCGCGATCATCACCGAGGCGATCCACTCGCTGATCGATCTGGTCGCTTCCGTGATCGCCTTCGTATCGGTGCGGAAGGCCGACGAGCCGGCGGATGCCGACCATCCCTACGGGCACGAGAAGGTGGAGAGCCTGGCGGCGACGATCGAGGGGATGCTGATCCTGATCGGCGCCGGGATCATCATCTATGAGGCGACGCGCCGGCTGGCGATCGGGGCAGAGATCGAGACCGTGCCGCTGGGCCTCGCCGTGATGGCCTTCTCGACGGTCGCCAACTTCGCCGTTTCGGCGGTTCTGTCCAGGCGGGCGAGCGAGCACGACTCTCCGGCCCTGGCCGGCGACGCCGCACATCTGAGGACCGACGCGCTCACCTCCCTCGGTGTCTTCATCGGCCTGCTCGCCGTGCAGGTCACCGGGGCCGCCGCGTTCGACTCGATCACGGCGCTGATCGTCGCGGCGGTGATCGTCGTCACCGGCCTGCGCATCATCTGGAGCTCCTCCGGGGTGCTGGTCGACGAAGCGCTGCCGGCCGAGGAGATGGACCGGATCGAGGCCGCGATCGCCGCCGCCCGCACGGAGGAGGTCGCCGGGTACCACAAGCTGCGCGCCCGCCAGGCGGGCAGCCGCCGCTACATCGACCTCCATGTGCAGTACCGCAGCGGCACCAGCCTCGAGCGCGCCCATGAGCTCGCGCACCGGATGCGGGCCGAGATCGAGGCCGCCATCCACGGCGCCGAGGTCCTCATCCACGCCGAGCCGGAGACTTCGCTGCGCGACCCCAAACGCGCCCGCTCCGGCCCCTTCCGCGCCGGCTGACGTCTCCAAGAACCGATTAGCGAGCGTCACAGATTGACTCTCGCGAGCGGCGCCGATATGGCGATTGCCGCCGCCCGCGGACGCGAAGCGGAGCAGGCGGCGGAGTTATGGCGAGCGGCGCCGATATGGCGATTGCCGCCGCCCGCGGACGCGAAGCGGAGCAGGCGGCGGGTTAGGGAGAAGGGAGCAGGTTGACGGCGGCGGCAAGGCCGACCGCGCTCACGGTCACCGTGTAGCCGGTGTAGCCGCTGATCGCGAAGAGGATCGCGGCAATCGCGCAAACGACGACGACGGTGATCCAGGAAGCTCGGGCGAGGGACACGGGAAGGTATTTTCACGCAGATGGCCGACGGTGAGGCGAACGGGATGATTTCGGGCGGAGCCGAGGGCGGTGGGACGGTTTCCGCGCAGGCGGCCGAGGGCGCGCTGGCCTATCTGACCGAGATGTCCCCCGACCTGCGCGGGGCGGCGATCCTCGACTCCGCCGGCGCCGTCCTCGCCGCGACCAGCGAGCCGAGCCGCTGGCGCGAGGATGCCGCCGCGCTGCTCGACGTCTCCGACCGCGCTGGAGAGGAGCCCGTGCGGCAGGTGCACGTCGCCACCGAGCAGGGCGAGGTCTTCGCCCTCCGCCACGCCGGCCTCACGGCGCTGGTGGTGAGCGATCGCTTCGCACTCGCCTCGCTGATGTTCTTCGACATGCGCTCGGTGCTGCGCGAACTGGCCAAGAAGGGCGATGATCCGGGCGATGCCGCCTAAGCCGCACCGCATCCTGCTCGACCGCGTCTCGGCTTACGCCGACGAGGCGGCCGCCTACGTGCGCCGCCGCCGCGTCTCGCGCCGTCCCTTCGCCCGCCTCTACTACAGCGAAGGCCGGGCCAGCGACCATGCCGCCGACTCGGTCGCAGGCGGTGAGCTCTTCGTCGCCGCCGGGCGGCTGATCGAGGTCGCCGGCCGGGCCGGGCGGGAGTCCCGATGAGCGGCGGCGCCCGGCCCCTGCTCGACGCCGCCGTCGCCGAGCGGGTCCTCGGTAAGGCGCTGGAGACCGGCGGCGATTTCGCCGAGGTCTTCGCCGAACGGCGCGGCGGCCTGGCGCTGTCGATCGACGAGTCGCGCATCGAGTCGGTCCAGTCCGGCGCCGAGGAGGGCGCCGGTATCCGTGTGCTGAGCGGCGGCACGACCTACTTCGCCCATGTCGACGGCCTCGACCCGGCCGACCTCGAACGCGCCGCGGGGGAAGCGGCGGCGGCGCTGCGCGGCGAGCAAACCACCCCGCGCGCGCTCGAGGCGGTGGCAACCGAGTCCCAGCCCATCGAGCAGCGCCCCGAGGAGGTCCCGGTGGAGCGCAAGGCGGCGCTGCTGCGCGAGCTCGACGAGCGCGGCCGCGGCCAGGGCGGGGAGGTCGCCCAGCTCTCCGCCTCCTACGCCGAGGCCCGCCGCCAGGTTGCGGTGGCCAACTCAGAGGGCCTCCTCTGCGGCGACGATCGCACCCGCGTCCGCCTTGCCGCCCAGGCGGTCGCCCGGCGCGGCGACTCGGTGGAGACGGGCATGGAGACGCTTGGCGCCCACCGCGGCTTCGAGCTGCTCGAGGACGACCCGGCGGCGGTCGCCGAGAGCGCGGCCCGCAAGGCGCTGACCCTGCTCGACGCCGTGCCGGCGCCGGCCGGCTCGATGCCGGTGGTGGTGGGCGGCGGCTTCGGCGGCGTCCTCTTCCACGAGATGACCGGCCACGGCCTCGAGGCCGACCACATCCAGAAGGGCGCCAGCGTCTACGTGGGCAAGCTCGGGGAGCAGGTGGCCCAGCCGCTGCTCAGCGCCTATGACGATGGCCGCCTGCCGGGGGAGTGGGGCACCGACGGGGTCGACGACGAGGGGACCCCGACCCAGAAAACCCTCGTCGTCGAGGACGGCCGCCTCGCCGCCTTCCTCTACGACCGCGTGCGGGCCGACCGCGACGGCGTTCCCTCTACCGGCAACGGCCGCCGCGAGAGCTTCCGGCACCTGCCGATACCGCGGATGACCAATACCTACATCGCCCCCGGCGAGGCCACCCCCGACGAGATCATCGCCGGTGTTCAGAAGGGCTTCTACGCGGTCTCCTTCGCCGGCGGCCAGGTCGACCCGGCGACCGGGGACTTCGTCTTCGGCGTCTCGGAGGGCTACCTGATCGAGGGCGGAAAGGTGACGAGGCCCTGCCGGGGCGCGACCCTGGTCGGCAACTGCCTCGAGGTCCTGATGGCGATCGACGCCGTCGGCAACGACTTCGAGATGAAGACCGGCTTCTGCGGCAAGGGCGGCCAGAAAGTCCCGGTCGGCACCGGCCAGGGGCACGTCCGCGTCGCGGCGATGACGGTGGGGGGGACGCAGGTCCAGTGAGCGGGCGCCTGCGGAGATCGGCACGGATGAGCCTCGGGGCCGGGCGGGTCGGCGGATGAGCGGCGGAGGGGACCTGAGCCTCGCCACGCGGGCCGTCGAGTCGGCGCTCGAGGCCGGCGCCTCCGACGCCGAAGCCTTCCTCTCCGAGGCCCGTGAGCGCGAGGTGCGCGTGCACGGCGGCGAGGTCGAGAGCCTTTCCGCCGCCACCCAGCGGGGAATGGGCGTGAGGGCATGGATCGGCCATCGGGTCGGCTACGCGTTCGGGACCGACCTCGGCGAGGAGGGGATCGCGGGGCTCGCTTCCCGCGCCGCCGAGGCCGCCCGCGCAAGCGATGAGGACGAGTTCGCCGGACCGCCCAAGGCCGAGGGGTCGCCGCCCTCGCTGCAGCTGACCGATCCCTCGATCGAGAGCGCCTCGCCGGCCGAGCTCGCCGAGATCGCGCTCGCGGTCGAGCGCTCCGCCATGGAGGCCGACCCGCGCGTGACAGGAGTCGAGGCTGCCGTCTACGGCGGCGCCGCCGAGCGGGTGGCGATCACCTCCTCGGCCGGCATGGCGGGTGAGTTCGAGGCTTCGAGCTGCAGCGCCTACGTCCAGGTTCTTGCGGCGGGAGAGGCGGGCGTGGAGACCGGCCTCGGCTTCCAGCTCGCCCGCGGGCCGGCGGGCCTCGACCCGCACGCGATCGGCAAGGAGGGGGCGGCGAGGGCGACGGCGATGATCGGCGCCGGCAAGCCCGAGTCTCGTTCCTGTCCTGTCGTCCTCGACCCAATCGTCGCCGCCAGCTTCGCCGGCCTGATCGGCGGCGTGCTGGGCGCCAACGCGGTGCAGCGCGGGCGCTCTCCCTTCGCCGGCCGGCTGGGGGACGAGGTGGCCGGTGAGGCGCTGGTGCTGCACGACGACGGCACCGACCCGGAGGGCCCCAATTCCTCGCCCTTCGACGGCGAGGGGACGCCGCGACGCCGCACGGCGCTGATCGAGGGGGGCCGCCTGCGGGCCTACCTTTACGACTCCTACACGGCCCGGCGCGCCAAGGCGGCCTCGACGGCCAATGCGGGCCGGGGGAGCTACCGCACCCCGCCCGGCGTCACGGCCTCGAACCTGATCGTCGCCCCTGGGGAGCTCAGCTTCGAGCAGTTGCTCGCCGAGGTGGGGGAGGGAGTCTTCGTCACCGATGTGGTCGGGCTGCACTCCGGCGTCAACCCGGTTTCCGGCGTCTTCTCGGTCGGGGCCTCGGGGCGTGCGATCCGCCGCGGCGAGCTCGCCGAGCCCCTTCGCGAGTTCACGATCGCCAGCGATCTGGTCTCCATGCTGCGCGCCGTACGGGCCGCGGGTTCCACCCCTCGCTGGGTCCCCTTCGGCGGCTCCGTCAGCACCCCGCCGCTGCTGATCGGGGAGATGGCCGTCGGTGGCTCCTGACCTGACGCCGTAGCCGCTGTTAGGGTGCGCCCGTCTTCAAACCCGAGGAGGAGCTTCGACGTGACAAAGGCTGAGTTTCTGGATCAACTTGCGGAGGACAACCGGATCGGCAGCAAGAAAGCTGCCGGCGATGCGCTCGACGCCGTGCTTGAGGCGATCACCGACACGCTGAGCGGCGGCGGTGAGGTCAGCTTCACCGGCTTCGGCAAGTTCCATGTCGCCGAGCGCGGCCCGCGGCAGGGCGTCAACCCCCGTACCGGTGAGCGGATCACGATTCCGGGCGGCAAGGTCCCCCGCTTCTCCGCCGGCTCGGCGCTCAAGGCCAAGGTCAAGGGCTGAGCAGCGCTCCTTTTGCGGATCGGCTTGCGGCGCTCGTAGAAGAGCGCCGCAGCCAGATCTGCCTGGGCCTCGACCCCGATCCGGCCAAGCTGGCCGGTGAGGCCGCTCCCGGCGAACCATCTGCCGAAGCGGCGGAGCGGGCCGCGGCCGCGGTGGCGGCTCACTGCCGCCTCCTGATCGAGCTGGCGGGGCCTGCCTGCGTCGCCGTCAAGCCCCAGCTGGCCTGCTTCGAGCGGTTGGGCGCTCCCGGCTGGGCGGCGTTGACCGAGGTTTGCGCGGCGGCGCGCGAAGCGGGCCTGCTGACGATCGCCGACGGCAAGCGCGGCGACGTCCCCGTCACGGCGGCCGCCTATGCGCAGGCGCTGGTCGGCGAGACACCGACCCCCTGGGGGCCGGTACAGGGGCTCGGCGCCGATGCCTTCACCGCCAACCCGCTGCTCGGGCGCGACGCCCTGGAGCCGCTGGTGGAGGCCGCGGCCGCGGCCGGCGCCGGCATCTTCATCCTCGTTCGCACGAGCAATCCCGGCGCCGCCGACCTGCAGGATCAGCCGGCGCCCGAGCAGCCTCTGCACGAGCGGCTGGCCGTGCTGGTCGGCGAGCTGGCGGAGCGGCTGGCCGGGAGCTCGGGGCTGAGCGGCGTCGGCGCTGTGGTCGGCGCGACCGAGCCCGAGCACATCGCGCGGCTGCGCTCCCTGATGCCCCGCGCCGTCTTTCTGATCCCCGGGGTGGGCGCCCAGGGAGGCCGGCCGGAGCTGCTCGGCGACGCTTTTGCGGCGGGCCCGGCGGCGGCTCTGGTGGCCGCGTCGCGCGGGATCGCCGCCGACACCGATCCCGCCGCGGCGGCGGAGCGTCTGAGAGAGACCGTGTGGGGGGTCTCGACCGCTTGAGGATGCATTAAGCGGCTGTACCATCCTCGCGCTCATCCGATCCTTCACCCCGATCAATGACCAAGCGCTCCCATGCCTCAGCCCGCACCCTTGCCGCCGTCGCGCTCATCGCCGGCTTCCTGGTCCTGTTCGTCGTCATCGCGACGTCGCTGAGCGGCGGCGACTCGGAGACGAAGAAGACGACGCCGGCCGGCGAGGTGACCAAGCAGAGCTCCAGTGGCGAGACGGAGGCTTCCGCCTACGTGGTCCAGAGTGGCGACACGCTGACCTCCATCGCCCACAAGACCGGCGTCTCGGTGAGGCGCCTGCAGGAACTGAACCCAGGCGTCGATCCACAGATCCTGATCTCGGGCGAAAAGCTCAAACTGCGGTGAGCCACCTCGCCCGCAGGGCGTTCAAGCTCGCTGTGCTGGCCGCCATCGCCGCGGGTCCTGTCGCCGTAGGGGACCCCCCACCCCCTGCGGTAGCTAAAGCTTCCTCGGGGGCGGGCCTCCCTACGGCACCACCCGCGGCCACGACGGCCGCGCCCCGGCTGGCGGCGCGGGCATGGGTGCTTATAGATGCGCGGACGGGGGAGCGGCTGGCCTCGCACGCGGTCGCGCGGCACCTGCCGATAGCCAGCACGACCAAGATGATGACCGCCTACGTAGCGCTGCACGAGCTGCCGCTGACGAAGATCGTCCGCGCCGCCCCCTACACGCCGATCTACGGCGAGTCGCTGCTCGGCCTGCGGCCCGGCCAGAGGATCAGCGTTCGCGACCTTCTCTATGGATTGATCCTGCGCAGCGGCAACGACGCCGCCTACGATCTCGCCCGCGCGGCCGCCGGATCGGAGGCAGGCTTCGTGCGCCAGATGAACATGCGGGCGGCGGCGCTCGGGCTGTCCGACACCCACTACGCCAATCCGATCGGGCTCGACGAGGCCGGCAACTACTCGAGCGCCGGCGACCTGGCGACCCTGGCCCAGAGCCTGCTGCGGATTCCGACCTTCGCCAGGATCGCCGACTCGCGCACCGCACAGCTGCGCAGCCTCCACCCGCCGCGCCGCATCTCCACCATCAACGATCTGCTCTGGCGCGAGCCGTGGGCGACGGGGGTCAAGACCGGCCACACCTTCGACGCCGCCTACGTGCTGGTTGGCGCCGGCAGGCGCAAGGGGGTGGAGTTGATCTCGGCGGTGCTCGGCGTCTCCACCGAGACCGGCCGCGACCTGGAAAGCATTCGCCTGCTCGACTACGGCTTCTCGCTCTACCGCCAGCACACGCCGATTCGCGCCGGCAGCGAAGTCGCCTCGCCTTCGATCCGCTACACCGGCGGCGAGCTGCCGCTCGAAGCCGCCCGGACGGTCAGAGTCGGCGTCAGGCGCGGGCAGCGCCTCGACGTCTCGGTGCGGGCGCCCGGCGAGGTCGAGGGGCCGATCCCCGATCGCGCCGTGCTCGGCCGCGCCATCGTCACCGTTGACGGGCGCCGCGCCGCCTCCGTGCCCCTGCGCGCCAGCCGCGCGATCCCCAAGGCCGCGCTCTTCGATCGGGTGCGCAGCTTCCTCTCCACTCAATGGCCCCTGATCATGTTCGCGGCGTTCGTGATACTGATTGGGACGACCCTTCTGTGGCGGCGGGCCCGCCACGGGAAACGGGGAGAGGACATGAGCCGCTTGAGTCGCGAGCAGAGCAGCGACGTGGGGCGCGAGCGCCACGACGAAGGTGTGGCGAAGTGATCCTCACCGTCACTCTCAATGCCGCGATCGACCGTACGGTCGCGGTGCCGAACTTCCGCCTCGGGCATCGCCACCGGGCGGTCGAGAACCGCACGGTGGCCGGCGGTAAGGGGATCAACGTGGCCCGAGCCCTCAGCCTGCTCGGCCGGCCGGTGATCGCGACCGGGTTCGCGGGCGGGCCGACCGGTACCCGGGTCCTCGAACAGCTGCACGAAGAGGGCGTGCTGACCGACTTCACCCGCATCGCCGCCGAGACCCGCACGAACATGGCGGTCATCGACCCCACCTCGGCGGCGCAGACGGAGATCAACGAGCGCGGCCCGGCGGTCAGCGCCGAGGAGATCGAGCGCTTCGTCGCGCGGCTCGGCTACCTCGCCGGGGGCGCCAGCCTCTGCGTGCTGGCGGGGACGCTGCCTCCCGGCGCCGGCGACGACCTCTACGCGCGGCTGGTCAAGGAACTGCGCGAGCGCGATGTCCCCATCGTCCTCGACGCCGAAGGCGGTGCGATGCGCGCCGGCGTCCGCGCCGGCGCCTCGATCGTCACCCCCAACGAGCGCGAGGCCGAGGAGCTGGTGGGGCAGGAGTTCACCGACCGCAACGATCTCGTGCAGGCCCTCGCCGAGCTGGTCCGGCTGGGGGCCGGAGAGGCGGCGATCACGAGGCCCGACGGCTGCGTCGCCGTGGTCGGCGAAGGCTCCGAGCGGCGTTTCCTCGAGGTGCGCACCGAGTCTCTTGAACCGGTCTCCACGGTCGGCTCCGGCGACGCCTTCGTGGCCGGCTATGTGGCTGCTCGCTATGACGGCCGCCCACCCGGCGAGTGCCTCGCCTACGGGGTCGCCTGCGGGGCCGAGTCGACCCAGCACTTCGGCGCCGGCAAAGTCGATCGCGGCCAGGTCGAGCGGCTCCTCGATCAGGTCGAGGTGCGCGCTTTGGAGGTCCCCGCGGAAGTGTAGGCTGGCTACTCAACGCCACCCTTTGGAGGACCAATGGAAATCGACATCGGCCGCGGCAAGAAGGGTCGGCGCGCTTACGGATTCGACGACATCGCGATCGTCCCGTCGCGCCGGACCCGCGATCCCGACGACATAGACATCAGCTGGACTCTCGGTCCCTATCGCTTCGAGCTTCCCCTGGTCGCGTCGGCCATGGACGGGGTGATGAGTCCCGACACCGCCGTCCTCGTCAACGAGCTCGGCGGGCTCGGTGTGCTCAATCTGGAGGGGATCTGGACCCGCTTCGAGAATGCCGAGGAGCTGCTGGAGAAGATCGCCGCCGCCCCCAAGCACCTGGCGACGCGGATCATGCAGGAGATCTACGCCGAGCCGGTCAAGCCGGAGCTGATCGGCCGCCGTATCGCCGAGATCAAGGAGCGCGGCGCCGTCGCCTGCGGCTCGCTGACCCCTCAGAAAGTGCGCGAGCACTATGAGATCGCGGTCGAGGCGGGCATCGACATCCTCGTCATCCAGGGCACGGTGATCTCGGCCGAACACGTCTCGACCACGGTCGAGCCGCTGAACCTGAAGGAGTTCATCGCCGAGGTGCCGGTGCCGACCGTGGTCGGCGGCTGCGCCTCCTACTCGACCGGGCTGCACCTGATGCGGACCGGCGCGGTCGGCGTCCTCGTCGGCGTCGGGCCGGGTGCGGCCTGCACCACGCGGGGCGTTCTGGGGATCGGCGTCCCCCAGGCCACCGCGATCGCCGACGTGGCCGCCGCGCGCTCCCAGCACATGCTGGAGACCGGCGAGTACGTCAACGTGATCGCCGACGGCGGCATGCGGACAGGCGGCGACGTCTCCAAGGCGATCGCCGTCGGCGCCGATTCGGTGATGGTCGGCTCGCCGCTGGCGCGCGCCAAAGAGGCGCCCGGCCGCGGCTTCCATTGGGGAATGGCGACGTTCCATCCCTCGCTGCCTCGCGGCACCCGGGTCTCCACCAAGCAGGACGGCACCATGGAGGAGATCCTGCTCGGGCCGGCGCAGGAGAACGACGGCACCTTCAACCTGATGGGGGCGCTGAAAACCTCGATGGCCACGACCGGCTACGAGGACATCCGTTCCTTCCAGCGGGCCGAGGTGATGGTTGCGCCGGCGCTGATGAGCGAGGGCAAGAAGCTCCAGAACGAGCAGTCGGTCGGGATGGGCTCCAACGGCCGCGCCGCGGTTTCGGCTGGTGTTGGAGTCGCCGACGACTGAGGCCGGCGCCCCCTCGGTGCCGGCCCAGGCCTCTGAGGAGGTTCTCGTCCTCGATTTCGGAGGGCAGTACTCGCAGCTGATCGCGCGGCGGATCCGCGAATGCGGCGTCTTCGCCGAGCTGTTGCCGGTGACGACGCCGGTGGAGAAGATCCGGGAGCGGGCGCCGAAGGCGCTCGTCCTCTCGGGCGGGCCGGCCTCGGTCTACGAGCCGGACGCGCCCAGCTTCCCGACCCAGCTCCTCGATCTCGAGATTCCGATGCTGGGCATCTGTTATGGGATGCAGGCGATGGTCCACGCCCTGGGCGGCAGGGTCGAGGGCGCCGAGTCGGGTGAGTTCGGCCGCGCCGATCTCACCCTGCGCGAAGGCGGCGGCCGCCTCCTGGGCGGCCTGCCCGAGGAGCAGAGCTGCTGGATGAGCCACCGCGACTCGGTCTTCGAGCCGCCCGAGGGATTCATCCCCCTTGCCTCCAGTCCCGGCTCGCCGGTGGCCGCCTGCGAATCGCCCGGCAGGGGCCTCTACGGCATCCAGTTCCATCCCGAGGTCGTACACACCCCCTATGGGACCGAGATCCTGACCCGCTTCCTGCGCGACATCTCCGGCTGCGAGCAGGAGTGGTCGCCGCAGTCGGTGATCGCCGAGCAGGTGGCGCGGATCCAAGCCCAGGTCGGGGAGGGACAGGTGATCTGCGGCCTCTCCGGCGGCGTCGACTCCTCGGTCGCGGCGCTGCTCGTGCACCGCGCGGTGGGGGAGCAGCTGACCTGCGTCTTCGTCGATCACGGCCTGATGCGCCTCAACGAGGCCGAGCAGGTGGTCGAGGCCTTTGGGCAGTTCGGCATCCCGCTTGTCCACGTCGACGCCGAGGAGCGCTTCCTCGCCAAGCTGGCGGGGGTCGACGATCCGGAGACCAAGCGCAAGATCATCGGCACCGAGTTCATCCGCGTCTTCGAGGAGGAGGCGGCGAAGCTGGAGGACGCCGCCTACCTGGTCCAGGGCACGCTCTACTCGGACGTGATCGAGTCGGGCGGCAGCGACGGCGCCGAGACGATCAAGTCCCACCACAACGTCGGCGGCCTGCCCGAGGACCTCGGCTTCGAGCTGGTCGAGCCGCTGCGGATGCTGTTCAAGGACGAGGTGCGGGCGGTCGGCGCCGAGCTCGGGTTGCCGGAGCGGATGGTCTGGCGCCAGCCCTTCCCGGGCCCCGGCCTGGCGATCCGCATCGTCGGCGGCGAGGTGACCAGGGAGCGGCTCGACATCCTGCGCGCGGCTGACGCGATCCTGCAGGAGGAGATCCGCGCCGCCGAGCTCTACCGCCAGCTCTGGCAATCCTTCTGCGTGCTGCCCGTGGTCCGCTCGGTCGGCGTGCAGGGTGACGGCCGCACCTACGCCTACCCGATCGTGATCCGCGCCGTGACCTCCGACGACGCGATGACGGCCGACTGGGCGCGCCTTCCCTACGACCTGCTGGAGCGGGTCTCCAACCGGATCATCAACGAGATCCGCGAAGTCAACCGAGTGGCATTGGATATCTCCTCCAAGCCGCCCGCCACCATCGAGTGGGAGTGACGCCGGCCGGGGCTTAGTCCTGGCCTCGTCATGCCGTTTCCGGTTTCGATTGCGATTCTGAGTCTCTTGCAGGCGGCGCTGGTGGCACTGCCGGGGCCGCTGCCGGCGCTGCCGTGGCTGAGCCTGCGCAGCCGCTGGTGGGCGCTGCTGCCGGCGCTGTCGATCGTTGTCGTGATCTCGCTGGTGGCGCTCGACAGCGCCTTCGCCGACGGCCTCTCCTACCTGGCGCTGGTCGCCGTGCCGCCGCTTGCCGCGGTGGCTCTCGGGATGCTCGTGAAGGGAGCCAGACCCGCGTGGGCCCTGGCGGTGCCGCCGCTGTTTGCGCTCGCCTGGGCCGCGCCCACCTCGCTTGGCGGCGAGGCGGCGGCGACGGCGCTGACCGCCTGCGGCTGCATCGCGCTCGGCTGGCTGCTCGTCTCGGTGGCCCCTGCGGCCTGGCTCAAGCTGGGCATCTACGCGATGGCGATCGTCGACACCTGGTTCGTCGCCTCCAATCTTCTCCAGGGCCCCAATTCGGTGCTCAACGCGGCAGCTCCGGCTGAGCTGCCGCGCCTGCAGGCGATCCATTTCGGCTCCGCTCTGATGGGCTTCGGCGACGTCTTCGTCGCCGCGACCCTCGGCTGCCTGCTCGCCGCGACGCGCCGCCGGCAGCTCCAGGCCGCCGCCCTGGTCGCGATGCTCGCGCTCGCCTTCGATCTTCTCTTCTTCGTCGTCGACAGCCTGCCGGCCACCGTCCCGGTCGCCCTCGCCCTGGCGCTGCTGGAGCTAAACGACCGCCGTCCCACCGCCGGTCGCGACCCGTTGGAGGGCGCGCCGCCGCGGTAGGTCCAGGAGAGAGGCGCTCAGCTGTAGCGGTCCCAGCGTTCCAGGTAGGGGAGGGGGTCGATCGGGCTGCCCCCCTCGTACCAGCCCGGTGCGGTCCAGATCTCGAAGTGCAAGTGGCAGGCGGTGGCGTCACCGGTGTCGCCGACGATGCCGATCGGCTGCCCGGTGCGGACGAGGTCGCCGGTTTTCAGCGGCGAGGGTTCGGCCATGTGCGCGTACATGAAGTCCAGTGAGGTGCCCTTGCCGTCGATGACGACGTAGTTGCCGGCGTTGCCCTGGAAGCCCGCGTACTGAACCGTGCCGCCGCGGGCCGCCACGAGAGGAAGCCCGCATTCGGCCATCACGTCCTGACCCTGGTGAGTGTGGCCCGAGCGCGCGGCGCCGAAGCGGCCGGCTCCGGCGCCGAAATCGTGGGGGCCCAGAATGGGGAACGCGAACCTGAACATTTCGAAGCTGAGGCCGATCGGTTCGCTTGCCGTCGCCGCCCGCGCCGCGGGCCGCGACGCGCCCTGGGTGCCGATGCGGAAGCTGTAGCGGCCGTTGCGGGCCGGGCGCCCTTCGAAGGTCGTGCCGTCCCAGCGGAGGCGGGTTTCGACGTCGGGGGCCACGTCGTTTCGGTAGAAGGTGCGGACAACCTGCCCGGCGGCGTCGACGACGTCGATGCGGAGATCGTTTTGCGGTTGGGTGCTGCCGATCGTGAAGCGCAGGCTCGGGTAGCGGAAGCCGTAGTAGAAGGACTTGCGCGGCGTCGTCCTGGCTGCGAGCAGGCTCAGCGTGCCGGCGCTGGGCGCGTCGGAGGAGCTGCCGGTTGGGCTCGACGGCGGGGGAGGCCCCCCGGCGGGAGTCGGGGCTCCGCCTGTAGTTGCCATCGCGCCTGCGGGGACCGCGAGCCACGCCGCCGCCACGACTGCGAAGAGCTTTACGACCAACTTGAGCCGGGCTTCCGGCCTGCTGTGCACGACGGTCCTCTCTCTCGATCGCCTACGGAGTTAGCTGTCGGGCTCGCGTTGAAAGAGATTCGCTACGGACCTGTTCGTCCGATTCGCCCCCGAGACCTGCAAGGGTCTCTGCGGTTCCTCCGCCCCCCGCCGGCCGGGCCGTCAGGGATTCGGCGTTTCTTGGCGCGGCAGTATAGAGCGAGAGACGGCTATGATCCTCCGGCCGCGCTGGGCTGCCCGCGCGGTTTTTGCACGATGAAGACCTACGTAGCCACACCCGCAGACCGCCAGCGCGACTGGTACGTCGTCGACGCCGAGGGGGAGACCCTGGGCCGTTTGGCGACCCGGATCGCCGACGCGTTGCGGGGCAAGCGCAAGCCCGAGTACACGCCGCACGTCGACACCGGCGACTTCGTCGTCGTCGTCAACGCGGAGAAGATCCGGGTCACCGGCGACAAGCTCGCCCAAAAGGTCTACTGGCGCCACAGCGGATATCCCGGCGGCATCAAGTCCCGTACCCTGGCCGAGATGTTGGATCGCCGGCCGGAGGAGGTGATCCGCAAGGCGGTGAAGGGGATGCTCCCCCGCAACCGCCTCGCGCGTAAGCAGCTGACCAAGCTGAAGGTCTACGCCGGTCCCGAGCACCCGCATGCGGCCCAGCAGCCCAAACCGATGGAGATCGAGAAGTGATGGCAGACGAAGAGAACAAAGAGACTTCTGAGGACATCCAGCCCGAGGACACCGGCTCGGACGGCTCGGCCGCGGGTCCTGTCGCGGAGGAAGACACCTCCTCCTCGCAGGCTGCGGAGGAGGAGCCCACCCCCGCACCACCCGCGGACGATGCGCCCGAGGCAGAGCAGCCTCAGGATGAAGTCCCTGCGGAAGAGCTCGAGGCTGAGGGCGATGGCGCACCTGCCGGGGACGGCGGACGCGAAGCGGAGCAGCCGTCGGATAAGGCGAAGAAGGACAAGGACGTTATTCCGGGGGCCGACCTGGAGCCGATTGCGGTCGAGCCCGAGGCGCAGCTGAGCACCGAGGAGCGCGCCCGCAAGGAAGCCGAGGATGAGGAGCGAGCCCGGCGTGAGGCGGAGTTGGCCGGCGCCGGTGACGAGGACGCCGCTCCGGCTCCCCGTGAGCCCGCCAAGATGGAGAGCGGCGCCCGCTACCTGGCGACCGGCAAGCGCAAGAGCTCGATCGCCCGTGTGATCCTCACTCCCGGCAGCGGCAAGATCGAGGTCAACCAGCGCGCCCTGGAGGAGTTCTTCCCGCGTCCCCTGCACCAGACCGTGGCGCGCCAACCACTGACCGCCACCGGTTACGAAGGCAGCGTCGACGTCCGCATCCGCGTCCACGGCGGCGGCGTCAGCGGCCAGGCCGGCGCGGTTCGCCACGGCATCGCCAGGGCGCTGACCGAGGTCGATCCCCAGCTGCGCGGGGAGCTCAAGCGGCGCGGCTTCCTCACTCGCGACGCGCGGGTCAAGGAGCGCCGCAAGGCGGGCCTCAAGAAGGCGCGCAAGCGGCCGCAGTTCAGCAAGCGCTAGGCAACGCCGATGGCGCCGGAGCGCAAGCTCTTCGGAACCGATGGGGTCCGGGGAGAGGCTGGGACGTTCCTCAGCGCCGAGCTCGCAACCTCCCTTGGCCGTGCGGCGGCGGCGTCGCTGCCTGCCGAGCGGCCGCAGGTGCTGATCGTTCGCGACACGCGTGAGTCGGGCCCGATGCTGGAGGCGGCGCTGGCCGCCGGGATCGCGGCAGCGGGAGGCGACGCCCTGCTCGGCGGGGTGCTGCCGACTCCGGCGGCGGCGATCCTGGTCAGGCGCCTTGGCCTCGACCTGGCGGCGGTGGTCTCCGCTTCGCACAACCCCTACCGCGACAACGGCATCAAGTTCTTCTCCGCGGCCGGGACGAAGCTCGACGACGAGACCGAGGCGCGTATCGAGTCGCTACTCGCCGCTCGCGAGGCCGGCGCCGGCGGAGATGCCGGCGAAATAGCGGAGCCCGGCCGCGTACGGGAGCTGAATGGCGGCCTCGAGGACTACCTGCGCGCCCTCGAGGGTTTCTTTCAGCTCGATCTCTCCGGGGTCAAGGTGATGCTCGACTGCGCCAACGGGGCCACGCACCGGGCGGCGCCGGCCATCTTCGAGCGCCTCGGCGCCGAGGTGGAGACGGTCGGCGCCAGCCCCGACGGGCGCAACATCAACGCCGGCTGCGGCTCCACCCACCTCGACTTCCTGGCCGGGCGGATCAAGGATTCCGAGGCGACCGTCGGCTTCGCCTTCGATGGGGACGGCGATCGCGTCCTCGCCGTCGACGGCAATGGCCGCGTCCATGACGGGGACGAGCTGATCGCGCTGCTCGCCCGCGGGATGGCGGCGCGCGGGGAGCTCGACGGCGGCGTCGCCGTGACCGTGATGAGCAACTACGGCTTTCACCGCGCCATGGAGGAGGCCGGAGTCGAGGTCGCGGTCACCCAGGTCGGCGACCGCTACGTCCTCGACGAGCTGAAGAGCCGCGACTGGGCGCTCGGCGGCGAGCAGTCCGGCCACCTGATCGACACCCGCTTCGCCGCCACGGGAGACGGCATCGCCGCCGCGCTGGCGACCTTGAGGGAGCTTGCCGGAGCGGAGCTGGCGTCGGCAACGGCGATGCGGAAGTTCCCCCAGACCCTGGTCAACGTCGAGGTCCGCGACCGCGGCGCGCTGTCCGGCGCGGCCGCGGTCTGGGAGGCCGTGGAGCGCGAGGAAGCGGCCCTGGAGGGCCGCGGGCGGGTTCTGCTGCGCTCCTCCGGCACCGAGCCGCTGGTGCGGGTCATGGTAGAGGCGCCGGGCGCGGAGGAGGCCGAAGAGGTCTGCGAGCGCCTTGTCGAGATCGTTCGGCGCGAGCTCGGCTGACCCGGGCTGGGTCTACTCTTAGACGTCTTCATGTGCGGAATAGTCGGATATGTGGGCGGGCGCCCCTGCCGCGATCTCCTGGTCGCCGGCCTCGAGAAGCTCGAATACCGGGGCTACGACTCGGCCGGGGTATCGGTGATCGAGGACGGGCGCGTGGAGAGCGTGCGCGCCGTCGGAAACCTCTCCAACCTGCGCGCCGCGATGGAGGAGCGAGCCGGGGACGGGGGCGGCGTCGCCGTTGCCGCGCCGCCGGCGACGACCGGCGTCGCGCATACGCGCTGGGCGACTCATGGCCGCGTCACGGAGGAGAACGCCCACCCCCACAGCGACAGCTCCGACCGGGTCCACATCGTCCTCAACGGAATCGTCGAGAACCACGCCAAGCTGCGTCGCCGCCTCGAAGGGGAGGGGCAGCGGTTCAGCTCCGAAACCGACGCCGAGGTGGTCGCGCACCTGATCGCCTCCCACTACGACGGCGACCTCGCCGAGGCCGTGCGCGCCTCATTCGCCGAGCTGCGCGGCCATTACGCCTTCGTCGCCATGCACGCCGATCAGCCGGGGATCCTGGTCGGGGCCCGCAAGGAGTGCCCGCTGGTCGCCGGCATCGGCGATGGCGAGAGCTTCCTGGCCTCCGCGATCCCGGCGTTCCTCGCCGAGACCCGCGAGGCGGTGACGATCGAGAACGGCGAGGTGGTGACGATCGACGCCTCCGGGGTGGCGATCACCGACGCCGAGGGCAACCCCGTCGAGCGCGCTCCCGAGGAGATCTCCTGGGACGAGGCCGCGGCCGAGAAGGGCGGCTACGAGACCTTCATGCTGAAGGAGATCCACGAGCAGGCCGATGCGGTGGCGGAGACGATCTCGGACCGGCTGCCGGGGGACGACAGCGTCGACCTCTCCGAGACCGGCCTCGACGACGGCTTCCTGAAGGGCCTGCGGCGGATCGTGATCGTCGCCTGCGGCACCTCCTACCACGCCGGCCTCGTCGGCCGCTACGCGATCGAGGAATGGGCGCGGGTGCCGGTGGAGATGGACATCGCATCCGAGTACCGCTATCGCAACCCGGTGGTCGGCCCCGAAGACCTCGTCATCGGCATGACCCAGTCGGGTGAGACCGCCGACACCCTGGCGGCGATGCGGCTGGCCCGCGAGCGCGGCGCCAAGGTGCTGGCGATCACCAACCTGATGGGGAGCCAGGCGACCCGCGACGCCGACGCCGTCCTCTACACCAGGGCCGGCATGGAGATCAGCGTCGCCGCGACCAAGACCTTCGTCGCCCAGGTGGCGACGATGTACTTGCTCGGGCTGCGGCTGGCGGAGCTGCGCGGGACCATGTCCCCGGAGCGCCTCCGCGAGCTGATCGCTGAGGTGAAGTCCCTGCCCTCGAAGATCGAGGCCACCCTCGAATCCTGCGAGGAGGGGGTGCGCGAGGTCGCCGCCGCCTATTCCGAGCGGCAGTTCTTCCTCTATCTGGGACGGCATATCGGCCTGCCGGTCTGCCTCGAGGGGGCGTTGAAGCTGAAGGAGATCTCCTACATCCCCACCGATGCATACGCCGCGGGGGAGATGAAGCACGGGCCGATCGCCCTGCTCGACGAGTCGACCCCGGTGGTCGCGGTGGCGACCGAGAGCCCCGTCCTCGAGAAGGTGCTCTCCAACGTCGAAGAGGTGCGCGCCCGCGGGGCGCAGGCGATCGCCATCGCGACCGAGGGCCGCGAGAGGGCCCGCGAGGTGGCCGACCAGGCGATCGAGGTGGCCTCCACCGATTGGATCCTGCAGCCGATCGTCGCGATCCTGCCGCTGCAGCTGCTCGCCTACGAGATCGCCCGTGCGCGCGGCCTCAACGTCGACCAGCCCCGCAATCTGGCCAAGACCGTCACCGTCGAGTAGAGAATGGCTAGGATGCCGCTCCTGATGAAGGCGCGTCTTCTCACCGCGGCGGCTCTGCTCGGCCTCGTCCTCCTCGCCCTCGCCGGCTGCGGGGGCGGGAGCGAAAGCGGCAGTGCCTCGCCGGCCGGGGTGGCGCCCCCCGATACGCCCGTATTCGTCGAAGCGACGCTTCAACCCGAAGGCGAACTGAAGGCGAACGTCGACGCGATCGCCAAGACGGTCGGCGGCATCGACAACCTCGGCGAAAAGATCATCTCCGAGCTCGAAAGCTCCGCCGGCGACGAAGGCGAAAGCCTCGACTACAAGACCGAAGTCGAACCCTGGCTGGGCGAGAAGGGCGGCGTCTTCCTCGGCAGCTTCAACGGCGACGAATTCGAACAGGTCGGAGTCGCGGTTCAGACGACCGACACCGAGGCTGCCCAGGCCTTCGTCGACAAGCGCGCCGAAGACTCCAAGGACCCGGTCAGGGACGCCAGCTACGAAGGCGTCGACTACAAGGTCGAAAGCGGCGACGAAAGCGTCTATGGCATGGTCGGCGACCTGCTCGTCGTCAGCGAGAAGGAGCAGGCCTTCAAAGACGCGGTCAAGGCCTCCAACGGGGATTCCCTGGAGGACGAGGAGACCTTCGGCGACACGATGAGCAATGCGGTGGACGGCAGCCTCGCCGACGCCTACATCGACGTCGGCCGGCTGGTCGAACAGTCGGGCGACGAAATCGACCCGCAGTTCAAGCAGGCGCTGAACGCCAGCGGCATCGAACCGCGGGAAGCGACCGCGGTGGCCAGCGTCGTTCCCGAGAAGAACCGGGTTGAGATCGACGTCAGCGGCGACCTCGGCGACCAGGAGGTCCCGACCGGCGATGCCGCCGAGCTGCTGGAAACGCTGCCCGACGACTCGTTTGCCGCGCTGGGCGTCTCCGGCTTCGGCGAACAGCTCCAGGAAGCGCTCGACAACCTCGATCGCGAAGGCCTCTCGGGCACGGTCCCGCCGCACCAGCTGAAGAAAGGCGTCAAGGAACTCGGCATCGACCTCGAAGGGCTCGTCGATTCCCTGCGCGACGCGGCCGTCTACGCGAGCGGCTCCAACGAAAGCAGCCTCGGCGGCGCCCTGGTGCTGACGGCGGAGGGCTCCAAGGCGAGCGAAGCGGTCGAAAGGGCGGTCACGCTGATGCGCGCCTTCAAAGTCGGCGGGGTGACCGTCCTCGGGGGCAAGACGAGCGGCTTTGCCGTCCACAGCGACGAACTGGGCCCCAAGCCGCTTGTCGTCGCGGCCAAGGAGGGCCGGGTGGCCATCGGCTACGGCGTGCCGCAGACCCTGAGCGGCCTGGCGGCGCCGTCCGGGCACATGCTGGCCGACAATCCCGTCTTCAAGGAAGCGGTCGATGCGCTGGAAGGCACTCCGATCACGGGCTTTGCGGACGGCGCCGGCGCTCTCCGCCTCGCCGACGCGCTCGTGCCCAGCTCTGAACAGGGCTACAAGGAAGCGAAGCCCTACCTTCGCCACATCTCCTTCCTGGCCATCGGCTCCGGCAGCGACGGCGACCGGGCAACCGCGAAGCTGATCGTCGGCCTGAGCGAATAGGCGCGGGCCGGTGGCCGCCGGGGTAGGCATCGACCTGCTCGAGATCGGCCGCCTCGAGCGCGCTCTGCAGCGTCATCCACGCCTGGCCGAGCGGGTCTTCACGGAGGCCGAGCGCGCCTACGCCGCCGCCCGCGCGCGCCCGGCGCGCCACCTCGCCGCCCGCTTCGCGGCCAAGGAGGCGGTGCTGAAGGCGCTCGGCGCCGGCGAGGCCCTGGGGTTGGGAGAGATCGAGGTGCTCGCCGGCAAGCCGCCGCGGGTGCGTCTCAGCGGCCGCGCGGCCGAGGCCGCGGCTGGGCGCAGCGTCGAGGTCTCGCTGACTCACTCGCGCGACTTCGCCGCCGCCGTGGCGATCGCCGATACCCCGGCCGTCAGGTGATGCTGAGCTGACGGCGATCGCGGACGATGTCGAACGGATCGCTGGTCTCTTTCGGCGGCCGTTTCGAGCGAATGGCATGCCAGAGGACTTTCACCTGCTCGCTGGCCACGTAGAAGCGAGCGCGACGCTCTCCGATCGGGTCGAGCAGGCCGAGGTCGACCATCGCCTTGAGGTCTCGCGAAGCGGTCTGGTCGCTGATCTCCTCACCGGTCACGGCCTCGGCTGAGGATCGGTAGCTGCCCCTGCGAATTCGGAGGCCGAGGGCGGCATCCATCACGCCGGCCGCGGATCGTTCGGGTAGGCGGTTCTTCTGGGCGAGCTCCAGAGAGGCGTTCCAGAGCTGCTCTATCTCTGCGCGCCGCCGCAGCATCGTTTGAACCTGCATGTAGTGAGCGCGGAGGCAGAAGCGGAGCCACGGGCGAGTGTCCCGGGCGGGTTGCCACGATCCGCCGCCGACCTCGGCGAGCACGTCGTAGTACGCCTGTGTATTGCGACCGAGGAACTCCTCGATGCTCGAGAAAATTGGGGCGAGCATTCGATCCCGGGCAAGCACCAGGGTTTGCAGGCATCGAGCCATCCGCCCGTTGCCGTCGCTGAAAGGATGGATCAGGACCAGATTGAGGTGAGCCATCGCCGCTCGCACCAGCACCGGGCCCTGATTCTGCCTTAGGGCGGCCAGCATCTCGGCGATCAGGGCCGATACGTCATCGCTGGGAGGGCCCGTGTAGACCCGGGTCCCGCCTTCGTCCTCGACATAGATGTCCCCGGGCCGCCATTGGCCCGGGTTCTTCCGAAGATCGTGCTTGATCATCATGAAGTGCAAGCTCTTGATCAGGCCCTCGTCGATCTCCAGCCCCTCGTCGCGGGCGATTTGCAGGACGTATGTCATCGCGTCCCGGTAGCCGCCCAGGGCGTGTTGCGTTTCCTCGCTGGCGTCCAGGGTCGGCTCGCCCTCGACGGCTGCCACCACGTCATCAAGAGAGGCGTTATAGCCCTCGATGCTGTTTGAGCCCTGCACTGCGCGTGCGAAGGTCATGCGCCGCAGCGTCCCGGTCCATCTCCGCGGCTCGGCGACGCGGTCGCGGAGCTGCTCGCGCAGCTCGGCAAGCAACTGGAGGACTTCGTATTCGTCGTTTCGAAGCTCGGGAGTGGAGTAGATCATGATGTTTTCAAAGTATCATCATCCTGATGTTTTATAAATGTCAATGCTTCACCGGGCTCGAATAAGCTGCTGCGGTGGAGCCCTGGCTGAAACCGCTCTACGACGCGGACGGGATGCGCGCCGTCGACCGCTGGGCGATCGAGGAGGGCGGCGTGCCCTCGCTGGAGTTGATGGAGGCGGCGGGCCGGGCGGTCGCCACCGCGGTCCTGGAGCTGGCGCCCCAGGGGCCGGTGCGAGTCGTCTGCGGTAAGGGGAACAACGCCGGCGACGGCCTTGTCGCGGCGCGGCACCTCGCCGAGAGCGGCCATGAGGTGGAGGCGCTGCTGGTCTGGCCGGCCGAGGAGCTGAGCCCCGACGCCGCCGCCAACCTCGCCCGCTTTCCCGCCACCCGGGCCGGGGAGGACCTCGACAGCCGCCTGGCGGGCTCCGGAGCCGTGGTCGACGCCGTCTTCGGCACCGGCTTCTCCGGCACCCCGCGCGAGCCCGCCGCCGCCGCCCTCGAGGCGATCGAGCGCTGCGGTGCGCCGGTGGTCGCCTGCGACATCGCCTCCGGGGTCGACGGCTCGACAGGCGAGGTGGGGGGCGTCGCGGTACGGGCCGCGGTCACCGTCAGCTTCCAGGCGCTGAAGGTCGGCCACCTGGTCGCTCCCGGCAAGTGGCACGCCGGCGAAGTGAGGGTGGCGCCGATCGGGATCCCCGAGGGCGCGCCGGGCGAGCCCGCCGCGGGGGCGATCGAGCCGTCGGTGCTGGCGCTTGCGCCTCGCCGCGGAGCCCGCTCGACAAAGTTCAGCTCCGGGCAGGTGACCGTGGCGGGCGGGTCGCGCGGCCTCACCGGGGCGGTCCGAATGTCCTCTCAGGCCGCGATCCGCGCCGGCGCCGGCTACGCGACGGTCGCCGTCCCGGCCGACCTGGAGGCGATCTTCGAGCAGGGGCAGCCCGAGGTGATGTCGGTGGGCTGCCCGGGCGGGGACGGCTGCCTCACCGGCGCCTCCGCCAAGGCGGTGCTGAAGGCCTTCGAACCCGCCGCGGCCGGGGTCCTCGGGCCGGGACTGGGACGCGACCCCGGATCGGTCGAGCTCGCGCGCACCGTCGCCGGGGGCATCGAGGCGCCGCTCGTGATCGACGCCGACGGCCTCAACGCCTTCGCAGGCGAGGTCGCCGCGATCGCCGCCCGCGATGCCGCGACGATCCTCACTCCCCACGCCGGTGAGCTGGGCCGGCTGCTTGGCCGCTCATCCGAGGAAATCTCCACCCATCGCCTCGACAGCGCCCGCGAGGCGGCGCGAACGGCGGCGGCCGTGGTGATTCTCAAGGGCGACGACACGATCGTCACCGATGGTGAGCGGACCGCCGTCAACTCGCTCTCGGCTCCCGCGCTCGCAACCGCCGGCACCGGCGACGTGCTTTCCGGGATCGTCGCCGCCCTGCTGGCCCGTGGGCTCGATCCCTTCGCCGCCGCCTGCGCCGGCGTTCTCGCCCACGCTCGGGCCGGCCGCGACGCCGCCGCCCGCCTCGGTGCGGCGGAGTCGGTGATCGCCACCGACGTGATCGATTCGATCGCGGCGGGAATGCGTCCCGACTCGCGGGTCGAATAACCTCGCCACTGAGATGAAGACCGCCGCCGAGATCATGGACGCCGAGGTGCCCACCGTCTCCCCCGAGGACGACGCCCGCGCCGCGATCGGCCTGCTCTCGAAGACCGATAAGGGCGCCGTGCCGGTGGTTGACGGCGACCACAAGGTGGTCGGCATCGTCAGCGAGTCGGACCTGATCATCAGCGACGAGCAGGCCGACCTGCACCTTCCCCATTACCTCAACGTGATGGGCGGGATGATCTTCATCGGCTCGATGAAGGGCTTCGAGGAGCGCCTCAACAAGGCCTACGCGACGAAAGTCTCCGAGCTGATGACGGCTGACCCGGAGGTCGTCAAGACCGACGACGACGCCGAGACGGTGGCCCGGCGGGTCGCCGAGACGCACCACAACCACCTGCCCGTGGTCGACGACGACGGTCGGCTGGCCGGGCTGGTGACGCGGGCGGACGCCCTGGCGGCGCTCGTCGGCGACTAGATGATCTAGATGCGGGCGGTCGCCCGGGTCGACACCGGCGCCGTAGAGCGCAACTGCGCCCATCTGAAGGCGACTCTGGGTGCGGGGTCGGAGCTCTGCGCGGTCGTCAAGGCCGACGGCTATGGGCACGGCGCGGAGGCCTGCGCGGCGGCGGCGCTGGCCGGCGGCGCGACCCGGCTGGCGGTCGCCACCGGCGCCGAGGCGGCCCAGATAGGCGCCGCGTTCGCGGGCGTCCCGCTGCTGACGATGGGGGCGCTGGCGCCCGAGGACCTCGAGATGGCGCTCGCCGCCGGCTCCGACGTCGCGGTCTGGCATGAGGAGTTCCGCCGCGTCGTCGCCGATCGCGCCCGCGCCACCGGCAGGCCCGCCCGCGTCCACGTCAAGCACGACAGCGGCATGGGGCGCCTCGGCACCGTCGATCCGGGCGAGGTCGTCGAGCTGGCGCGAGCCTGCGCGGCCGACCCGGACCTCGAGCTGGCCGGGGTGTGGACGCATTTCGCCACCGCCGACGAACCGGCCTCGACCTTCTTCGACGAGCAGCTGGAGCGCTTCACCGTCGTCGCCGAGGCGGTGAAAAGCGAGTTTCCGGCCCTCACCGTCCATGCCGCCAACAGCGCCGCCGTCCTCCGCGACCCGCGTTCGCATTTCGACATGGCGCGCTGCGGCGTCGCCGTCTACGGGCTCGACCCCTTCCAGGGCGATCCGGCCGGCAACGGGCTCTCGCCCGCGCTTTCCCTGTGCTCCTACGTCGCCGACGTCAAGCGCTTCGACGCCGGCGCCAGCGCCGGCTACGGCCAGACCTGGCGCGCCGAGCGCGACACCTGGGTCGGCGTGCTGCCGCTGGGCTACGGCGACGGCGTGCGGCGCGGCCTCTCCAACAACGCCGAGGTGCTGATCCGCGGTAGCCGGTACCCCCTCGTCGGCACGGTCTCGATGGACAACGTCACCGTCGACCTGGGGCCGGGCCTCGATGTCGAGCAGGGCGAGGAGGCGGTCCTGATCGGCTCCCAGGGGAGCGAGCGGATCCTCGCCGAGGACGTCGCCGGGCGCCTTGGGACGATCAACTACGAGGTCACCTGCGGGATCTCGGCCCGGGTGCCCAGGGAGCACGTGTGACGCTTGCCGACCGCCTCGCCGCCTCGCCGCTGATCGCCCGCGCCGGAAAGGCGCTGGAGGGCGCCGGGGAGGCATGGATCGTCGGCGGCGCCGTTCGCGACGCCGCGCTCGGCCGCGAGGTGACCGACCTCGACATCGCCTTCGCCGGCGACCCGGCGATCGCGGCAAAGGCAGTCGCCCGCGACGGGGGCCACGCCTTCGAGCTCTCCGCCGAGTTCCCGACCTGGCGCGCGGCCGGCCCGGATCGCTCCTGGCAGGTCGACGTCGCCCAGCTGCGCGGCGAGACGATCGAGGCGGACCTCGCCGAGCGCGATTTCACCATCGGAGCCGTCGCGGTCCCGCTGGCGGGGGGGCAGCCGATCGATCCCCACGGGGGCCTTGCCGACCTCGAGCGCGGCACGCTGCGGGTGGTCGGGGAGCGGAGCTTTGCGGCCGACCCGCTGCGGCTGCTGCGAGCGGCCCGCCTCGCGACGGAGCTCGAGCTCGACCCGGATGCCGAGACCGTTGCCCTCGCCCGGCGCGAAGCCGCCCGGGTGGCGGAGGCCGCGGGCGAGCGCCAGCTCTGTGAGCTGCGCCTGCTGATCGGCGGGCGCGACCCCGTGCGCGGGCTGGCCCTGCTCGACGAGCTCGGCATCACGCCCGTCGTGCTGCCCGAGCTCGATGCGCTGCGCGGGGTGGAGCAGGGCCCCAACCACCATCTCGACGTCCACGGCCACACGATCGCCGTGCTGGAGCGAACCCTCGAGATCGAGGCCGACCTGGGCCGCTTCGCGGGTGAGTTGGAGGTGGAGACGCGGGAGCTGCTCGACGAGCCGCTCGCCGACGAGATGAGCCGCGGGACGGCGCTGCGCTTCGGCGCCCTCCTGCACGACATCGGCAAGCCGGCGACCCGCGGCGAGCGGGACGGCTACGTCACCTTCATCGGCCACGACCGCGACGGCGCCGAGATGGTGCGGGGCCTCTGCGGGCGCCTCCATGCCAGCAGGGCGCTGACCCGCCACCTCGAGGCGCTCACCCTGCATCACCTGCGGCTCGGCTTCCTCGTCCACGAGGCGCCGCTGCCGGCGCGCCGCATCCACGAGTACCTGCGAGCCACCGAACCGGTCGCCGCCGACGTCACGCTGCTCACCGTCGCCGATCGCCTCTCGGCGCGCGGCAGCGGGCCCTTCGCGACCGAGGAGGCGATCGAGGCCCACCTCGGCCTGGCCCGCGAAATGCTCGCCGCGGCGCTGTCGTGGCGGCGCGACGGCCCGCCGCGGCCGCTGCTGCGAGGGGACGAGCTGGCGGCCGAACTGGGCATAGCCGAGGGCCCTGAAGTGGGGGAGCTGCTCGCCGAGCTGGAGGCGGCGCAGTACGCCGGCGAGGTCGGCACCCGCGAGGAGGCCGTCGCCCGCGCCCGCAAGCTGCGCGGCTAGGGACCATCCGGTCATATACGCTCTCCGCCGCATGGGCAAAGAGGAGAAGATCGAGATGGAGGGCGAGATCACAGAGGCCCTCCCGAACACGATGTTCCGGGTCAAACTCGACAACGACCACGAGGTCCTCGGCCACATCTCAGGCAAGATGCGCCGCCACTACATCCGCATCCTCCCGGGGGACCGGGTGAAGATCGAGCTCTCGCCCTACGACCTCGACCGCGGCCGCATCACCTACCGGTACAAATAGACGCCTGGCAGCGTCGTCGGTCGCTCACGTGCAGAGCACGCTTCGCTCCCTGCCTCCTTGCCAGACGCCCATTTGTCCTCGGTAGGACAACTTGGCGGCTATTCCGGGTCGGCCAGCTCGGCGATCAGGGCTGACCAGGCGAAGTCCTTGGCCCCGAGTCCCGTCCCGTCGCGGGGGTCGTAGTACTCGCGCAGCCCTTCGCGCTCAACCGCGGCGATCAATCCATGGAAGAGCCGCTGGGCCTCGAGTTGATAGCCGAGCCTGCGCAGACCGAGCCAGACGAGCCAGGCCGAGTTGACCCACGTCGGGCCGCGCCAGTAGCGCCGGATCGGCCCGCGGCCGCCGTCCGGCTCATAGCTCGGCTCCGACGCCGCCACCGACGGGGGCGCGACCGGGGTGAGGAACTGGCCGGGATCGAGCAGGTGCTCGTCGACCAGCCGCCGCCCGATCTCCTCCGGCAGGTCGGGAAGGGCGAGCGGCGCCAGGGCTGCCCAGGTGATCACCGGGGGCTTGACCGGCCCGGAGGCGGTTCGATCGAGGAACAGGCCCGTGCTCTCGTCCCAGAGCCGTTCGACCAGCGCCGGCGTCGCCGAGGGCCGGCCCAGCGCCTGCAGGGAGAGCGACCACAGGGTGTTGACCAGGACCTCGCAGAGGACGGGGCCGCAGCCCTCGCGAATGCGGCGGGCGTCGAAGCCAAGGCGGCGGTTGCGCCAGACCAGCAGCGGGAAGCCGATTCGCCCGTTGGCCCGCCGTCCCCAGACCGGGTCGAACTTGGGAGAGGCATCGAGGCCGGACTCGTCCGGCTGCACGATCCAGAGCAGGCCGTCCCCCTCGAGGTCGCGGTTCGCCGCCAGCCAGTCCGCGTGGGCCCCGATCCACGGCTCCGATGCCGGGTCGCCGACGGCGATCTGCCAGGCCCAGGCGAGCAGGGGCGGCTGGATCGTCTCGGTTTGCATCGAGTGCCGCGAGGCGACGTTGTAGAAGGGCAGCCGGCCGAGCGACACCGGCCGGTCCCAGAAGATCGTGTGGCCGATGAAGCCGTCTGGTCGCTGGGCGGCGAGCAGGCTCTCCAGCTCCACGCGGGAGCGATCGGGGTCGAAGCGCCGCCAGACGATCGCCGCGAAGCAGGAGTCCCAATACCACTGCCAGGGGTAGCGGCTGGGGCTGGGGCGGGTGTAGGCGTAATGGACCCCGTCGCGCTCGCCCTCGAGCCAGTTGGAGCGCAGCACGCGCTCCGCGATCTCGACCGCGTTCAAGCCGCGCTGGGGCGCATCGCGAGAGGCGGCAGCGACTCCACCCAGCGGCGATCGTTGGCGCGCTCGAGCGCCTCGGCCGCGTCCAGCAGCAGCTCGTCGCGGCCCCAGGCGGCCTGCAGCTGCAGGGCGATCGGCAGGCCGTCGCTGATGCCGACGGGCACGCTGATCGCGGGGATGCCGGTCAGGTTGGCGATCCCGGCGCCGCGGACGTTTGCCTGGTCTGCCGTGGTGGTGCCGGAGGGCAGCTCGACGAGCGGCGCCTCCAGCGGCGGCGCCACGGCGGGAACGGTCGGCCAGGCGATCACGTCGACCTCGGCGAAGAGCGCGGCCAGCCGGTGCCGCATCAGCGTCCGGATCCGCTTTGCCTGCATCACCGCCATCGCCGGCATCAGCATCCGGTACTTGATCACGCCGCGGTTGATCGGGCTGATCTCGGGATTGAGGTGGTTGAGCCGCTCGGGGACGACGCTGCCCTGCGCATCGATGTTGGAGATCAGGACCACAGCCACCGTCGCCGGGTCCATATCGGGCAGCTCGATCTCGCGGACCTCCCCGCCGGTCTCTTCGCGCAGAGCGGAGATCGCGGCCTCGCAGGCTGCCCCGACCTCGGGAGCGACGTCTTCGGAAACGGTGTCGCGGACGACGCCGATCCGCAGCCCCGCCGCCTCTCCGGCGGCAAGCTCTTCCTCGCAAAGGGCCGAGCCGAGCAGCCGGCAGTCGGCGGCATCGACGCACAGCGGACCGGAGACGATCGTCTCGGTGATCGCCGCCTGGTGATGTCCCTCCATCGCGGAGCGATCGAAGGTGGGCTTCAGCCCCGTCAGCCCGCAATAGGCGGCCGGGAAGCGAACCGAGCCGATCCCATCGGCGCCCACCGCCCCGGCGACGAGGCGGCCGCCGACCGCGGCGGCCGGGCCGCTCGAGGAGCCACCGGGGCAGCGCTCGGTGTTCCAGGGGTTGTGGGCGGGGCCGTAGACGGATTGGTTGCCGGTGCTCGAGGAGCCGAGCTCGTGCATGTTGCCGATGCCGACGATCACCGCGCCGGCGTCGCGCAGCGCGCGGTAGGGGCCGGACTCGCCGGGCGCGGTCGGGGCCAGTATTTCGGCGGACCCGAAGCGCTGCGCGCGCCAGGGCAGCGGCCACTCGTCCTTGATCACCACGGGGACGCCGCGCAGGGGGCCGGCCGGCGCCGCCGCGAGCATCTCGCGGGAGCGCTCCGGAAAGGTCTCGACGACCGCGTTGAGGGCGCCGTTTCGCTCCTCGATCCGCGCCAGGGTCGCCTCGAGGAGCTCGGCGGGATCGAGGTCTCCGGCGGCGATCGCCGCCGCCTGCTCGCGCAGGGGGAGGTCGAGCCCGCTCATGGGGCCTTTGAGAGGTCGGGATTGCGCTCCGGCGCCAGCTCGCTGGTGTCGATCGCCAGCATTTCCTGCAGCGGCTCCCAGAGCAGCTGATGGAAGGCTCCCATCACGGCCATCTCCATCTCGTCGGCCTCGATGCCCAGCAGGGCGAGGCCGGAGGCGATGAAGTCTGCTGCGTGGTCGGAACCCTCCATCGGCGCCAAACCCTACATGCAGCGTGGTGAGCGGGATCGTGCAGCGAGCCGCCGCGCGCCGCATCCGCCGGGGGTGGGCGGCAGAATCTCGATCGCAACCCTGCCCCAGCAGGCGGGTTGGAGGTTGAGATCTTGCCCACAGCAGCCAAAAGCCGATACCCAGGACGGCGACCAGCGGTCGCGGCCGCGCTTGCCTGCCTGCTGGCGGGCCTCGTCGCCGCCGCCTGGCCGGGCCTCGCCGGGTCGGCGCCCGCACGCGTGGTCGTGCTCGGGCAGACGGCCTCGACGCCGCCACCCTCGTGCCCGGGCAAGATCGTCAACAACGTCGAGGTGATCCCCTGCCGGGTCGAGGGCCACGTCACCGGCTTCCAGGTTCTCGCCGGCGGCGTCTCGAAACCCCATGAAGTGCCCTTCGACGGAAAGATCGTCGCCTGGTCGATCACCCTGGCGCGTCCCTCGCGCACCGACACGAAAACGACCACGGACGAGGTCGGCTTCTTCAACGACTTCCTCGGCAATCCCTCGGAGGCGCGGATCGGGATCCTGCGCCCGGTCGAAGACTCCAAGCCACCCAAATACACGCTCGTCCGCCAGAGCCCGATCGAGGTGCTCAATCCCTACTTCGGCTCCACGGTGGTCTTCGCGCTCGACCATCCGCTCACCGTCCTGCGGGGCCAGATCGTCGCTCTCACGGTGCCGACCTGGGCGCCGATGTTCGCCTTCAACGTCACCGACGAAGACACCTGGCGCGGCAGCCGCCTGCCCGGCCGCTGCTCTTCCAAGGAAGACATCCAGGGCGGCCACCCCCAGCAGGGGGTCGGCAAAACCAAGACCTACGGCTGCTACTACTCCAACGCCCGCCTGCTCTACACGGCGACGCTGGTCAAAGGCCCCTAGGGCTTAGAGCGGCTGCTGGCGGAGGCCGCAGTAGGGGCAGTCGCTGACGTCGAGCCCGATCAGCTGGTCGCAGCGGCGGCAGGCGCGGAGGTTCTCCGGCGTGCGCGGCAGCGCGGAGGACGAGGGCGCGAGCGGCAGCACCATCGCCACCGGCTCCATCTCCTCGGCGGTCTCGCGGTCGGTGTAAGTGGAGCCCGGCTCGGCGTGGGCGAGCGCCTCGCGGCCGGAGGCCGGCGCCCGCATCCTGTAGAGCTGCTTCGGGTTCACGGCTGGGAAGACTAATAGCTTGCGCGGAACCGATGCGCGTCCTCCTCTTTCACGGCTACATGCTGCGCGGCACCGGCAGCAACATCTACAACGCCAACCTGGCCCCGGCGCTGGCCCGTCTGGGCCATGAGGTCCATCTCCTCTGCCAGGACCGGCAGACCCAGCTGGACGGCGTCCAGATCCACAATCCCGACATCGGCGGCCTGCTCCCCGTCTATGTGAAGGACCCCTACGAGGGCTTTGAGGTCAAGGCCTTCCCCGAGCTGACCGAGGCCGAGCTGGCCCGCTACATCGACGCCAACATCGAGGCCGTGCGCGCTGTGGCCGCCGAGGTCGGAGGCATCGACCTCGCTCTCGCCAACCACCTCGTGATGGGCCCGGCGATCCTCGCCCGCGCGGGCGTCTGCCCCTACGCGGTGAAGATCCACGGCTCGGCGCTGGAGTACACGGTCAAACCGCACCCCCGCTTCCTGCCCTACGCCCGCGAAGGCCTCGAAGCGGCCTCGGGGGTCCTCGTCGGCTCGCGCCACACCGCCGAGTCCCTCTGGGCCGCCCTCCCCGAACTAGAGGACCTGCGAGAGAAGACTCGCCTTGGCCCGCCCGGCGTGGACACAGAGACCTTCCGTCCGTTAGCGCCTAGTGGGGGCGGACTCCCCAGCTCGAAGGACGCGGACAGCCAGGCGTTCTCTCCGCGGGTGGCGCGGGGTGAGGGGGGTCGAGGACGGACCGTGGCCCGCCCGCAGGCCCCCCTCGCCCCGGGGCAGGACCCGCGGACAGAACGCGTTGTGTTCGTCGGGAAGTTGATCGTCTCCAAGGGCGCCGACCTCCTGCTGGCCGCCTGGCCGCTGGTCAGGGCGCAGCACCCGGAGGCGGAGCTGACGGTCGCCGGCTACGGCGAGTACGAGCAGGGCCTGCGCCGCCTGCTCGCCGCCCTTGATGGCGGCGACCTGGAGGGCGCCCGCGAGGTGGCCCGCCTGGGGCGCGCCCTGGAGGGTGGGGAGGAGGCGGCCCTGCCGATCCTCTCGGCCTTCCTCGACGATCCTCCGGCCGGCTATGTCGAGGCGGCCCGGGGCGTGGCGGCCTCGATCGACTTCGCCGGCCGCCTCGAGCACGACGAGGTCGCCCGGCTGCTGCCCGGCATGGAGGCCCTGGTCATGCCCAGCACCTTCCCCGAGGCCTTCGGGATGGTCGCCGTCGAGGCCGCGGCCTGCGGCGTCCTGCCCGTGTCCGCCGATCACTCCGGGATGCGCGAGGTCTCCCGGCAGCTGGCCGCCGCCCTGCCTGCGGGGACCGGAGAGCTGACCTCGTTTGCGGTCGCGCCGGGCGCGATCGAGGCGATCGCCGCCAATCTCAACCGCTGGCTTTCCCTCTCCGAGCGGGAGAGAGGCGCGGCCCGCGAAGCGCTTGCCGGGACGGCTCGGCGGCTCTGGAGCTGGGAGGGCGTGGCTCGAGCGGTGCTCGCCGCCTCGCGGGGGGAGCTTGACCGTCTGCCGCTTGCATAGAATGCCCGTCCGCCAATGATGGGCCGCCTGCCGATAGCGAAGATGCTTGCCGCCACCGTGGCGCTCACGGTCGTGATGTCCGTGGTGATGGTCTCGATCAACTGGGACGGCCAGGAGGCCTCCACGGCGGCCCCGAAGATCGACCAGCTCCTCGACGTGATGATCGTGATCTCGTCCTTCGTCTTCTCGCTGGTGATGGTGATGCTCTTCTACGCGTTGTGGAAATTCAAAGCCAAGCCCGGTGACGAATCCGATGGCGAGCCGATCCACGGCAACACCCGGCTCGAGGTGGCCTGGACCCTCATCCCGACGATCATCGTCCTCTTCGGCGCCGGCTACAGCTGGTCGGTCCTCAACGACATCGAAGAGAAGGCGCAGAACCCGATCAAGGTCCAGGTCTTCGCCCAGCAGTTCGCCTGGAGCTTCGGCTACCCGGGCAAGGGCAACGTCTGGTCCAACGACGAGCTGCACGTGCCGCTCAACCGCCAGGTCGAATTCAAGATGCACGCCCAGGACGTGATCCACTCCTTTTGGGTCCCCGAGTGGCGGATCAAGAAAGACGCGGTTCCGGGCATCACCACCACCGCTGTGGTCACGCCCGACAAGGCCGGCACCTACCAGTTGATCTGCACCGAGCTCTGCGGTTTCGGGCACGCCACGATGAGGGCCAAAGTCGTGGTCGAGCCGCCGGCGAAATTCCGCGAATGGGTGTCGACCCTGAAGGAGGAAGTGCCCGAACAGCTCGAGGAGTCGGTGGTCCAGGACAGCGAAGCGAACCCGACCCCCGTGGGGGCAGGAGGCGCATGACGGCGACGGCCATAATGGGGGGTGAGCGTTGATGGTGACGGCGATCAAGCGACCGGGATTCATCCGCGGGCTGTTCGGCCTCGTACTGGGCGCCGCATTTGGCGTCGGCCTCGTCTATCTCCTCCGTCAGTCCTACGGGCTCGACGCTTGGCAGACCGAACAGACCGGCTATCCGCAGGTCGTCGTGCCGCTGGTTACCGCGCCGCTCGGCTTCCTCGCCGGCCTGGGCGCCTTCGACTACTGGCTGCGCTGGGCGTTCGGGATGCCGACCATCCCCGAGGACCACTCCCAGCACGGCGCAACCAACTGGCGCGACTACTTCCGCTTCAACACCGATCACAAGGTGATCGGCATCCAGTACATCGTCACCACGTTCGTCTTCTTCTTCGTCGGCGGCTTGATGGCGATGCTGATCCGGGCCGAGCTGGCCCAGCCGGGCACCCAGATCGTCGACGCAGCGACCTTCAACAGCCTTTTCTCCACCCACGCGGCGATCATGATCTTCCTCTTCGTGATCCCCGTCTTCGCCGGGATCGCGAACTACGTGCTGCCGCTGATGATCGGCGCGCCGGACATGGCATTCCCGCGCCTCAACGCGCTCAGCTTCTGGATGCTGCCGCTGGCCGGCCTGATGTTCATCGGCAGCTTCCTCGCTCCGGGCGGCGCCTTCGACGCCGGCTGGACCGGCTACGCGCCGCTCTCGACCGGCGCGCCCTTGGGCCAGTCGTTCTTCAACATCGGCGTGCAGTTCGCCGGCGCCTCGTCGATAGCCACGGCGCTCAACTTCCTGGTCACGATCATCACCATGCGTGCGCCGGGGATGACCTTCTGGCGGATGCCGCTGCTGGTCTGGGCCAACCTCTCGACTTCGCTGCTGGTCGTCGCCGCGACGCCGTTCATCGCCGGCGCCCAGTTCATGGTCCTCTTCGACCGCGCGCTCGGAACCCAATTCTTCGAGTTCGCCGGCGGCGGCGACGTGATCAGCTACCAGCACATCTTCTGGTTCTACTCACACCCGGCGGTCTACATCATGATGCTGCCCGGGTTCGGGATCATCTCCGAGGTCATATCGACCCATGCCCGAAAGCCGATCTTCGGCTACCGCTTGATGGCGCTGGCGCTGATCGGGATCGTCGTCCTCAGCTACTCGGTCTGGGCGCATCACATGTTCGTCGCCGGCATGTTCAGCTGGCTGCGGGTGCCGATGATGTTCACGACGCTGCTGATCGCGGTGCCGACCGGGATCAAGATCTTCTCCTGGCTGGGCACGCTGTACTTCGGCAAGATCCACACCTACTCGACGGCGATGCTGTTCGCGCTCGCCTTCATCGTCACCTTCACGATCGGCGGCATCAGCGGCGTGATGCTCGGCATGGTGCCGATCGACATCCACGTCTCCGACACCTACTTCATCGTCGCCCACATCCACTTCGTCCTCTTCGGC
>DASSTR010000030.1:0-22463 GCA_035707825.1 Solirubrobacterales bacterium
CCGGGACGTAGACGAAGGAGCCCCCCGACCAGACCGCCGAGTTGAGCGCCGCCAGCTTGTTGTCGTTGGGCGGGATGATCGTCGCCCAGTACTCGCGCACGAGATCCTCGTGCTCGCGCAGCGCGGTGTCCATGTCGGTGAAGATCACGCCCTGGGCCTCGAGCTTCTCGTTGACCTGGTGGTAGACGACCTCGGACTCGTACTGGGCGCCGACCCCGGAGAGGAATTTGCGCTCCGCCTCGGGGATGCCGAGCCGATCGAAGGTGTTCTTGATGTCCTCGGGGACCTCGTCCCAGTCGCGGCTGTTCTTCTCGGAGGCGCGCACGAAGTAGTGGATGTCTTCGAAGTCGATCTGGTCGAGGTCTCCGCCCCATTTCGGGGTCGGGCGGCTTTCGAAGTGCTCCAGCGCCTTGAGGCGGAACTCGCGCATCCACTGCGGCTCGTCCTTGTACTCGGAGATCGATTCGACCACTTCGCGGCTCAGCCCCTTGGGGGCTTTGTAGGCGTAGCCGGTCTCAGGATCGTGGAAGCCGAACTTCTCCTTGTAGTCGGCGTTGATCCCTGCCAGTTCTCTTTTCTCTGCGACTACCTCGGGCGTTGCCATGTCAGACCTCCAGAACGATCTCGTCGTCGACGACGGATGCCGCAAACGTCCTCACCGGAGCATAGGCGGGCAGCGTCTTCGGCCGGCCGCTGGTCAGATCGAAGAGCGACCCGTGGCGGGGGCACTCGACCGTGCAGGCGGCGGCATCGAACTCGCCCTCGGCGAGCGGCCCGTCGTCGTGGGAGCAGCGATCCTCGATCGCGTACAGCGTCCCGTCGCAGTTGAAGACTCCGATCTTCATCCCGTCGTGCTCGACCAGGCGGCGCTCGCCGGGCGCCAGCTCAGCCAGCGGGCAGACGTGGACAGTGGTTCCAGTGGTGTCGGTCAAGAGGGCCCTTCCGCGCGCTCCGGCGCGCTCGTGCGAGTTGAGACTTAATCCTACTTCTACGGTCGGATTTTAGCGTTGCGAGGGGACCGGCCGCTGCCCGGATGCCGTGCTCACGTCCCCGGCTCGGGGTGAGAAGATCGAGCAGACCCCAAAGCGCTTGGAGGAAAGATGAGCGAGATCACCAGTTACGCGCCGGGAACCCCGTCCTGGGCCGAACTCAGCGGCGTCCCCGACATCGAGAAGGCGGCTGCTTTCTACGGCGGTTTGTTCGGTTGGGACGTGCCGGAGTCCGAAACCGTCCAGCAGACCGGCGGCTACCGGCAGGTGATGCTGCGCGGCAAGCCGGTCGTGGGAATGATGCCGCTGATGGGGGAGGACCAGCCGACGGTCTGGGCCACCTATATCTCGGTCGAGGACGCGGACGCGACGGCAGCGAAGGTGCGGGAGGCCGGCGGCACGGTGATCGCCGAGCCAATGGACGTCATGGGCCTCGGCAGCATGGCGGTCTTCGCCGACCCCAGCGGAGCGGTTATCGGGATCTGGCAGCCGGGGACCTTCGCCGGCGCCGAAATCGTCAAAGAGCCGAGCGCGGTCGTCTGGAACGAGCTCAACACCCGCGATCCCGATGCCTCCAGGGCCTTCTACGGCGACAGCTTCGGCTGGAGCTTCGAGGAGCGGCAGTTCGACGCCGGTCCCTACACCAGCATCAGCGTGGGGGAGGACACCGTCGGCGGCATGATCGACATCACCGGCCGCGCCCCCGACGAGGTCCCCCCGCACTGGCTCGTCTACTTCGCGGTCGAGGACGTCGACGCCGCTGTCGCCAGGGCGAGCGAATCGGGCGGCGGCGTCGCGCTCGAGCCGTTCGACATCGGCGGCGTCGGCCGCATCGCGATCCTCAAAGATCCGTTCGGCGCCGTCTTCGCCGTGATGACGCCGGACCCCAATATGTAGACGGCGGGCCTGTGGCGGGCCCGGTCGTGGAATCGAGGATCTAGAGCGAGTTGAGGTCGGCGGCCGCCTCGGAGCGCTCGCCGGGCTCGCCCTCGTCCTCCCACTCGGCGGACTCGCCGAGACTGGCGCTCTTGATCACCTTCAGGCCCAGCATCGCGCACTTCATCCGCGTGGCTGAGATCTCGATCCCGAGCAGATCGAGGACCGCCTCTTTCGGCAGCCGCAGCAGCTCCTCGCGCGTCATCCCGGTCAGCTCCTCGGTGAGCAGAGAGGTGGCGGCGGTCGAGATCGCGCAGCCTTTGCCCTCGAAGGCGACCGCGGCGACGCGACCCTCGTCGTCGAGCTGGATCGTCACATGCTGCTCGTCCCCGCAGAAGGGGTTGGTGTCCTCGAACTCGAGGTCGGGCTCCTCCAGGCGGCCGAAATTGTGGGGCCGCTTGTAGTGCTCGAGGATCTGGTCTCGGTACAGCTCGTCCATGTATTGAGGCTAGCGCAGCGGTACTAAGTCCTGGGCCAACGATCGTTGACCTTCGGCCGCTCGACGTTGTTTTCGGCGGTCGGGCGCTGCTAGAAGGTGGGTCAGTCGGGAAGGGCGTCGTGGCGAGCGATTCACACCAGCGCGCCTACGAGGAAGAGAACCCGATGAAAGCACCGATTCGCCGCCTGCTCACCTCTTTCACAGTCGTCCTCCTACTGCTGATCGGGGTCACCACCGCCTCCGCGAGCGCCGGAACCGGTGAAGAAATAGACACGCTGTCCACAGACGACGTCCTCAACCGCAGTGAGAGCCCTCTCTCGGGCGGCGGCAAGTGGACGGCGCTGAGCTGGGCAAGCGGGGCCGGCGCGGACACGGCCTTGGGCTGGGCCCCAGCCGCCGCGTCCCCGGCCATCAACGGCGCCTTCTGGAACCCGAGCGCGAACGACGGGCGCTACGGGAATGCCGCGGCGCTGACAATGATGGTCGCGCCCGCGGCGGCCGGGAACTACGTCTCGATCTGGCTGGACATGCCCAGCCCCGGGAGCGCCAAGAGCGGCTACCAGCTGCGCTGGGCCCTCAACGCCGACCTCAGCACCTACACGGTGAGGCTCTCCCGGTGGACTGCGGGGTCCGAGGCCGTGCTCGCTTCCAACCCATCGGTCTCGATCCCGGCCGGGACGACGCTCGCGATCGCCGATACAGGCGCGGCGGTGAGCGCCTGGCGGCGCCAGGGGGGCGTCCTCACCTCTCTCCTCTCGGCCGGCGACGCCACCTACGCGAACGGCTTTGCGGGCATCGAGGGCTCTGGCACGGCCAGCCGCTCGGTGAGCTTCAAGGCCGGTCCCCTGCTGGGGGCCGCGGCCTCCGGAACGCCGCTGCTCGACAATCTCGAACGCTCCGAAGTGCCGCTGGCGACGGGCAAGTGGTCGAGGACCAGTTGGGCATCTGAGATCGGCGGCGCCTGGATGAGCGGCTACCGCGGCTATGGCTCGAGCGGCGGCCTTGCCGGCGCCTTCTGGAACCAGGCCGTGTTCAACGACCGTGGCGGCGCGGCGATCACCGCCGCCACTGTGGGCACGGGCGCCACGCCGGCCGGCGAGTACCTGAGCCTGTGGCTGGACATGCCCAGTCCCGGCAGCGCCCGCTCCGGCTATGAGGCGCGGTTCACCGGGACCAACGGCACCGCCACCGCCTACCAGGTGGAACTCTCGAGGTGGGTGGCGGGCGCGCGTACGGTGCTCGCCAGCAAGGCGGGCTACTCGCTGCCCGTGGGAACGACGATGGCCCTGAGCGAGTCCGGCGGCAGCGTCGTGCTCTGGACGGGGGCCGGTGCCGTGCTGGCGCCGCTGCTCTCATCCACCGACACCACCTATTCCAGCGGCTACGCGGGGCTCGAGGTCAACGGCGGCGCCGCCACGGTCTACAACTTCCGCGCCGGAGACTTCGGCGCCGGGGTCGACACCACCCCGCCGAACACGACGATCTCGACCGGGCCCAGCGGCTCGGTGCTGGCGCAGAACGTCTCCTTCTCCCTCTCCTCCTCGGAGAGCAACGGGACCTTCGAGTGCGCGCTCGACGAAGACCCCTACGCCGCTTGCGCCTCGCCCAAGGCCTACCCCTCCATCGGCCTCGGCCGCCACATGTTCCGGGCCCGCGCCATCGACGCGGCGGGCAACGTCGACCCGACGCCGGTCGAGCGCGGCTTCGCTGTCGTCTCGCCGCCGAGTGTGACTGCGGCGGCGGCCGATCCGGTCAAGAGCACGCGAGCGACGCTCAACGCACTCGTCAATCCCAACAGCTTCGCCACCACCTACCTGTTCGAATGGGGGACCAGCACCTCATACGGCAACACCGCCCCGGCCGTTGCCCAGTCGATCGGCTCGGGCGCCAGACCGGTTGAAATCAGCGAGACGCTCACCGGCCTCAACCCGAACACCGAATACCACTTCCGCCTTTCGGCGACGAATGGCAATGGGACCGCAAAAGGGGCGGACAGGGCCTTTGTGACCCCGGCCGCGCCCCAGGTGACCACCGTCGCCGCCACCGACTTGAGCGCCGAAGCCGCGACCCTCGGCGCGAAAGTCAATCCACACAGTTCCCCCACCACCTATTACTTCGAATACGGGTCGACGAGCGCCTATGGCAGCAAGGTGCCGCTGACGCCGAAGAGCGCCGGCTCCGGCAGTGCCGAGGCCAGCTTCGCCGAGGCCGTCTCAGGTCTGACGGAGGGTTCGGAATACCACTTCCGGGCCGTCGCCCGCAACGAGGTGGGAACCACCTACGGCGCCGACGAGACCTTCACCACCCCGCTCCTGCCCGACGCCGACACCGTTGGCGCGAACGAAGTCACTGCGAACGAAGCGGTGCTGATGGCGACCGTGAACCCGAACGGAAAGCCGACTACCTACAAGTTCCAGTACGGGCCGACGACCGACTACGGAAGCACCGTGCCCGCGATCGGCGAAGAAACCGAAACCGGAGACCAGCCGGTCGAAGCGGAAGAGGGGGTCTCCTTCCTGGAACCCGAAACCACCTACCACTACCGGGTGGTCGCGACGAGCAGCGCGGGCACGGTGGTTGGTCCCGATCAGACCCTGGTCACGCAGGCCAGGACCGAGACGGTGGCGCAGGAAACGCAGAGGGAACACGAAGAAGCCACCGGTGTCCCGGTGCCTGGCGATTTCGTCAACCTCCATTGGAGTGGAGACACTCCGCGCTTCGCCACCGAAGCGACCATGGAAATGGTCCGCGGCTCCGGCGCCAAGATGCTGCGCATGGGGGTGGGCAGGCGCAGTGACACGTTCGACTGGATCTTCCGCCGGGCGGCCAACAAGGGCATCACTCTGCTCCCAGGCCTGGGCGGAGGCCGCATGGAAAACGAGAACTCGGCGGGTATCCGGCCGGCCTGGCGGGACTTCGTACGCGACGTGGTCAAAGCGTACGGACGAGGCGGCGAATTCTGGCAGACGGTCGACGCCGGATCGCGGCGCGCGCCGCAGTACTGGGAGGTCTGGAACGAGGAGAACTACGGCAGCAACGGAGACGCGAACGGCAACCCGAACCCCGAGGCCTACGGCGACCTGCTCGAGGAAACCGCCAACGTGATCCACGAAGTGGACCCCCAGGCGAAGATCCTGGTCGGCGGGCTGCTGACGATCGGCAAAAAGGGGAACGTGCCGAAGATGCCCGTCGGGGAATTCATCCGCAGGATGGGGCACGCCGGCGCCTACGACGCCCTTGGGCTTCACCCGTACGTCTTCAAGGACGACGAGGGCAACGCCCCGACCGACGAAGGGGACGTGCAAGAGGTCACGGATGCCGTGCGCCGCAACATCCAGGAGGCCAGGGCGGCCCTCAACGACAAGGGCGGCGCCGCGAAGAAGATCTGGGTCAACGAGATCGGCTGGCCGGTGAAGGGGCCGATCACACCGAACGACGGCTCCCACGTCCCGGTCAGCGAGGACATCCAGAGGGACCTGCTCAATTCGACCTTCAACATGATCAAGGCGAATCACAGCGCTGAGCGATTCAACATCGAAAACGTCTTCTACTACAACATCCAGGACTACGAAGAGAGCGATCCCAACATCGATCACAACACCTGGGATTACCGCTCGGGCCTGCGCGAAGAGCTGAGGCCATACGAGAGCGGCCACTACCGCAAGTCTTGGTACGCCTTCCAGAACCAGGCCGGCTTCACCGGGACGTACCCCAAGCCCTCCCGCAACGATCACGAGCTGCGCAACGAGAGGCCGAGGAAGCTGACCGAGTTCACGAAGATGAACGCCTACGGCTCGCCGACCGACTACTGGGTCAAGTACGGGCCGGGGTGGAACTCCAACAGCTACGGGAACTTCACCCAGGCCCAGAGCTTCGGCGACAGGGTCGAGGAAGCCGACGTCACGAAAGAAAGCGTCGTCGCGGGCCTGCAGCCGGCCACCAAGTACCACTACGCGGTCGTCTCCGAAAACGACGCCGGGCAGAAGACCGAAACGCCCGACATGCAGTTCGAAACGCCGCCCTCCAGCTCGACGTCCAACAACATCGAGCGGGTCCTGCACGGACAGCCCGGTTGGGTGTGGGTCGAAGGATGGGTGAAGGAAGGCGACATCCTGGGCACCCTGCCCGGCCTCTCCAACGTCCACGTCCACGTGAAGCTCTTCCGCAACGGGCAGTTCGAACGGCTCGTCGACGTGATGACCGATGCCAACGGCCACTACGACAGCGGCTACATCCAGGTCGGGAAGGGTGACTGGGAAACCCGGACCGACTTCCCGGGCGGAGGCGATTGGGACCCGTCCTCCTCGAGCACCAAGACCTTCAAGGTCCAGGACGGCGTCCTGATCAGGGCCAGGCACTCCGACCTCTGCATGGACGTCGAGGGCGGGTGGTACGCCGACGGCGTGCGGGTGATGCACGGCTCCTGCAACGGCAACGCCAATCAGGTCTTCACGCTGAGGCCCAAGGGCAGCGGCGAATACCTCGAAGTCATCGCCCGTCACTCGGGCAAGTGCCTCGACGTCGCCTGGGCAAGCCAGAACGACGGCGAGCAGATCGTCCAGCATGGTTGCAACGGCGGCTCTAACGAGGCCTTCCGCGAGGCCTGGTGGGCCGACACCCCCTACACCTCCTACGTGGCCCAGCACTCGGGCAAGTGCCTCGACGTCACAGGCGGCAGCTTTGGCTGGGTTCCGATCCAGCAGTGGAGCTGCAACGGCAGCCTGCAGCAGCGGTACCGCCTGCAGCCGGTCGAATCGGGCCCGATCCCGACCGAAACGTCAATCGAAATCGATCAGGTCCTGCACGGCTCGCCCGGGTCGGTCAGCTTCCACGGCTACCTGAAGGCCGGTCCCTACTCGATGGCCAACAGGGTCGTTCAGGTCGAATTCGACAACGCGGCGGTCGGCGGCTGGTCGACGATGTTCTCGGCCCCCGCCACCGTCAACAGCGGCGGCTATTACGAGTGGCGCGACTACGGCGTCTCACCCGGCTACTACAACATCCGCGCCCATTTCGTCGGCAACAGCGAGTTCGGCGAGTCCTACTCTCCGAACACCCACAATCGCACCGTCAAGCGCGGCTACCAGTTCGTCAATCGCTATTCGGGCAAGTGCCTGAGCCTGTCTGAAAACAGGAACGTCAACGGACAGCGGTTCCTGCAATGGGACTGCGGTGCGCCGGTAAACGGCAACGGCCAGATCTTCAGCTTCTGGGAGCCGGAGGGCGGCGGCTGGTACCAGATCAGGATCAACGGCACCAACCGCTGCCTCGATGTGATCAACGTCAGCGGCTCCGACGGCGCCGGCCTGCAGCTCTGGGACTGCCTTGGCGGCGGCCAGACCAACCAGCACTGGCGGCGGGAGCCGCTCGCCAGCCAGCCCGGCTGGTACGGCCTGATGCCAAGGCACGTCTTCCCCAACAAGTGCATGGACGCCCTCGGTTGGGCGACCAACAACGGCTCCCTGGTCGGCCAGTGGCAGTGCCACTGGGGCGCGAACCAGCAGTGGGACCTGCGGGGCGTGATCGACCCTTAGATGAGTGATTTCACGACGCCCTTTCCGCTAGGTGTCTGACTCATCTTCTGCGACCTCGCCAGGTGGCTCGGACCTCGCTTTAGTTGATCCACCGGCCTCGCGGAGCCCCACTTTCCCGACTTGACCACATTGTGTGTGGTCAAGTCGGGAAAGTGGCCAGATGGAAAGCGCCGGAGGCGCTTTTATGGCACCGGCGCGCGGACGCCGCTAGCAGCGGGCCAGCGCCCGCGCATAGTCGCCGTCGTACGAGCGTCTTTGCAGGAAGCTCTGCGCGCACCAGGCCATCGAACAACCTCCCTCTTTAGAGAAAGAGAAAGACCCTCCCCGACTGGCAGAGAGGCCTTATCTCAGGCCGGTTGATCGACGGCTATCAGCGACCGGCCACGATCGTGTGCCTAAGCCCTAGAGGCGAGGACCTAGAGGCCGAAGACCCTGCGGGCGTCGTGGAGGCCGTCGACGAGGCGGTCGATCTCCCCCTCGACGGTGTAGACGCCGAAGCTGGCGCGGGCGGTGGCCGCGACCCCGAGGCGGTCCATCAGCGGCTGGGCGCAGTGGTGGCCGGCGCGCACCGCGACCCCGTGGCGGTCGAGGATCTCGGAGACGTCGTGGGCGTGGACGCCCTCCAGCTCGAAGGAAACGGGGCCGACCCGCCCGGGCCCGCGCTCTGGGCCGAAGATCCGCAGGCCCGGCACCTCGACCAGGCGCTCCAGGGCGTAGTCGGCGATCTGGCGCTCGTGCTCGAGCACGGCCTCCATGCCCAGCCCGTCGAGCCAGCGCAGCGCCGAGGCCATCCCGATCGCCTGCGCGATCGCCGGCGTCCCGGCCTCGAAGCGGGCGGGAGGGTCGGCGTAGGTCGTCCCCTCCTTGGTGACCTTGCGGATCATCGACCCGCCGCCGAGGAAGGGCGGCATCTGGCGCAGCAGGTCGAGCCTTGCCCACAGGGCTCCGATGCCGGTCGGCGCGTAGAGCTTGTGGCCGGTCAGCGCGTAGAAGTCGACGCCGAGGGCAGCGACGTCAACCGGCTGCTTCGGCGCCGCCTGGGCGCCGTCGGCGAGGACCAGGGCGCCGGCGTCGTGCGCCAGCTGGGCGATCTCGGCGATCGGGTTCTCGGTGCCGAGCACGTTGGAGACTTGGGTCACGGCGACGAGCTTGGGCCCCCGTTCCAGCGCCGTCCCCAGCGCCTCCATGTCGAGCAGCCCGGCGTCGCTCACCGGCACCCAGTCGATCTGCGCGCCGACCCGCTCGGCCAGCTGCTGCCAGGGCACGACGTTGGAGTGATGCTCCATCTCGGTGAGGAGGAGGCGGTCGCCCTCGCCGACGTTGGCGTCGCCCCAGGCGCGCGCGACGAGGTTGATCGCCTCGGTCGCGTTGCGGACGAAGATCACCTCGCGGCGGTCGCCGGCGCCGAGGTGGTCGGCCACCGTCGCCCGCGCTCCCTCGTAGGCCGCCGTCGCCTCCGCCGAGAGCGTGTGCGAGCCGCGATGGACGTTGGAGTGGTGGGCGCGCTCGTAGCGATCGACCGCTTGGACCGAGGCCAGCACGCGCTGCGAGCTGGCGCCGCTGTCCAGGTAGGCGACGGGGCGCCCGTTCACCTCGCGCTCCAGCGCGGGGAAGGAGGCGCGCACTTTCTCGATCGGCAGCTCAGGAGACGACACGTCGAGGGCCGCGCCCCCTGCAAATGCCTCGCCCGAGTTGCGGTCGCGAATCATCAGACTGCGACGCTCCCTCCAGTCGGGCTCGCGGCGACCTCCTCGCGTATCCAGCCGTAGCCCTTCTCCTCGAGCACGCCTACCAGCTCCGGGCCGCCCTCCTTGACGATCCGGCCCTCGAACATCACGTGGACCGAGTCCGGCTTCACCATGTGCAGGATGCGCTGGTAGTGGGTGATGATCAGCACGCCCATGTCGGGGCCGGCGAACTTGTTGACGCCCTCGGCGACGGTGCGCAGCGCGTCGATGTCGAGGCCGGAGTCGGTCTCGTCGAGGACGGCGATCTCCGGGCGCAGCAGCGCCAGCTGCAGCAGCTCCATCCGCTTCTTCTCACCGCCGGAGAAGCCGTCGTTGAGGTAGCGGCTGGAGAACTCTTTCGGGATGTTGGCGAGCGCCATCGCCTCCTGGGCGGTGCGCGCGAAGTCTTTGATCTTGATCTCCGGTTCTCCGTGCGCCTCGCGGTGGGCGTTGACGATCATCCGCAGGTACTTGCTCACCGACACGCCCGGGATGGCGACTGGGTACTGGAAGGCCATGAAGAGGCCGGCCTGCGAGCGCGTCTCGGGATCGGCCTCGGTGATGTCCTCGCCCTTGAAGGTGATCGTGCCCTCGGTCACCTCGAGCGCCGGGTGGCCCATGATCACGTTGGCGAGCGTCGACTTGCCGGAGCCGTTCGGGCCCATCAGGGCGTGCACCTTCCCCTTCTCGACATCGAGGTCCAGGCCTTTGAGGATCTTCTTGTCCTCGACCTCCACGTGCAGGTTGCGTATCTCCAGGTCAGCCATTTCGCTCCGTTTCGGGGGTTTAAGTTGGGATCTAGGCTGCGGTGCCGACCGGCGCCGCCGGCTCGCTCCGCGTCGCGTCGGGGCTGGCGAATTCGATCAGCTCCGCCAGCGTGGTGCCGGCCAGCGCCTTGCTGACGCCGCCCTGTACGCGCGTCCAGAGCAGCTTCGTCGCGCAGGCGTGGTCGCCGTCGCTTTCGTGCGAGCAGAGCACCTTGCCCTCCGGCGTTTCGTGGAAGCACTCCATCGGGGCGATCTGCCCTTCCAGCGCCTCCACCACCGCGTCCATGGTGATCTCCCCGGCGGGCTTGGCCAGCCGGTAGCCGCCGTGGGCGCCCCGGGTCGAGGTCACCAGCCCGGCCTTGCGCAGTTTCGCCACCAGGTGCTCGAGATAGGAGAGCGGCAGCCGCTCGGCCTCGGCGACGGCGCTGAGCGAGATCGGCGCCGAGCCGGTTTGCCGGCCCAGCTCGATCATCAGGCGCACTCCGTACTCGGCTTTGGTGGAAAACAGCATCGAATAAATCCTACTGAAGCAGTCGGTTATGCGGAGGCGGCTTCCGCCTCCTCCTTCTTGCCGAGCTCGACGTGGGCGCGGCTGTCGCTGCCGCGGATCAGGATGAGAGTGAGGACGAAGCCGAGCAAAGCGATCGCGGCGCCGCCGAGAAAGGCGGCCTGGAAGCCGCTGGTCAGGTCGTCGAGGTTGGTGGTGCTCTCCGTGTAGGAGGTCGCGATCGAGGAGAGGACCGCGAGGCCGACCGCGCCGCCGATCTGCTGCGAGGTGTTGATCAGGCCGCTGGCCAGGCCCGCCTCGTTCTCGTCGACGCCGGAGACGGCGGCGATCGTCGTCGTAACGAACGAGAACCCGAGGCCGGCGGCGGCGAAGAGGGAGGGGCCGAGGATGTCGGAGGTGAAGCTGCCGCCGACCGAGACGCGGCTGAACCAGACCAGCCCGGCGACGATCATCAGCATCCCGGCGGCGAGGACCGGCTTGTAGCCGAGCGTCGACACCAGCTGGGAGGCGATGCCGGCCGAGGCCATGATCACCAGCGCCAGCGGCAGGTAGGAGAGGCCGGCATGGATCGCGCTGTAGCCGAGCACCTGCTGCATGTAGAGGGAGATGAAATAGAACATCGAGAAGAGGGACGCGCCGACCAGCAGGCCGACGACGTTGGCGCCGGTCAGCGTCCGCAGGCGGAAGATCGAGAAGGGGACCAGCGGCCGCCGGGCGCGCAGCTCGATCGCGACAAAGGCGGCGAGCAGGATCACGGAGAGCGCGATCAGCCCGAGCGTCTGGGTCGATCCCCAGCCGGCGCTGTTGGCGTCGACGACGGCGTAGACGAGCGCGGTGAGCCCGGCGGTGACGGTGGCGGCGCCGGCGACGTCGAAGCTCCTGGTCTCGGACTCCGCCCGGCTTTCCTCGATCAGCCCGGGGGAGAGGGCGAAGGCGATCAGGCTGACCGGGACGTTTACCCACAGCACCCATTCCCAGCCCAGCCCGTCGGTGAGGATGCCGCCGAGCAGGACCCCGGCCGCCCCGCCCGAGCCGGCGACCGCGCCCCATATCCCGAGCGCCTTGTTGCGCTCGGCGCCGTCGCTGAAGGTTGTCGTGACGATCGAGAGCGCCGCCGGGGAGATGATCGCGGCGCCGAGGCCCTGCGCCGCTCTGGCGGCGATCAGCTGCCCCTCCGTGGCGGCGAAGCCGGCCGCCAGCGAGGCGAAGGCGACGAGCAGCAGGCCGGCCATGAAAACCCGCCGGCGCCCGAGCAGGTCGGCCGCTCGCCCGCCCAGCAGCAGGAAGCCGCCGAAGGTGAGGACATAGGCGTTGACGACCCAGGGCAGGTTGTCCTGGGAGAAGTTCAGCGACGTGCCGATCGTCGGCAGCGCCACGTTGACGATCGAGGCGTCGAGGACGACGACGAACTGCGCCGAGCAGAGCAGGATCAGCGCCTGCCAGCGCCGGTGCCGGAACTCTTCGTGGCTTTGCGTCATCAGGGCTCGATCAGGCCGCGTCTGATCGCGTAGCGGACGAGCTCGACGCGGTCTCTCATCCCGAGCTTACGCATCGCGTTGGCGCGGTGGTTCTCGACCGTCTTCTCGGAGAGGTGGAGGATCTCGGCGATCTGTTTGGTGGTGTGGGCCTCGGCCACGAGCTTGACGATCTCCTCCTCCCGTGGGGTCAGGTCCTCGTCGCCGCCGGGCCCCCGCTCGAGCACGTCCCTGATCAGCGTCCGCTGCGCCTCCGGGGTGAGGAAGGGCTCGCCGCGCTCGACGGCTCGGATTGCCGCCAGCAGGTCGGTATCGGCTTGCGCCTTGAGCACGTAGCCGGAGGCGCCGGCCTTCAGCGCCTCGAAGAGGTAGCGCTCGTCGTCGTGCATGGAGAGGATCAGCACGGAGACCTCGGGCGCCTGTCGCTTGATCTCCCGCGTCGCCTGCAGTCCGGTCAGCTTCGGCATCTTGACGTCGAGGATCGCCAGGTCCGGGCGCTCGCGGATCGCCAGGCTGCTCGCCTCGGCGCCGTCGGCCGCCTCGCCGATCACCTCGATGTCGCTCTGGCGCTCGAGCAGCAGGCGGATCCCGGAGCGGACGATCCCGTGGTCGTCGGCGATCAGAACCCGCAACGCCGCCTCCTCTGCTCTCGCTCGGTCGCGCTCGTTGTCACCGGAGATCTCGCTCCCTCGCTTCCGCGTCCGGGGGCGGCTCGATCGCCAGCTTGACCGTCGTTCCCTGGCCGGGGCGCGACTCGACGTCCAGCGCCGCGCCGATCAGCAGCGCCCGCTCCCGCATCCCGGCGATGCCCAGCCCGCGCTCGGACTCGTCGAACGCGAAGCCGCTGCCATCGTCGGCGACCTCGAGCTCGACCCTGCCGTCGGAGCGGCTCAGGGTCACCGTGACGTGCTTGGCCTCGCTGTGGCGGGCGGCGTTGGAGAGAGCCTCCTGGGCGACGCGGTAGACGACGAGCTGGACGTCGTTCCCGAGATCGGAGAAGTCGCCCCGCTCGACCAGCTCGGCCTCGATCTCCGACTGGGAGAGCTGGTCCACCTGGCCGGCGATCGCCGCGGCGAGCCCGAGGTCGTCGAGCGCCGTGGGGCGCAGCTGGCGCGCCAGCGAGAGCAGCTCGCGCATCGCCTGGTTGGCGAGCGCCTTGGTCTCCGCCAGCTCTTGCTCGAGCTCGGGAGGGGCCGCCTCGCGCACCGCCTCGAGCCGCAGCAGCAGCCCGGTCAGCGATTGGTTGACCTCGTCATGGAGGTCGCGGGCCACCCGGGCGCGCTCCTCCTCCTGGGCGCGCAGGGCGGCGCTGCCGGCCCGCCGCCGTTCCGATTCCAGGCGGCTGATCATGCGCAGGAAGGCGAGCTCGAGGCGCTCGACCTCCTCGGTCTCGCCGATCCCGTCGATCGAGTGGGGAAGGGGTGCGCCCGGCCGGCTGAGGTCGACTTTCTCCATCTCCTCGATCAGCCGCTCCAGGGGGGCGAAGCGGCGGCGCAGCCGGACGAGGTTGACGGCGAGGCCGACCGCGACGAGGGCGAGCACGATCAGGGCGACGGTCACGGCGTGATCGTTGCACGGGTGGGTGGGGGACAGGGCGCGAATAGGGGATGGCCCCTATGGCCAGAAAACGCCCGCGAGCGGATACTTCGCCCAGGCAATCCATTCAAGGAGCGGAAGACGCGATGACGACAACCAAGCAGTCCACCTTCGGAGCCACGCTGCGCACGACGATCCTGCTGGCCACTCTCACCGGCCTGCTCGTGGTCATCGGCGCCCTGATCGGCGGCCCGCAGATGGCGAGCACGTTCTTCATCTTCGCGATGCTGATCAACCTCGGCTCCTACTTCTTCAGCGACAAACTGGCGCTGAAAATGAGCCGGGCCAAGCCGATCGACGAGTCCGAAGCGCCCCGGCTCTACCAGATCGTCCGGGAACTGACGACGCGCGCCGGCCTGCCGATGCCGCGCCTCTACATGATTCCCCAGGACCAGCCCAACGCCTTTGCCACCGGACGCAACCCCAAGCACTCGGCCGTGGCGGTGACCCGCGGGATCACCAAACTCCTCTCCGAGGACGAGCTGCGCGGCGTGCTGGCGCACGAGCTCGCGCACGTCAAGCACCGCGACATCCTGATCCAGTCGGTCGCCTCGGCGATCGGCGCCGCGATCACCTACATCGCCTACATGCTGATGTGGTTCGGCGGCGACGAGGACTCAGGCCCGCTCGGGATCGTCGCCTCGCTGGCGCTCGTGATCCTGGCCCCGATCGCGGCCTCGATCATCCAGCTCTCGATCTCGCGCCAGCGCGAGTACGCGGCCGACGCCGGTGGGGCGGAGATCTGCGGCAACCCCGAGTCGCTGGCCAGCGCCCTGCTGCGCCTCGAGCAGGGGGCCGAAGCGATGCCGATGCAGGTCAACCAGGCCGCCGAGCCGCTCTACATCGTCCGCCCCTTCAAGGGCAGCGGCATCGCCGGCCTCTTCTCGACCCACCCGCCGATCGAGGAGCGGGTCCGCCGCCTGCGCCAGATGCGCCCCAGCCTCGGCTGAGCTGGCGCATCCTCGTCCCGCGGCCGCGGATGACGCGCCTGTCACGGCACCGGATCACCACCCGCCCCCGACCCGCGTAGCGATGCTACGCGGGTCGTTCGCGTGCGGCGCCCGGTTTGGTCAGGCACGTCCCCGCCGACCACGCTACTCGGTGCACCAGCTCATCCTCGGCGCTTTGACCGAGCGCTATACTTTTTGAAGTAAAGCCGGATCGGAATTCAGGTATTTAGGAGAAGCATGGCTACTGGCGCGCAAATCACGCAGCAGGTCGAGGAGATCGAGCCCTTCGAGGCGGCGCAGGAGATCGAGGGCGGCGACATCGTCCTGATCGATAGCCGCGAGCCTCACGAGTACGAGGAGGCCCACCTCGAGAACGGCAAGCTGGTGCCGCCCGGGCTGCTGGCCGACGAGATCGGCGCCGCGGCCCCCAGCAAGTCGGCGCGGACGATCGTCTACTGCCGCACAGGCAACCGCTCCTTCAAGGCGGCCGAGCAGATGCAGGCGCTCGGCTACGAAAACGTCGCCTCGATGGCGGGCGGCATCGTCGCCTGGCAGGAGCAGGGGCTGCCGGTGATCGCCGCCGAGGGCATGACCCCCGAGCAGCGCGACCGCTACTCGCGCCACACGCTGCTGCCCGAGGTCGGCGTCGACGGCCAGCTGAAGATGCTTAACGCCAAGGTGCTGCTGGTCGGCGCCGGCGGCCTCGGCGCGCCGACGGCGCTCTACCTCGCCGCGGCGGGGATCGGCACCATGGGCCTGGTCGACGACGACGTCGTCGAGGCCTCCAACCTGCAGCGCCAGGTGATCCACAACACCGAGCGGATCGGGATGCACAAGACGGAGTCCGCGCGCCGCACGATCGAAGCGCTCAACCCCGACGTCAACGTGGTCGAGCACCGCGGCCGCATGGACGCCTCCAACATCATCGAGATCATCAGCCAGTACGACGTGATCGTCGACGGGGCCGACAACTTCCCCACCCGCTACCTGCTCAACGACGCCTCGGTGCGGCTGCGCAAGCCGGTCGTCTCGGCATCGATCCTCAGCTTCGACGGGCAGATCTCGACCTTCGTCCCCTTCGAGGGGCCCTGCTACCGCTGCCTTTACCCGACCCCGCCGCCGGCCGAGCTGGCGCCGAGCTGCTCGGCCAACGGGGTCCTCGGCGCGATGGCCGGGACGATGGGCCTGCTGCAGGCCAACGAGGTGCTGAAGCTGGTGCTCGGCATCGGCGAGCCGCTGATCGGCCGCCTGCTGCTCTTCGACGCCCTCAGCACCCGCTTCACCGAGCTGAAGGTGCGGCGCGACCCCAACTGCCCGATCTGCGGCGAGGACGCTCCCGAGGTCGCCGACGAGGATCTCGGCAAGTTTCCCGACTACGACCTCTTCTGCGCCGGTTGAGCAGGCCGGCGGGGAATTGTCCGAGCCGATAATTTTCCGGGCCTGATGGCGACGGTTCGAATCCCACCAGTGCTGCGTCCGCAGACCGGCGGCCAGTCAGAGGTCGAGGCCGCCGGCTCCGACGTCGGCGAGGTGCTGCGAGGGCTGACCGCCCAGCATCCCGGCACCGAGAGCCAGCTCTTCGATGCGGAGGGGGGCCTCAACCGCTACGTCAACGTCTACCTCAACGATGAGGACGTACGGGTGCTGGATGGCCTGGGAACCAAGGTCTCCGACGGGGACACCGTGGTCATCCTGCCCGCGATGGCCGGCGGCTGAAGCCGCCCCACCGCGCCCAATAGGCCCCTATACTTTTTGAAGTAATGCTTGAGGGCGTTGAGAACCGGCCCTGCGGAGGGCGCTTCGGCAACATCGTCGAGTCGATCGGCAACACGCCGCTGGTCGAGCTGCCTCGGCTCTCGCCGAAGCCCGACGTGCGCATCTACGCCAAGCTCGAGGGCCGCAACCCGACCGGCTCGGTCAAGGACCGCGTCGCGAAGTCGATGATCGAGGCGGCCGAGGAGGAAGGGGCGATCGAACCCGGGCAGACGATCCTCGAGCCGACCTCCGGCAACACCGGGATCTCGCTGGCGATGATCTGCCGCCGCAAGGGCTACCCGCTGAAGGTGGTGATGCCCGACAACGTCACCGCCGAGCGCACCCAGCTGCTCGAGATGTACGGAGCGGAGATCGTCTTTTCGGAGGGCGCCAAGGGCTCCAACGGCGCGGTCGAGGTGGCGCTGGAGATGGCCGAGGGGCCCGAGTACTACATGCCCTACCAGTACGGCAACGAGGCGAACCCGCTGGCCCACTACAACGGCACCGCGGTGGAGATCCTCGACGAGCTCGACGAGGTGACCGCCTTCGTCGGCGGCCTCGGCACAGGCGGCACGCTGATGGGCAACGGGCGCCGCCTCAAGGAGGCGAACCCGGAGACGCTGATCGTCGCCGCCGAGCCGATGCAGGGCGAGCTGGTCGACGGCCTGCGCTCGCTCGACGACGGCTTCATCCCGCCGATCATCGACATCTCCCTTCTCGATCGCAAAGTCATGGTCTCCAACCGCGACGCGATCGTCTGGACGCGGAAACTGCTCGACGAGGAGGGGATCTTCGCCGGCGTCTCCTCGGGGGCGATCGCCCGCATCGCCGCCCGCATCGCGGGTGAGCTCGACGGCGGCAACGTCGTCTTCCTGATTCCCGACGACGGTTGGAAGTACCTCTCCTCCGGCGTCTACACGAAGCCGATCGACGAGATCGAAAACCTCGACTCCACCGTCTGGTGGTAGGTCCGAGCAGCGCCCGCGGAATGCGGATCTCCCGGCAGCTGATCGACGAGATGGTCGCGCACGCGCGTGAGGACGTCCCCAACGAGTGCTGCGGGATGGTCGGCGGCCTGGACGGTGAGGCGAGGACCGTGTACCGGGCGGAGAACGCCGAGGCGAGCCCGCTGCGCTACTCGATCGACGCCGCCGAGCAGTTCCGGCTGATGAAGGAGATCGAAGCGGCGGGCGAGGAGCTGATCGGCATCTACCACTCCCACACCAAGTCGGCCGCCTATCCCTCGCAGACCGACGTCAATCTCGCCGGCTGGCCGGACGCCGTCTATCTGATCGTCTCGCTCGCCGATGCCGAGGCGCCCGATGTGAAGGGTTTCTGGATCCGCGACGGGGAGATCGGCGATGCCGAGCTCGACGTCGCGTAGTCGCGGCGGCACGCGTCAATCGCCGGGCACCCGGGGCGGTGACGGCTCTCATCGCGGCGGCGGCGACGAGGGCGGCGGTGGTGGCGGAGGAGGCGGCGGCAAGCTGGTCAAAGTCGCCTTCGCCCCGAATCAGGTCGAGGCGGAAATGATCCAGGGGCTGCTCAGCGAGCACGGCATCCCGAGCATGGTCAAACGGGGGCCGGGCTTCGACGTGCCGGAGTCCTTCGCCGCCGGACCGCGCCAGATCTTCGTCGCCGAGGAAGCCGCAGAGGACGCGCGCCAGGTGCTCGCGGGTCTCCCCGGCGGCAGCTAGCGGGGCCCACCCACCCGGGCGGCCGCGGCTGCTCAGACCGGGTTCGGCCGCACGATCTCCCGCAGGTAGTCGCGCCAGGCCGATTCGATCTCGCCGATGCGCGCTTCGAAGGCGGCTTCCAGCGTGGCCCTGGCGCCGCCGGGCAGGAGCCGGGAGGCGAGCTGCTCGCAGGCCTCCCCGCCGCGTTCGGTCTCCAGCAGGTCGAAGATCGTGCCGCCGAGGATCACCGCGTCGCGCCGCGAGGGTGGGAAGGAGGGCCGTGAGCTCTCGCGCAGGCGGCGGATGACCGCGGCGCGGTAGAGGCCGACCTGGCGGGCGAAGTACTGCGCGCCGCCCTCGGCCAGCCAGGCCCAGCTCAGGTAGCGGACGAAGCGCCGTGGCGTCCAGGAGGGGGGGAGGTCGGGATTGTTGGCGCCGATGACCAGCTGGGCGTAGAGGCGCTCAGCCGTGCCCCGCAGCGCCTCGCGCGAGTCGTCACCCGCCGCGCGCTTCTCCATGTGGGGGTCGTTGAGGACGTGAAGCTCGGTCGCCATCGGCCAGCCGGCCAGGTAGCGGCGCCCGGCCGGCGCCGCCGACCAGCGGGCGGCGGGCAGGAAGGGGTGGGCGAGCGCCAGCCAGACGGGATTGGTGTGGACCACGACGGTGATCTCGCCCGGCACCAGCTCGAAGCGGTCCTCGAGTCGCAGCCGCAGTTCCTCCATCCGATCGAGCGTGCGCTCGGCGAACGCGGCGTCGCCGCTGTCGTGGCGGGCGGTGAAGCTGAGCGAATGCGTCTCGACCCAGGGCATCTAGGGCCCGGCCGGATCTAGACCAAGACTGGCTCGGCGGGCGAGCACACCGACATGATCTCTTGCCGGGCGCGATCGAACTCCTCGTCGGCCATCACCGGCGTGCCCTCGAAGGGCAGGTCGCGGTCGATCTCGACCCAGGACCGGCAGCCGTGGTACTCGTCGCGCACCCGCACGGTGACGGGGCGTGGGATGCGATGCACCCGCAGCAGCAGGATGTGGAGAGGGTGGCGGCGCTTCCAGTTCAGCCGCTTCTCCGCGTAATCGGGAGTCCACACATAGAAGGGCGAGAGGCTGTCGACGATGCGCGGGTCGGTGATCGTCAGGTGATCGGTCACCTCGGCCCAGGCGCGCAGGCGCACGCGGTCGGGCTGGGCGATGCCGCCGTCCTGGATCAGCGCCCTCGGGGGCGGCTCCTCGTCGGGCCAGACACCCTCCTCGAGGGCGCGGCGCAGCTCGGGGTGGTGGGACTCACGCACCAGATTGTTCTGCTGGTGGTCGAAGGTCGGGTAGAGGAAGAAGCGCTCGTGCTCGAGCTCGAAGTGCTTGTTCTCCTCCCGGATGCCACCCTTGCGCAGGGTGAGCAACTGCTCGCCCTCGGCGAGTGCGCGGACCGTTACGGCCCATTCCTTGAATGCGATCGGCATTAGCTGTACCTAAGAGGTCGGTGATACGGGGAAGATGGAAGATGCTGCCTGTGACCTGGATGGGAGACGCCCCACACCCTGTCCTAGGGCGAGAAACCCGCCCGGATTGGGCATTCTAGACGAGCGCAGCGGAATCGCCAACAATGTGAAGACTGTCACTTAAGGCCGTGGGCCCCGCCGCCAGGGGTTTCGAGGCGCAGCCTGTCGCCGCTTTCCATGTCCCCCTGTGCCTTTCCCGGTAGAGCCTCGCCGTTGAGTGAGTTGCGGCCGGTCGCGCCGTCCTCGCCGCCGTCGCGTCCCCTTGGTGGGTGCCGGCGCCGCTCGCTGATCAGGCTGTAGCGCATCGGCGCCAGCGCTTCGAGCTCGCGAACGAGGCCGTCACCGCCGCTGCGGGCGCCCGCGCCGCCGCTGCCGCGCCGCAGCGACAGCTCGCGTACCCGCAAGGGGAATTCGGTCTCCAGCGCCTCGACCGGCGTGTTGAGGGTGTTGGACATCGCGACGTGGATCGCGCTGGGGCCGTCCGCCTCGGGGCAGGCGCCCTGGCCGCCGCCCAGCGTCTCGTAGTAGGTGAAGTCCCGGTTGGCGAGGGTGAGGTTGTTCATCGTCCCCTGGCCCTGGGCGGGGACGGGGCGGGCGCCGCCCAGGGCGGCGATGACGAGGTCGGCGACCCGGCTGGAGGTCTCGACGTTGCCGGCGACGACCGCGGCGGGGGGCTCGGCGTTGAGCAGGCAGCCGCGCGGCGCGATCACCTCGATCGGCCGGTAGGCGCCCGCCGAGGGCGGCGCGTCCGGATCGGTGAGCGCCCGCACGGCGAAGAAGGCCGCCGATTTCGTCACCGAGATCGGGCAGTTGAGGTTGCCCTCGACCTGCTCGGAGCTGCCGCTGAAGTCGAGGACCAGGCTCTCTCCCGAGATTCTCGCCTCGACGTGCAGCTCGATCTCGTGCGGCTCGCCTCCGAGGTCGTCCTCGAGCAGGTCCGACGCGCGGTACGCGCCATCGGGCAGCGCGGCCAGGGCGGCGCGGGTGCGCCGCTCGGCGTAGGCGAGGATCTCCTCCATCCCGGTGCGCAGGAGCTCGGGGCCGTGTCGCTCGGCGAGCTCGGCCAGGCGCAGGGCGCCGATCCGATTCGCCGCCTCCTGCGCCCGCAGGTCGGCGAGGCGCTGCTCGGGGAAGCGCATCCGCGATGCCAGCTCGCGAAGCACCTCGTCGCCGGCCCGGGTCGGCGGGATCACGACGCCCTCCTCCTCGAGCGTCCTGGAATCGGCCGGCATGCTCCCCGGCGTCGGGCCGCCGACGTCGGCATGGTGGGCGCGCGAGGCGGCAAAGCCGGCCAGAGCGCCGTCGACGAAGACCGGAGAGATCAGCGTGATGTCCGGCAGGTGGGTGCCGCCGCGATAGGGGTCGTTGAGGATCCAGGCCTCTCCGGGGCGCTGCTCGAGGTCGACGACGGCGGCGACGGCGTCTGGCATCGAGCCGAGGTGGACCGGGATGTGCTCGGCCTGCATGACCAGCTCGCCGGCGGCGTCGAATAGCGCCGTCGAGCAATCGTGGCGCTCCTTGATGTTGGCGGAGTAGGCGGAGCGGATCAGCGCCGCGCCAATCTCCTCGCAGGCGGCTCGCAGGCCCCCGACGAGGACCTGCAGGGTGATCGGGTCAAGCGCCATCGGAACCTTCCGGCCTGGTGCCTCTGGGCCCCGAGTTCTCCCGCTCGGCGACGATCGTGCCCGCCTCGTCGACCTGGGCCGACCAGCCCGGGGGCAGCACCAGGGTGGTCTCGGGAAGCTCGAAGACGACCGGCCCGGCGGCACGGGCGCCGGCCGCCGGCTCCCCCCGCAGCACGGTCGCCTCCAGCCACTCGCCGTCGAAGCGCACGGGGCGGGTCGTCTCGTGGAGGTCGCCTTCCCCGGCGGCGGGCTGGGGGTTTGGGCCCGCCGCGACCATCGCCAGGCGGATGTGGACGAGGACCACCGTCCCGTTCGGGTCGCGGTGGCCGTAGCGTTCTTCGTGCGCTCGCTCGAAGCGCTCGACGAGATCGTCGGGGTCGGCCCTCGTCCCACCGGGGACCGGCAGCTCAAACGCCTGTCCCCGGTAGCGGAGCTCGTAGACCACCGATGGCTCGGCGCCGGGCGCCTCCCCGATCGCCGCCCTCAGGGCGTCGACCTCTCTGGCGATCCGCTCGGCATCGAGCTCCCCGCCGCTCAGCATCACCGTGCGCGCCGTGTCGTGGCGGTGCTCCGACGCGCAGAGGCCGAGCGCCGAGAGCACCCCGCTGGCCCGGGGGCAGAGCAGCCGCTCGATGCCGAGCTCGGCGGCGATCGCGGCCGCGTGCATCGGCCCGGCGCCCCCAAAGGGCAGCAGCGCGAAGCGGCGTGGGTCGAGGCCCCGCTCCACCGTCACCACGCGCAGGGCCCGGCCCATCTCCTGGTTGGCGATGCGCACGATTCCCTCCGCGGCCTCCAGCTCCTCGAGTCCAAGCGAGTGCGCCAGGGCGCCCACGGCCCTGCTCGCCGCTTCCCGGTCGAGGGCGACGCCGCCCGCCAGGGTCGTGTCTGCGGCCAGCCTGCCGAGCAGCAGGTTGGCGTCGGTGACCGTCGGCTCGCTGCCGCCGCTGCCGTAGCAGGCGGGACCGGGGTCGGCGCCTGCGGACTGGGGACC
>DASSTR010000031.1:0-20504 GCA_035707825.1 Solirubrobacterales bacterium
CCGCTCGAGACGGCGGCGCCCTCGGAGACGTTCAGCTCCTCGACCTTGCCGGAGCGGTGGGCGGCGATCTCGTTCTCCATCTTCATCGCCTCGATCACGCAGATCAGGTCGCCCTCGGCGACCTCGGCGCCCTTCTCGACCGCCACCTTCAGCACAGTGCCCTGCAGGGGCGAGGGCAGCGCCTCGCTGGACGCGCTCGGCCCGCCGCCGCCCTTGCGCTCGCGCTTCGCCGGCTTGCGCCCCGCGGCTGCAGGCGCCGCTGCCCCGGCGAAGGCCTCGCCGATCACCTTGACGTCGAAGAGCTTGCCGGAGACCTCGACCTTGTAGTCGCGGGCCACCTTCTCGGGCCCCTCCTCAGGGGGCTCGGGTGGCGCGGCGTCGGCTGGGGCTGTCGTCTTCAGCCACGCCTTGTCCTCCATCAGGTCGCGGCAGGTCTCGCCCCGCTGCCACTGCTCGGTGGCGAGGATCGCCTTGTGGAAGGGAATCAGCGTGGTCAGCCCGCCGACCTCGTACTCGTCGAGCGCCCGCAGCATGCGGCGCGTCGCCTTCTCGCGATCGACGTCCCAGACGATCAGCTTGGCCACCATCGGGTCATACATCGGCGTCACTTCGGAGCCGGCCTCGACTCCGGAGTCGACGCGGACCCCGGGCCCGGCGGGCTCGCGGTAGGTGGTGATCGCGCCCGGCGCGGGAGCGAAGTTCTTGTGGGCCGCCTCGGCGTTGATCCGGCACTCGATCGACCAGCCGCGCAGCTCGACCTCGTCCTGCGCGATCGAGAGCGGCTCGCCGGCGGCGACCAGGATCTGCTCGCGGACGATGTCGACGCCGGTGACCATCTCGGTCACGCAGTGCTCGACCTGAACGCGGGTGTTCATCTCGAGGAAGAAGTACTCATCGCCGACCTGCATGCCCTCGATCGTGCCGGCGCCGCGGTAGCCGACCGCCTCGGCCGCATCGGTGGCGATCTTGCCGATCCGCTCGCGCATCTCCTCGTCGACGTGCGGGCCCGGCGCCTCCTCGACCACCTTCTGGTGGCGGCGCTGCAGCGAGCAGTCGCGCTCACCGAGGTGGATCACGTTGCCGTGTCCGTCGGCGAGGACCTGGACCTCGACGTGGCGCGGGTCCTCCAGATAGCGCTCGACGTAGACACGCGGATCGGAGAAGAACTTCTCGCCTTCGCGCGAGGAGCCCTCATAGGCCTCCTCGAGGTCGTCGGGCGTCATCGCGACGCGGAAGCCCTTGCCGCCACCGCCGCCCGCCGCCTTGCAGGCGACCGGGTAGCCGGCTTCCTCGGCCTGGCGCTTGGCGTCCTCGACGTCTTTGGCGACCTCGGTGGAGCCGGGCACGATCGGCACTCCCGCCTTCTCCATGATCTCGCGGGCCCGGGTCTTCGAGCCCATCGCTTCGATCGCCTCCGGCGGCGGGCCGATCCAGGTGATGCCAGCCTCGTCACAGGCGCGGGCCATATCGGCGTTCTCGGCCAGGAAGCCGTAGCCGGGATGGATTCCTTCGGCGCCCGCCTCCTTCGCGGTCTCGATGATCTTCTCGATGTTGAGGTAGCTCTCGGCGGGCACCGCCGGCCCGATCAGGAAAGCCTCGTCGGCCTCGCGCACGTGCGGCGCGTCGCGGTCGATCTCCGAGTAGACGGCAACCGAGCCGATACCCATCTCCTCGAGGGTGCGGGCCACCCGGATCGCGATCTCGCCGCGGTTGGCAATCAGGACCTTCTCGAACATGAGCGCGGCAGTCTATTCAGCCAGCGGGAGGGCGGCCACGCTCAGGGCTTGGGGGGAAGCTGGGGCTCGCCGAGGCCGTAGGTCTCGTAGGCGCCGAAGCGCGAGAAGGTCTTGTGGGTGGGCCCGTGGTAGTCGGAGGAGCCGGTGGGCACGAGCCCCAACTCGTCGCAGAGCGAAAGCAGATGTTCGGTCTGCTCGCGGCTGTGGGACGGGTAGTAGGTCTCGACCCCGTCGACCCCGAGAGCGCGAATCAGCTCCTCCACCTTCTCCGGCTCGGAGATGTCCCAGTAGGGGTGGGCGACCACGGCGACTCCGCCGGCGTCGTGGATCACCTCCACCGCTTCCTCGGCGGTCGGCCAGCGGCGCGGCACGAAGGCCTTCGCCCCCGGGACGAGGTACTCCTCGAAGAAGGGGCCCATGTTCTCGCCGGCTCCCGCCGCGCGGGCGATATGGGGCCTGCCGATCGAGAGAGCGTCGCCGGCTTCCCTGACCGCGTCCTCGAGATGGATGTCGAAGCCCTCCCGGCGCAGGTTCTCGACGATCTCGCCGGCCCGGGTGACCCGCTCGTGCTGGGCCCGCTCGCAGGCGGCCGCGATCGAACCCAGGTCGATCCAGTAGCCGCAGATGTGGAGGTCTTCGGCGTACCGGTGCACGCAGGACATCTCGATCGCGGGCACCAGCTCGATCCCGAGGCGCTCGGCGGCCCGCTGTGCTTCGGCGACGCCCGCGATCGCGTCGTGGTCGGTCAGCGCCAGCGTCTTCACGCCCGCCTTGGCCGCCTCCTCGACGACCCCGGCCGGCTCCAGCTGCCCGTCTGAAACGGTCGAGTGACTCTGTAGCTCGATCACCGCGGGGAGCCTATCCAGAGCCGGGAAGACGAGCCCTGCGGAGACGGCTCAGAAGGGGGAGACCATCTTCAGGCCGATGGCCTTGGCCTGGGTGACCGAGGCGCCGTTGTCCGCTTTGAAGGCGAGGGTGAATTTCACCGCCGCCTTTCCGCGCGCTTGGAGCTTGCGCTTCAGAGCCTTCTTCGGCATCACCAGGAGTTCGATCAGCCCCGGGCGCTTGGCGTGGCGGATGACTTTGCGGATGCCCTTGCCCTTCAGGGTGAGGATCCCCGGGTTGGAGACGATCACGATCAGCGCCGCCGTCCCGGCCCCGGTGTTCAGTTCGACCTTGATCGAGGGTTTGGCGGTCCTGGGACGCCCTTCGTCGAACGCGCCCGCGAAGGCGCCGCCGGCCGAACCGCCGGCCGCCGCGGAATCAGGCGGCGGGCAGGGCGTCAGAGGGGTGCCCGGCTCCCCGAATCTCTTGACCTGCAGGGCGGAGGCGCCCTGGGACCACGCGGAGGCATAGATCGCCCCCCGGCAGTCGGTCGCGACCGCGAAGACCCGTCCGAGGGAACCGGAGCTCACGCCCGCGAGGCCGCCACGGCACCCGGTCGCGGTCGTGCAGACCTGGAAGGCCGCTTCGCCGTTGATCACTCCTTCGCCGAAGGCGCGGATGAAGCTCCCATCGCTGCCGAATTCGCTGACCCGGTTGTTGGAGTTATCGGCGGCCAGGACATGGCCCTGGGCGTCGAAGGCCATTCCCACCCCACCGGTGACGGCGCCGGCGCCACTTCCTTCGGTGCCCGCCCGGCATCCCGTTGCCGCGGTGCAAACGCCGTAGGCGGCGGTATCGGTCGCCGGATTTACCCCGCGGCCGAAGGCGCGGACGAAGTTCCCGCCGGTGCCGAAGATGTCGATGCGCCGGTTGCCGTAGTCCCCCACCGCAACGAGGCCGCCCGAGCCGACGGCGATGCCGTAGGGCAGCGACATGCCGCCCGCCGAGCTGAATTCTTTGCCCTGCTGGCAGCCGGTTGCGGTCGTGCACGTATCGCCGCCCGCCGGATTGACCCCCTTGCCGAAAGCGCGGACGAAGCTTCCGTCGCGAGAGAAGACGTCGACGCGGTAGGCGACCGTGGTGACGTAGAGCAGCCCGGAGGAATCGACGGCTATGCCCAGGGGCACGGTGAGCGAGCCGGCCGAGTAGTCCCCGGTGCCCTGCTGGCAGCCGGTGGCCGTGGTGCAGACGTTGCCGCCCCCCGGTTTGACTCCCTTGCCGAAGGCGCGGATGAATTCCCCCTCAGCCGAGAAGACGTCGACGCGGTAGCCGTTGCCGGCTGTCACGTAGACCGCCCCGGCGGAGTCGATCGTCAGCCCTATCGGGCCCCAGAGCGCGCCGGCGGAGCCGTCGCCGACGCCTTTCTGGCAGCCGGTCGCGGCGGTGCACGTGTTGCCTCCGGAAGGACGCACGGATTTGCCGAAGGCGAGGATGAACTGGCCGCTGGGCGAGAACACCGAAACGCGGTTGTTTTCGTAATCGACGACGTAGACGCGGCCGTTGGGCCCGACCGCCACACCGGTGGGGTAGCCGATCTGGCCGGACCCCGCGCCGGGAGGGCCGAGGCTGCTGAGCGGGCCGAAAGCGGAGGCGCCCGCGGGCATCGAGAACAAGGCCATCAGGGCAATGCAAACGACAGAAGTAGTCAGTCGACTCCTCATGGCCTCGGTGAATCACGGTACGCCGCGGAGGTGCGATCTGAAAGGGCAGTTCTCGGTAAACGTTTGTTACCTACGCCGTGGACACACCCCGCTTCGCCGCATGTGCCACTGCGGCGCATATGTGTGTAGGCGAATACGAAAATCGCCGGGCTCATTGGCCCGGCGATTGTCAGGCGAGGGACTGTCGCCCCTCCTTGCGACTACGCCTTAAGCGGTGACTGCGGCCGCCGGGATCAGGTCCCGCGACTCGAGGTAGGCGAGCAGCTTCTCCGCCGACTCCTCGGGAGTCTCGTTTTCGGTGTCCGCCGTGAAGTCCGGGTTCTCCGGAGCCTCGTAGGGGTCCGAGACGCCGGTGAATTCCTTGATCTCCCCGGCAAAGGCTTTCGCGTAGAGGCCCTTGACGTCGCGCTCGGCGCAGGTGTCGACCGAGGCCTTGACGTAGACCTCGATGAAGCGCTCGCCCATCAGCTCGCGCGCCTCCTGGCGGATCGCCGCGTAGGGCGAGATCGCCGCGGTGATCACCGGCACGCCGTTGCGGGAGAGCAGGTCGGCGACGAAGGCGATGCGGCGGATGTTGGTGTCGCGGTCCTCTTTGGAGAAGCCGAGCCCCTTGGAGAGGTTTTCGCGGACCACGTCGCCGTCGAGGATCTCCAGCTTGGAGCCGCGCTCGCGCAGGTGTCCCTCGAGCAGCCTCGAGATCGTCGTCTTGCCGGCTCCTGAGAGCCCGGTGAACCAGAGGGTGAATCCCTTCTCACCAGCCATGCTTTGTCAGTCCTCCTTGTAAGCGTCGATAAGTATGTCGGCGACCTCGTTGCGCGAGAACTCCTGCGGCGGCCTTTCGCCGTTGCCGAGCATCTCGCGGACCTTGGTGCCGCTGAGGAAAACGTGCGCGGAGGAGTCATGCGGGCAGGTTTTGCCCGAGGCCATGCCCTCGCACTCGTTGCACCAGAAGCTGTGCTCGAAGAAGAGCGGTTCGATCCCCAGCTCGTCGATGTCGATGTCATCGAAGATCTTCTGCGCGTCGTAGGTGCCGTAGTAGTCGCCGACACCGGCGTGGTCGCGGCCGACGATGAAGTGGGTGGCGCCGTAGTTGCGGCGGACGATCGCGTGTAGGACCGCCTCGCGCGGGCCGGCGTAGTGCATCTTCGCCGGCTTGACGCCCAGCATCACCCGGTCGTTCGGGTAGTAGTTCTCCATCAGGACCTCGTAGCAGCGCATCCGCACGTCGGCGGGGATGTCGCCGGCCTTGGTCTTGCCGATCAGGGGCTGGATGAAGAGCCCGTCGCAGGTCTCCAGCGCGGCCTTGGTCAGGTACTCGTGGGCGCGGTGGATCGGGTTGCGGGTCTGGAAGGCGACGATCCGCTTCCAGCCGCGGTCGGCGAACTCCTGCTTGGTCTCTGCCGCCGTCTTGTAGCGGCGCATGAAAGCAGCCTCGTGGTCGGGCAGGGCGTCGACCTCGATCGGGCCGGCGAGCATCCGGTCGCCCTCCTCGTAGATCGCGGCGACACCTGGATGGGCCTCATCGGTGGTCCCATAGACCTTCTCGGCCTCGCGCTTGGGGTCGCGCTCCCAGATCTCCTCGACCTTGAGCCGGCCCAGCGGCTTGCCTTCGTCGCTGGAGAGCGAGATCACGTCGCCGACCTCGCACTCGATGTCGCTGGCCAGGGTGATCGGAATCGGCCAGTACTGCCCGTCGGCGGTGCGCATGCTCTCGCAGACGCTCTCCCAGTCGGCGGAGCCCTGGAAGCCGGTCAGCGGCGCGAAGCCGCCGTTGCCGATCATCTCGAAGTCGGCGGTATGGCGCTCGTCAAGTGTCAGTGAAAGCTCGGTCATCGTCTCGCTCATCGAAAAGGTCACCTATCGGTCGGGGGAAGGGGGGAAGGGAATCAGGAATTGGAAATCCAGGGCGTGGCGCGGCTAGCGGGTCGTGTCCATCGAGTCGACCCCTCAGTTGATCCCGCACTCGGTCTTGGAGAGCCCTGCCCAGCGGCCGTCGCGGGGGGAGCCCCCGGGTCCAACCGGCTTGGTGCAGTAGGTGCACCCGATCGACGGGTAGCCCTGGTCGTGAAGTGGGTTGTATGGAAGGTGGTGCTCACGGATGTAGTTCCAGACGTCGCGCTCGGACCAGTCCGCGAGGGGGTTCAACTTCCAGAGGTTGAATTTCTTGTCCCAGCCGAACTTCGGCGTCTTGGAACGTGAGCTGGAGTCTCCGCGGCGGACGCCGGCGAGCCAGCAGTCTACGGAAGAGAGCGCCCTGGCCATCGGATCGACCTTGCGCAACCCGCAGCAGGCGTCCGGGTCGCTCTTCCAGAGCTCGTCGCCGTACTGCTCGGCCTGCTCCTCGAGAGTCAGGTTGTGGAAGCGATCGAACTCGATCCCGAGATACTCGCCGAGACGGTCGCGAGTCTCGTAGGTCTCGGGGAAGAGGACATCGGTGTCGAGGTAGAAAAAACGCGCCTCGGGGTTGATCTGGCTCGCCATATGGGCAGTCACCGAGCTCGTTTTCTGGAACGAGCAGGCGATGTAGTGGTCCTGCCCGAAGGTGTCGAACATCCACTCGATCGCCTCGGGCGCCGAGCGCTCCTCGAGGTCGGCCGCAATGGCCTCGGCGTCGATGTCAGTCGTGGCTGGCACGGAATGGGGAAGTATGGCTGGAGCGGGCTTCATGGCAGAGAGGCCGCTAGATGGCGCACTCGCCCTCGCCGCGCTCGACCTTGTACGGGCTGGAGCGTTGCCAGTCGATGAACTGCTGCATCGTCTCGAGGCTGAACTCAGCCGGCATGGTCAGATCCTTGACCGCCTCTTCGAAGCGCTGGGCGCCAATCCGCTCGGCGAACGGGTTGAACTCCTCACCGTCGTTTCGCTCCGCCTCGTAGAGGCGGATCCAGCGCTCGACGGCCTCGGGGACCCGTTTCGAGGGCAGGCGGGATTTGAGTCGCGTGCCGAAGACCACCTCGCCACCCTCGTAGTTGCCGCCGATGTGCGGGATGTAGGCGGGCATCTGGCGGTCGCCGACTTTCAGCGAGGCGCCGTAGAAGCCGATGTTGGCGATGTGATGCTGGCTGCAGCCGTTGGGGCAGCCGCTCATCTTGATGTGGATGCGCCGGGTCAGCTCGTCGCTGATCTCCATCGACTCGACGCGCTCCTTGATCGCCCGGTTGAGGCCCATCGAGCTGGTGATGCCGAGTTTGCAGCTGTCGGTGCCGGGGCAGCTGACGACGTCGGAGATCTCACGGGGGCCGGCCTCAGAGAGGCCGAGGTCGTCGAGCCGCCGCCAGACGTCGAAGAGCGCCTCGTCGCGCACCCAGCGCAGGACCAGGTTCTGCTGCACGGTGCTGCGGGCGTAGCCGCCGGTGAACTCGCGCATGATCGCGGCCAGGCCGCGGAACTGCTCCGGGGTCAGGTCACCGCGGACGATCTTCACCTCGACCGTCGAGAAGCCCTCCTGCCGCTGCGCCTGCACGTTGCCCTGGACGAAGCGCTCGAACTCGGAGCGCTCGCCGTTGGGCGAGGACGGCGCCGCCGGGGGCTCCGGCGCGTTTGCCTCCTCGTCGTCGTCGAAGCGCAACCGCTCGACCAGCGCAGCGTCAAAGCCGCGCTCGTCGACCCACTCGCCCTGCAGCTCCTCCTCGACCTGCTCGCGGAAGGCATCGATGCCGATCTTGTCGATCAGCACCTTGATCCGGGCGCGGGCGCGGTTGACGCGCAGCCACTCCTGGCGATCGAAGATGCGAAGCGCCGCCTCGGCGACCTTGATGTAGTCGCCGTTGTCGGCCTCGACGAACTCGTAGAGGGTCGGGGCGACGCGGGCCATGATCGAGGTGCCGCCGCCGACGCGGACCTCGAAGCCCTTGACGCCGTCGCGCTCGCGGGCGAGGAAGGCGATGTCGTGGATGCCGCTGATCGCGCGGTCGGCGTCGGAGCCGGTGAAGGAAGTCTTGATCTTGCGCGGCATCAGCTGCGTGGTCGGGTGGCGGACGAAGTAGCGGACGTAGGCGCCGGCGTAGGGGGTCGGATCGAAGACCTCGTCGGGAGCGACGCCCGCCCATGGGTCGCCGGTCACGTTGCGCATCGTGTTGCCGCAGCCCTCCCGCGACGAGAGGCCCGCGTCGGAGAGCTTGCGGATCGCCTTGGCGGCGTCGGGCAGAGGGACGTGGTGGATCTGAATGTTCTGGCGCGTGGTGATGTGGCCCTTGTTCAGCGGCGCCCACTCCTCGACGACGTCGGCAAAGGCCTCCATCTGCTCCGGCGTGACGCCGCCGAAGGGCAGCTTGATCCGCAGCATCTGCACATCGGGCTGGCGCTGGCCGTAGACGCCCTGTTTGAGGCGAAAGCCGATGAACTGCATTTCCTCCATCTGGCCGGAGAGGAACTGATCGGCTTCGTTGTCGAAGTCGTCGAACTCGCGCTCGATGATCGGGATGATGTAGCCGGGGACGTTCTCGTACGTCTCCGGATTCTCGAGCGTGCCGGCGCGGCCCTTGCCGCGCTGCTGCTTGTCCTGATCTACGAGTAGCTCCACCGTCAGGAAAATAGCAAAACCTGACAGGGATTCAGGTATTTAAGTTGTAAACCCGGATTCGACGCCTGGAATCCAATGCTCCAAGCGCGAGAATCGAGCGCCTCAGCCGCCCTGTTTGCGGGACTGGAGGATCGAAGCCGCTTCGCCCGACTCGGCGACGTAGCCGTCGTCGGGCTCCAGCGGCAGGTCGGCCCCGGCCCAGCCGACGATGCCCTCGCTCAGCTTGGCGGCGTCGTAGCCTGCCGCGGCCAGCGCATCGGTGGCCATCGTCGAGCGGTTGCCGCCGCGGCAATAGAGGACGACCGGCCGCTCGTCGTCGATCTCCCCCACCCGCTCGGAGAGCTCGGCGAGCGGGAGGTGCTTCGCGCCCGCTATGCGACCGGCGTCCCACTCGTGCTGAGCGCGCACGTCGATCAGCTGGGCGCCCTCGGCGACGAGCTTCCGCGCCTCCTCGCGGGAGACCTCCTTGGTCCCCTCCGCCACGGCCTCGGACTGCTGCGCATCCTCCGCCATCAGTCGACCTCGGTCCCCTCGATCAGAAAGGCGACCCGCACATGGGCGCGGTACTCGTCGAGGTTCTCGCCGCGGATGCCGGTCGAGACGATGTCGACCGCGCGGATGTTGCGCAGCGTCCCATGCGCCTGATTCAAAGCCTGCCTGGCGGCGTCGTCAGTCGACGTTTTGGAACTGCCGACCAGCTCGATGATCTTCACGACAGCCATCTATCTCCTCCATTGCCTTCCAGGTCCTGGACCATGGCCTTTGCATTGACGCCCTCGAGCAGCGCCGCCCGCTGCCACGGGGCCGTCCGCTCCCCTTGGGGAGCGACGGCTGGAGCGGTATCCGCGTGGAACCGCTCGATCGCGGCGGCGATCGCCGCCGCCTCCTCGGCGCTAGCGCTTTGGGCCATGCCGCAAGCCTAGCCCTTGTGGTTCGGGCGCCTAGCCCTTGTGGGCCTAGCCCTTGTTGTTGAGACCCGGGACCGGCGTGCCGTGCTTTTCCTCGGCGCAGAGGATCGGCGCCGGGTCGAATGAATCGGTGAAGGCGCGGCCGGCGGGCGTGCCGACGATCTTCGGCGGCGGGTGGCTGCCTTTTTTGCCTTTCGGGAAGATCGTCCGGCCGCGCCCGCACTGGATCACTTCGTCGCGCACGCCGTCGCGGGCGTCGATCACGTCGTCCCCGCCATTGCCGTAGAAGCGGTCGACCCCGGGCTGGCCGAGCATCGAGTTCTTGGCGCTGTCGCCGATCAGCACGTCGTAGTCGAAGGAGCCCTCCATGTCCTCGTTGGAGTCGTCGAGGCGGACGGGCTTGCAGTTGGGGACCGCGTCGATCCAGGCTTTGTTGAGCGGAAACGAGATGTAGAGGATGCCCGGATGGGCCTGCGTCTCGGCAAAGGAGGCGTCGTCGCGCCCGGGGCCTCCGACTATCGCGCCGCCGGCGCAGCCGCCGCCTGCCGCGAGCAGGTCGCCGTGCTTGCCGCCGTAGAGGAACGTGGGGCCGGGGAGGCCGCCGATCAGGCCGTCTGAGCCGGCGCCGCCGTAGAGGCGGTCGGCCCCGGAGCCGGCCTCGATCAGGTCGTCCTCGTCCCCACCGTGGATCACGTCGTTGCCGGAGCCACCGGAGATACGCACGTTCTGGGCCCCCGCCAGAGACCCTTCGACCTGGAGGCGATCGTTTCCAGGGCCGAGATCCGCCATCAGCCAGCGCGCCGGGCCATTGACGGGGCAGACCGCCTGCTTCAGGTCGGCGCTCAGCCGCGTGCAGCCGGCGCCGAGGGCGATCCCCTTGGCGGCCGTGACGACAAAGGTGGCGGGCTTGTCGTAGAAGGAGACGGCGAGATCGTCGTCGCCGGCGCCCCCGATGATCGCCAGGCCCCCTCCGCCCCCCGGCGCATCGTCGAGTTCGACGAAGGCCGACCCTTTCGGCGGCGCTTCCCGCCCGCATGAGGTGGTGCGGCCCTTGCCGCCGTGGCACTTGTCGGTTCCCTGCCCGCCGATCAACTGGTCGTGGGGCCCGCCGCGAATCGTGTCGTCGCCCGGGCCCCCGTCGATCACGTTCGCCCGCTTGTCGCCGATCAGGACGTCGCGGAACGCCGAGCCCTCCAGGCTCTCGAAGCGAAAGAGCCGGTCGTGGCCGTCGCCGCGGGCCCGGTGGGCCGCAAGAGAGGCGTGGACCCCCGCCCCTTTGGCGCTGGACACGTCGGTGGCAAAGGAGGCGATGTCGCCGCCGCCCGACCCGCCGTCCATACGGTCGTAGCCGTAGTCGCCGTGAACTAGGTCGAAGCTGCCCGGGCCGCCGCTGAGGACGTCGATCCCGAGGCTTCCCGCGACCTCGTCGGCGTTGCCGGGACCGCCGAGGAGATGGTCGTCGCCAAGGTCTCCGATGACGATGTCCCCGTCGCCGGCGCCTCCGTCGGCGACGTCGTTGCCGCGACCGCCGTGGATCAGGTCGGCGCCCGGGCCCCCGCAGAGGAGGTCGTTGCCGAGGCTGCCGATGATCGTGTCGTCGCCGAGGCCGCCCCAGATCACGTCGCGGCTCGGAGTGCCGCGCAGGACGTCGGGCCCGTCGGTGCCGACGATGCTGGGATGGCGCCCATGGCAGCGCGGTTCCTCTTCCTGAGCGGCGCCGCCCGTCTTGCCGGGGGCCGCGGCGCCCAGCGTGAGGAGGGCGCACGCCAGCGCCAGAACCACCGCCTTTACCCCTGCCGGTGCTTTCACGAGGGCCGCGATCCTAGCCGGGGGCGCGGCTCCCTCAATCGAGGTTGACCATGACGTGCTTGATCTCCGTGTAGTCCTCGAGCGCGTACATGGAGAGATCCTTGCCGTAGCCGGACTGCTTGTAGCCGCCGTGAGGCATCTCGGAGACGAGCGGGATGTGGTCGTTTATCCAGACGCAGCCGAACTGCAGGGCGTTGGCGACCCTCATCGCACGACCGACGTCGCGGGTCCAGACGGATGCCGCCAAGCCGTAGCGCGTGCCGTTGGCCCACTCGATCGCCTTCGCCTCGTCGGTGAACGGCTGCACGGTGATCACGGGACCGAAGATCTCGTTCTGGATCATCTCGTCGGGCTGTTCGAGCCCCGCGACGACGGCGGGCTCGAGGAAGTAGCCGGGAAGGTCGGGCTGCGCGCCCCCGGTGACGACCTCGGCGTGGGACGGCTTGCGTTCCAGGAAGCCCTCGACCCGCTCGCGCTGGCGCTCGGAGTTGAGCGGCCCGAGCGTCGTCTCCTCGGCGCGGGTATCGCCGAGGACGAGCGCCTTGGCCTGGGAGGCGAGGCCGCTGACCACGTCGTCGTAGACGCCGCTGGCGGCGAGGACCCGGGTCGCGGCGGTGCAGTCCTGGCCGGCGTTGTAGTAGCCCGTGCCCGCGATCGTCTCCAGCGCGGCCTCCATCCCCACGTCGTCGAAGACAACAACCGGCGCCTTGCCGCCGAGCTCGAGATGGACGCGCTTGAGGCTGTCGGCGGCCGCCTGCGCGATCCACTTGCCGGTCGGCGGAGACCCGGTCAGCGAGACCATCCCGACGTCGGGATGGGTGACCAGCTCCGCACCCGCCGGCTCGCCGTGGCCCCCGATCGCGTTGAGGACCCCCGCCGGCAGGATGTCGGCGCACCATTCGGCGAACAGAAGCGTGCTCACCGGCGTCGTCTCGGCCGGCTTGAGGACGACGGTGTTGCCGGCCGCCAGCGCCGGGCCGATCTTCCAGATCGCCATCATCAGGGGGTAGTTCCAGGGCGTGATCTGGCCGACCACGCCAACCGGCTCGCGGCGGATGAAGGAGGTGTGTCCCTCCATGTACTCGCCCGCCGCGCGGCCCTCCAGGCATCGGGCGGCGCCGGCGAAGAAGCGCAGGTTGTCGGCCATCACCGGGATCTCGTCCTCGACCACGGCGCCCCTCGGCTTACCCGCGTCGGCGGACTCGAGGTCTGCGATCTCCTCGCCGCGCTCTTCGATCAGGTCCGCCATCCGCAGCAGCGCGCGGGCACGTTCGCCGGGCGGCGTCGTCGCCCAGCCCCCGAAGGCGCCCTTGGCGGCCTCCACCGCCCGATCGACGTCGGCCTTGGTCGAGAGCGGCGCCTCGGCGATCGCCTCACCGGTCGCCGGGTTGACGACGTCCTCCACGCCCCCTTCGACCGCGTCCACAGCCTTGCCGCCGATGAAGTTCTTCAGCTTTCTCATGATTCCGCCCCCGTACTCTGCTCTCGCTCGCTCGCACTACTTACAACCGGAGATCTTGCTCGCTCGCTTTCGCGTCCGCCGGGGGCGGGCTCAAAGTCCAGCGCCTCCTCGACGGGTACCCATGTAGTTCCAACCCCTTCGGCCACCGCGGGGTGCGTCACTTCGCCGGCGGCGACGTTGACGCCGAGGCGCAGCCCCGGATCGCGCCGGATGGCGCCCTCGAGCCCGTGGTCGGCAAGGGCGATCGCGTAGGGGAGGGTGGCGTTGGTCAGCGCCGAGGTCGAGGTGACCGGGACCGCTCCGGGCATGTTCGAAACGCAGTAATGGATGATCCCGTCGACCTCGAAGGTCGGGTCGCGGTGCGTCGTGGGGCGCGAGGTCTCAAAGCAGCCGCCCTGGTCGATCGCCACGTCGACGAGGACCGCTCCGGGTTTCATCTGCGACAGCTGCTCGCGCCGCACGACGGAGGGCGCGCGGGCGCCGTGGACCAGCACGGAGCCGATCACCATGTCGGCGACGGGCAGCATCTCTTCCACCGCCAGCGTGGTCGAGTAGATCGTCGAGCAGCGGCCGGCGAATATCCACTCGAGCTCGCGCAGGCGCTCGATCGATTTATCGAAGACGAAGACGTCCGCCTCCATGCCGATCGCGATGAAGGCGGCGTTCATGCCAACCACCCCGCCGCCGATCACCATCACGTTGGCGGCGGCCACGCCGGGAACGCCGCCGAGCAGGATGCCGCGGCCGCCGAGCGGCTTCTCGAGCATGAAGGCCCCCGCCTGGGTGGCGAGCTTGCCGGCGATCTCGCTCATCGGCGCCAATAGGGGCAGGCGGCCGCGGGCGTCCTCGACCGTCTCATAGGCGATGCAGGTCGCTCCCGACTCGCGCAGGCCCTTGGTCTGATCGGGATCGGGAGCGAGGTGCAGGTAGGTGAAGAGGAGCTGGCCCTGCCGCAGCATCGCGATCTCCGGCGGCTGCGGCTCCTTCACCTTCAAGACCATTTCGGCCTCCGCGAAGACGGCGTCGGCGTCGGGCGCGATGCCGGCGCCCTGCGATTCGAAGTCGGCGTCGGCGATCGCGCTGCCCTCCCCGGCGCCCGCCTCGATCAGGACCTCATGTCCGTGCTCGACCATTTCGCGCACTCCGGCGGGGGTGATCGCGACCCGGTACTCGTCGGGCTTGGTCTCCCCCGGCACGCCGACCTTCACAGGCCGTGCGCCTCCGGGGTCAGGTCGCCGTCGGCCCCACAGGGCTCCGCCGCGGCGCCGCTCACTGGCCGACCAGCTCCCTGGCCCGCAGCGCCAGCCAGAACTCGATCCGGTCGTTTGCGCGTGAGAGCTTGCGCCCGGTCAGCTCTTCGACCTTGCGCATCCGGTAGCGAAGCGTGTGCCGGTGGCAGTAGACCTCGCGGGCGGCGCGCTCCCACTGGCCGTTCTGCTCGATGAAGGCCTCCAGCGAGCGCAGCAGCTCGCCGCCGTACTCGTCGTCGCCGTTTTCGATCGGCCCCAGGACGCTGTCGCAGTAGAGCTTCAGGGCTTCGTCGTCCTGGACGGAGAGCAGCAGGGTGAACGCGCCCAGATCGCGCCAGGAGGCGACGTCGGAGCCGCCGCTTCCGTCGAAGGCCGTCGCCTCGAGCGCGCAGCGCGCCTCGTGGAAGGAGCGGCGCAGGTCCTCGGGCGGCGCCGGGCGGCTGGCGGCGGCGCGCACCGCCCCGCGCTCCGCGGTCAGCGCTTTGCGCGCGTCGAGCGCGACGTCGATCGGGTCGCGGTCGGCGGCATCGACGACCGCGCAGAGCAGCTCGCGCCCCGCACTCGTGTGAGGGGCGACGACGGCGGGGCAGGCATCCGCGGCGAGGGCGCGCTCCAGAATCGGCTCGCCGGCGGAGGGATCGTCGAGGGCGAAGACGAGGACGGCGGCTTCGTCGCCGATCCCGAACGGCTCGAGGCGGCGGCGCAGCTCAGAGGCCTCGAGCCTGCCGCCGAGGACGCCGGCCAGCACGTCGCCCGCCAGGCGGCGCTCGGTCTCACGCGCGACGCGGCGGCGCATCAGCTCCAGGGCGACGACGGCAACCGCCTGCTGGAGGATCAGCCGCTCGAAGTCGCCGAGCCCACCGGAGTCGCGGACGATCACCACCCAGGCCTGCGGGGGGCCGCCGCCGGGCGAGATCACCGGATGGGCGAGGGCCCGTCCCGCCACCGATGGGTGGGAGGGCACGAAGGGATGGCCGTCGCTGATGTGGGAGAGGGCTTCTTTGCGGATCGCGCCCACCGCCTCGGCCGAGAGTTCGCGCCGGAACTGGCGCCCCGCCATCCGCTCGCCGCGGCCGTTGAGGATCGCCACCGTTCCCCCCACCGCCGAGGCGATCGTGGCGACGATCTCCTCCAGGCCGCGCTCTTCGAGCACCAGCCGCTCGAGCCGGCGCTGCACCGCGATGCCCCGCTGCAGCACCCTGTACTGCTCGTTGACGAGGCGGGTGAACGCCTTCTCGGTGATCGCGATGAACGGGGTCGAGTAGGGGACCTCGAAGAGGGGGAAGTCGCGCTTGAGCGCCTCCTCGACCATCGGCTGCGGCAGCGACTCGTGCGTGAAGCCGGTGCCGAAGCCGAGCCCGGCGAGATTGTGGTCGGCCAGACGGCCGATGAATTCGCGCTGTTTGTCGGCGGTGTCGAGCGGGATGCCGGTCGTCAACATCAGCTCGCCGCCGGAAAGCCACGGCGTCGGGTCCTCGAGCTCGGAGATGTGGATCCACCGCACAGGCGCCTCGGCCGCGTGAGACCCCGCCGCAAGGCCGAGGTCGAGCTCGTCGAGCAGGCTCTGCACGGTGAGCATCTATGCCTATCGGTGGACCTGCTCCCAGGCCTCGGTAAGGACGCCGTGGAGGACGTCGTGGATCTCTTCGAACTGCTCGCTGTCGGCGATCAGCGGCGGCGCCAGCTGAATCACCGGGTCGCCGCGATCGTCGGCGCGGCAGATGAGGCCCCGCCGGTAGAGCTCGCTGGAGAGGAAGCCGCGCAGCAGCGCCTCCGACTCCTCCTCGTTGAAGCCCTCCTTCGTCTCCCTGTCCTTAACCAGCTCGATCGCCTGGAAGAAGCCGGCTCCGCGAACGTCCCCGACGATCGGAATGTCATACAGCTTCTCCAGGGTCTCTCGAAACTCGCCTTCCTTGGCGAGGACGTGGGCGCAGAGGTCCTCGCGCTCGAAGACGTCCAGGTTGGCCATCGCGACCGCGGACGCCACCGGGTGGCCGGCGAAGGTGAAGCCGTGGGCAAAGGACGCGGTGCCCTCCAGAAACGGCTCCGCGATCCGATCGGAGACGATCATCGCCCCCATCGGGGCGTAGGCGGAGGTGAGGGCCTTCGCCACCGTGATGACGTCGGGCTGGTAGCCGAAGCGTTCGCAACCGAAATAGTGGCCGAGCCGGCCCCAGGCGCAGATCACCTCGTCGGAGATCATCAGCACGTCGTGGCGGTCGCAGATCTCGCGCACCCGCTCGAAGTAGCCGTCGGGCGGGACGAAGCAGCCGCCGGCGTTCTGCACCGGCTCGAGGATCACCGCCGCGACCGTCTCGGGGCTCTCGAATTCGATCCGCTCCTCGATCGCCTCCGCCGCCCAGAGGGGATGGCGGTCCGCCGGCCAGCGGTACAGGTTCGTGTTCGGAACGTGGCAGCCGCCGGGGGTGAGCGGCTCGAACGGCGCCCGCAGCTCGCTGATGCCGGTGGCCGAAAGCGCCCCCAGGGAAGTGCCGTGGTAGGCGATCTCGCGGGCGATCACCTTGTGCTTCTGGCCGTTGCCCCGCTGCCGGTGGTAGCTGCGCGCCAGCTTCAGCGCCGACTCGACCGCCTCCGAGCCGCCGGAGGTGAAGAAGACGCGGTTGAGTTCCCCCGGCGCCAAGGAGGCGATGCGGGCGGCCAGCTCGATCGCCCGCGGATGCGCGTAGCTCCAGAGCGTGTAGAAGTCGAGCTCTTCCACCTGCCGGGCCGCCGCCTCGCCGAGCTCGGCGCGGCCGTGGCCGGCGTTGACGCAGAAGAGGCCGGAGAGGCCGTCGAGGTAGCGGTTGCCGCGTTCGTCGTAGACGTAGCAGCCGTCGCCGCGAACGATGATCGGGATCTCCCGCTCGTCGCTGTAGGCGCCCATGCGAGAGAAGTGCAACCAGAGATGGCGCTGCGCGAGCTTTTGCAGGGGGGCAACAACCTCCCCGCTCGCTCGAGACGCGATCGCCATACGAAGCTCCTCTCCTACTGCGACGGTATGGACAACGCTAGCTCCCCCCAAGGCCCCATTCAAGTGGTCATTCGGTCAAGCCATACTCCGCTGCTTATACAGAATGTACAAGGGCAAAGCCTCAGTTTGGGACATTTGCTACTTGCCCCTCTTGGCCGCAGAGGCGTACCTTCCGAGACATCGACACCCCTGCTCCAAACAGCACGGTCGGGGCTCCCACGCCCAGCAGCGGCGATAAGGGGCTAAAGAAGAACGCGATCGGCTTCGCCTCGAGCGTCGTCATCGGGGTCGCCTCGACCGCGCCCGGCTACAGCCTCGCCGCCACCCTGGGCTTCATCGCCGCCGCGGTCGCGCTGCAGTCGCCGGCGATCCTGCTGATCAGCTTCATCCCGATGTTCCTGGTCGCCACCGGCTACTACTACATGAACAAAGCCGACCCGGACTGCGGCACCAGCTTCTCCTGGGTGACCAAGGCGATGGGTCCTCAGCTGGGCTGGATCACCGGCTGGACGATCGTCGTCGCCGACGTGATCGTGATGGCGAACCTGGCCCAGATCGCCGGGCTCTACACCTTCCTGCTGGTCGGCTGGGACTCGGCGGCGGCCTCGACCGTCGCGGTCACCGCGGTGGGGGTGGCCTGGATCGTCTTGATGACGGCGATCGTGCTGATCGGGATCGAGCTCTCCGCTCGCACCCAGATCGGGCTGCTCGCGGCTGAGATCTTCACCCTCGCGCTCTTCGCCATCGTCGCCCTGGTCAAGGTCTACGCCGGCGACGCGCATGTCGACTCGATCCATCCCGCCCTTTCCTGGCTGAACCCGTTCAGCCTCAGCCCCAGCGAGCTCTCGGCCGGCATGCTGCTGGCCGTCTTCATCTACTGGGGATGGGACACCACCGCGACGGTCAACGAGGAGACCGAAAACCCCGACGAGGCCCCGGGGCGGGCGACCGTGGTCAGCACCCTGATCCTGCTCGGCATCTACGTGATCGTCGCAATCGCGGCACAGGCATACGCCGGCGTCGACCAGCTGATCGCCAACCAGGAAGACGTGCTGAGCGCGCTCGGCACCGAGGTCTTCGGCACTCCACTGGACAAGATCCTGATCATCGCCGTGCTCACGTCGGCGGCGGCATCGACACAGACGACGATCCTGCCGACGGCGCGGACGACGCTCTCGATGGCGCGGGCCCACGCGATGCCGAAGAGTCTCGGCAAGGTCCACCCCCGCTTCCTGACCCCCCACGTCTCGACCGTGGCGATGGGCGCCGCCTCGATCCTCTGGTACGTCGGCCTCACCCTGGCCAGCGAAGACATCCTCTACGACTCGCTCGCCGCTCTCGGGCTGATGATCTCCTTCTACATCGGGCTCACCGGGTTCGCCTGCGCGATCTACTACCGGCGCGAGATCTTCAGCAGCGTCAAGAACTTCCTCTTCGTCGGCCTTGGGCCCCTGATCGGCGGCGTCATCCTCTTCTACCTGCTGATCAAGAACGGGGTCGAACTCTCCGACCCGGCGAACTCGGAATCCGGAAACTCGTGGCTCGGTGTCGGCCCGCCGCTACTGATCGCACTCTTCTTCCTCGTGCTCGGCGTGGTGCTGATGTTCATCCAGTGGCGCGCGCTACCGGAGTTCTTCCGCCGCCGGCCCGAGGTGGCGCCGGAGGGCTTCCTGGAGGGGCGGGCGGAGGCGCCGGCCCCGACCTCCGGAGGTTCGGAGTGAGCGGGGCGCGGAGATACGGAGCGGGCAACGCGAAGAGAGAAAGCGGGGTGAGAGCGCGATGAGCGAGATAGTCGTCGGCTATGACGGGTCCGACTGCGCCGGCGCGGCGCTCGACGTCGGCCTGGGCCTTGCCAAGGAGCTCGGCGTGGGGGTCGCGATCGTCTTCGGCTACGCCCCGCCGGGCATCTGGGGAGGGGAGATCGCCGAACACGAGCAGGCGGTCGAGGAACTCGGCGAGAAGGTGATGGGCAAGGCGAAGCAGCGGGCGGCCGAACAGGGGGTCCAGGCGGCGGTGGAGCTGGTCCCGAAACGCGCCGCCGAGGCGCTGATCGGCGTCGCCGAGGCGCGCAGAGCACGGATGATCGTGGTCGGCACCCACGGCGATCCGCCCCTCAAAGGGATGGTCCTCGGCTCAACCCCCAACAAGCTCCTCCACGTATCCGAGATCCCGGTCCTCGTCGTCCCCCTCCAGCGCTAGAGGGCAGCGCCTCTAGCGGCCGAGGTGGAAGCCGATCAACTCCGGCAGGCGGGTGAGGGCGACGCTGAGGGGGTCGGGATCGCGGCCCTGCATCTCCGCCTCCTCCTTGCTGAGGATGGCGGCTCTGATCGCACTGCCTCCGAGCCAGTGCAGGGGCTCGGGCGGCACCCGCCGCGGGGCTGGGTCGACGAAGGGAAGGGACGCGTGCTCGTCGCGGCGCTCGAGCGCCAGCGAGGCGAGGGCGCGGCCGACCATGTAGGAGGGCCCGACGCCGTTGCCGGTGTAGCCGGCGGCGACGAAGGCGGGGCCGCGGAGCGGCATGACCAGCGGCAGGTGCGTTGGCGAGACGTCGACCGGGCCGCCCCAGGCGTGGGTCAGCCGGCGGCCCTCGAGGGCGGGGAAGTAAGCGCGCAGGTGCCGAGCCGCCAAAGCCACCACGTCGGGATCGATCTCCGCCCTGCCGCGCAGCCGGGCGCCGAGCGCGATCTGCCCGCCGCCAAGGCCGAAGGCGATGCGGCCATCGGAGGTGGTGCGGAAGTAGGTCAGCATCGTGCGGCAGTCGGTGATGCACTCGCCGCCGGTCCAGCCGGTCTCCTCCAGCACCTCGGGGACCGGCTCGGTGAGGACGATGTGGGAGGAGGTGACCGTGAGCGCATTGCGCAGCGGCGCCCGGCGCGCCTTCGCCGCGCCGCCGATGCCGAGCACCGCGGAGCCGGCGCGCAGCGACCCGCCGCTCGTCTCCACCTCGACCCCTCCGCCGCCTGCCCGCAGCCGCCGCACGGGCGAGTGCTCATATATATGGACCCCAGCCGCGATCAGCGCCGCGCGCAGTCCCAACGCCAGCCGGGCCGGCTGCACGGTGGCGCTCTGGGGATAGAAGGCGCCGGCGCGAAAGGCCGGTGAGGCGCAGCGGACCGCGACCTCCTGCGCGGATAGGGCCCGCATTACCCCAGCCTCGTCCAGCCTTCGCTCGTCCTGTGCGTCGTCGCCCGGTCCGTCCTGCCCGCCGCTCCTCTGCGCTGCGAGCCCCAGCTCCCGGCAGGCCGTGAGCGCATCGACCCAGGCCCCGTCCTGCGCGGGGGCGGTCGATACCTGCAGGTA
>DASSTR010000032.1:0-22169 GCA_035707825.1 Solirubrobacterales bacterium
ATGGCCAGCCGGCGGGTCCACCTGTACAGGTCCAGACGTGCGCCGTCGTGGAAGTCGCGCTCGATCGCCGCCTGCGTCTCCTCGACCATCGTCGCGTGCGAGGCGGCGATCCGCTCGCGGTGGAAGGCCGGCAGCATGATCCGGCGCGCGCGGCGATGGTAGGGCCCGTCGATCGTCAGCAGGCCGTCGCCGAGCAGCGGGATCAGGTCGCCGAAGCTGCCCTCGCGCCAGTGGAAGTTCTCCGGATGGGCGACGGTGATGAAGTGGTTGGCCTCGGGCCCGAGCATGAAGACCACCCGCGTGTGGAAGATGCGCGCGCTGAAGATCGGCCCGTGCTCCTCGTAGAGCGAGAGCAGGATCGGCAGCGGGTCGTGGGCGATCTGATGGGTGCGGGAAAGGCTGAAGTCACCCGGGCCGGGCGGGAACTGGCCCCGGTTGCGCCACTCCGCGGACAGGTCTTCGGCAAGCCGCCGTACCGGGTTGTCCGACATCTGCGGCGGTTTGGCGACGGGCTTCGTGGAGTCCAGCGTAGCCATGGCGCCGGAGAATACTGGCTGTCCAGCCAGTCCTCCCCGATACCGCTCGATTGGCTAAGCGTCGGCGCCGGCCGCAGAGGCGGCCAGCTGCCCGCAGGCGGCGTCGATGTCGCGGCCGCGGGTGAGCCGGACCGTGGCGGCGAGGCGGTGCTCGGCGAGGACGGCCCGGAAGCGCTCGATCTGCTCCGGCGAGGAGCCGTCGTAGGCGCCGGTGGGGTTGTAGGGGATCAGGTTGACCTTGTAGACGCGCGGGTCGAGCAGCTCGGCGAGCTCGCGAGCGTGCTCGGGGCGGTCGTTGACCCCGGCCAGCATCACGTACTCGACGAAGACCTTGCGCCGGCGTCGCGCGCGGTAGCGCTCGCAGGCGGCGAGCACCTCGGCGAGCGGGTACCGATCGTTGACGGGCATCAGCCGTGAGCGCAACTCGTCGTTGGGCGCGTGCAGGGAAAGGGCGAGGCTCAGCGGCTTCTCGCATTCGGCGAGGCGGTCGATCCCAGGCACCCAGCCGACCGTGGAAATCGCGGTGCGGCGGTGGGTGACCCCGATGTCGGGCAGCAGCTCGCAGGCCTCCAGCACGGAGTCGATGTTCATCGTCGGCTCCCCCATCCCCATGAAGACGACGTGGTCGATCGCTTCGACGCGGCGGAAGTGAAGCGCCTGGTCGAGGATCTCGTCGGCGCTGAGGTTGCGGCCGAACTTCATCTGCCCGGTGGCGCAGAAGGTGCAGGTGAGCGGGCAGCCGGACTGCGAGGAGAGGCAGACCGAGCGGCGCCCGTCGCGGTAGCGCATCAGCACCGCCTCCAGCGGCCTCTTGTCGGCGGTGTGGAAGAGGGCCTTCACCGTCCCGTCGTCTGATTTCGCCTCCGCCCTCAGGGCCAGGGTCGAGAGCGGCACCTCGGCGGCGAGCCTCTCGCGCAGCGCCTTCGGCAGGTTGGTCATCTCCTCGTAGCCGCGTACGCCGCCCGCCACCCATTGCCAAACCTGGGCGGTGCGAAAAGATGGCTGGCCCGCCTCGGCGAGCGTCCTGGCAAGCAGCGCGCGGTCCATGCGGCGAGTGTACGGGCCGCCCGGCCGCGGCCGTCAGCCGTGGATCTTCTCGCCCCGCTCCAGCATGGCGACGAACTTGCGCAGCCGCCGCTCGCGGGTCTCGGGCTTCTTGGCGTCCTCGAGCCTGTAGACGATCGCGTAGCGGTTGGCGCTGTCGAGGCCGGCGAAGAACTCGGCCGCGGCGGGGTTGGAATCGAGCTCGCGCTGCAGGTCCGGCGGCACCTTTGCGGTGCGCTGGCCCTCGTAGGCGCTCTCCCAGCGGCCGTCGGCTTTCGCCTGCTCGATCTCGGCGAGGCCGGCCGGGCGCATATCGCCGGCCCCGATCAGCTTTTCGGCTGCCTCCCGGTTGATCCGAGACCACCTACCGCGGGGGCGGCGCGGCGTGAAGCGCTGCAGGAAGAAGCGCTCGTCGAAGCCCCTCTTCTGGCTGTCGATCCATCCGAAGCAGAGGCTGGCGCGCAGGGCCTCGGCGTAGGTGACGCTCGGCACGCCCGAGTCTTTCTTGGCGATCTTCAGCCAAATGCCCTCAGAGCCGGCGTGATGCTCCTCCAGCCAGGCCTCGAAGTCGCCGGGCGTTGCAAAGGCGATCGTCGGCAGATCCTCCGGCATGGCCAGATGATCACCGACGCGGCGGGCGGCTCAGAGGCCGGCGGCGTCGGCGAGCAGGTCGACCTGCTTGGGGTCGGAGGAGCTCGGGCAGAGGATCAACTCGTCGCACCCGGCATCGGAATAGGCGGCGATGACTCGCTGCACCGCCTCGGGGTCCTGCGCAGCGCTCGCCCCGATTGCCGAAGCGACTTCGTCTCCCAGCCATGCGTAGTAATGCATCAGGTTGGACCGCACGTCCTCGGCCGCGTTCTCGCCGAGCGAGAAATAGGCGAGGGCCATCGTCGGTGGCTCGCCCTCACGGCCTGCGTCGGCCCAGACGTCCTTCAGCTTCTGCGCCGAGTCGCGGTACACGTCGGGGCCGGAGCCGGCGGCGATCCATCCATCCGCAAAGCGGGCCGCGCGGGCATAGGAAGCATCGGCGTGGCCGCCGAGGATCAGGCGCGGCGCGCCCTCCAGCCCGGGGCCGACCTCTCCCCCGTCCCAGGTCTCCTTGATCCGCTCCAGGATCTCGTCGAACCGCCGTCCCCGACCCTGCAGCTCAACCCCGCTGATCTCGTAGTCGTCCTCGCGCGCGCCCAGCCCCAGGCCCAGCGACAGCCGGCCGCCGGAGAGAGCGTGGACACTGAGCGCCTGCTTGGCGAGCAGGACGGGATTGGGGCGCAGCGGCGCCAGCAGGACCGTGGTGCAGAGACCGATCCGCTCGGTCACCGCCGCGGCGGCGGCAAGCGCCGTCAGCGGCTCGTAGTTGTCGTAGACGATGCGATCGATCGTTCCCAGGCTCGAAAAGCCGCGCGCCTCCGCCCGCCGGGCCCACTCGGTCAGTTGCGTACCGCTTGCGCCGGGAACGGCGTTGGGAAGTCCGATGCCTATGTCCACGCGAAATCTCCCTCTGCTCGAAGTCGGGTCAAAGGCAAGTTAGCCAACTCGCGCCCTCGCCAAACCCGACCGGCTGCCTCGCGTTGCCGTCCAACCGGGGTTAGGGTGGTTCCCGTGAGCGTGGAGAACAGCGTCACGGCCCTCAGCGCCGCGATCGATCGCTACAACGAGGCCTGGAACGCCCAGGACCTCGACACGATCATGGCGATGCACGCGCCGGACATGGTCTTCGCCAACCACACCGCCGGCGAGTCGGCCAGCGGCGAGGAGGTTCGCGGCCACATCGCCTCGATCTTCTCCTCCTGGCCCGACCTCGAGTTCGAGACCCGACGCCTCTACGTCCGCGAGGGGCTGGTGGTGCAGGAGTGGACGGCGAGCGCCACCCACACCGAGACGATGCGCCGTGGAGACATCGAGGCGCCGCCCAGCGGCCGCACGATCAGCTGGGACGGGATCGACTCGATTCCCTTCGAGAACGGCCTGATCAAGCGCAAGGACGTCTATTCGGACTCGGTCTCGATCCTGCGCCAGGTCGGTCTTCTCGACTGATCGAGGCGGGCTACGAGTGGCTAAGCGGGTCGCGCGGGCCCCTGCGGCTCGTGGCCGGGACAGCTGAGGACGGGTATCCGGGGGTAGCGCGGGTAGCGCTGATCGGCGCGCGAGCGTCTACATAGTGAGAAGACCGAACCACGCCTGTTGGGGACCAGCTGCTGGTGGACGCAGCTGTCGCAGAGACCGAAGCCCCGACCCCCAGATTCCAAATTTGAATTGCCCGCGATACGAGCTAGCTTAAAAGTGTGAACGGCACCCTCACCCTCCTCGATGAGTCGACATATTCGGGAACGGTCGAGGTGCTCAGCGTCACCTACCGGGCCGAAGACTTCAGCTACGCCGTGCTGGAGGTCGAGGATGAGGAATCCGGCGACCAGTTCGGCCTCATCGGCCCCGTTGCCCACCTGAGGAGAGGAGATCGGGCCGAAGTCAGCGGAGAGTGGGAGAGCAGCTCGCGCTACGGGCGCCAGCTGCGCGCCGACGGGGCGCTGCCGCTCGACCCGGTCGATCGCAAAGGGCTGATCGCCTACCTCGCGTCGCTGCGCCATATCGGGCCCACGCGCGCCGAACGGCTGGTCGACGAGTACGGCAAGGGCGTCCTCAAGTCGATCTCCGCCAGCCCCGCGGGCGTCTTCGGCTCGATGCGCGGGATCAGCGAGAAGCAGGCCAAAGAGGCGGCCGAGTCGTGGCTGGCCTCGCGGGCGATCCGCGATCTCCACATCCAGCTCGCGCCCCACGGCCTCGCCCACCTTGCCGGGCGGATCCACAGCCGCTACGGCGACAAGGCGATGGCGGTCCTGCACGAAGACCCCTATCGCCTGACCGAGATCGAAGGCATCGGTTTCGCCCGCGCCGACAAAATCGCCCTCGCCACCGACGTTCCGCCGGAGTCCGACCGGCGCGCCCAGGCCGCCGCGGTATTCGCCCTTGCCGACGCCGAGCAGGAGGGCCACACCAACCTGCCGATGCGCGAGCTGGAGAGGCGAACGGAAAGGCTGATCGAACGCGAGGTCGACTACGACGTGCTGCTCGGCGCCCGCGGCCTGCTCCTCGACCACGGCTACGCCTACCGGGAGCGCACCTTCGACAGCGAGGTGGCGGTGGCGCAGATGCTGCACGCCCGCGCCGGCGCGCCTCCCTTCCTCGAATTCGAGCCCGTGCGGGACCATCAGGAGGGTCTCACCGACGAGCAGTGGGCGGCGGTCGAGGGTGTCTTCGCCGCGCGCATCTCGGTCGTCACCGGCGGCCCCGGCGTCGGCAAGACAGTCTGCACGCGGGCAATCGTCGCGGCGGCCGAGGAAGCCGGCCTCGAGATCGCGCTCTGCTCGCCTACGGGGCGGGCCGCCCGCCGGCTCGAGGAAGCCACCGGCCACGAAGCCCAGACGATCCACCGCATGCTCGAGTGGACGCCGGGACGCGAGCCCCACTACAAGGCCGACCACCCCCTCCCCGTCGACCTGGTGATCGTCGACGAGTCCTCGATGCTCAACCTGCGCCTCGCCGAGATCCTGCTCGGCGGGCTCGCCGAGACGACCCACATCGTCTTCGTCGGCGACGCCGACCAGCTGCCGCCGATCGGGGCCGGCAAGCCGTTCGAGGACCTGATCGATTCGGAAATCGTCCCCGTCGTGCGGCTCAACCGCATCTTCCGCCAGGCGGCCCGCTCGATGATCACGACCGCGGCCCACGAGATCAATCGCGGCCGCCCGCCCCACCTGGAGCCCGAAGAGGACCAGGAACACGACTTCTTCTTCATCGAACGCGCCAACCCCCAGGCGGCACTCGAGGCGGTGGTCGACGTGGTTTCCAACAGGGCTCCTTCGGAGTTCGACTGCGACCCGATCCGCGACGTGCAGGTGCTGGCGCCGATGTATCGGGGTGCGGTGGGGCTCAACGTCCTCAACGAACGCCTGCGCGCGGAGCTGAACCCGAATGGGAAGCCGGCGTTGAACGACCGCTTCCGCATCGGCGACCGCCTGATCCAGACTCGCAACTCACACGAGCTGGGCCTGATGAACGGCTCGATCGTGTTCCTGCGCTCCGACGATCCGCGGGAGGAAGCGGTGGTCGTCGACACCGACGAGGGCGGCTCGCTGCTGATCCCCTACAACGAAGCCGGCGACCTGCGCCTCGCCTATGCGATCTCTGTCCACAAGGCGCAGGGCTGCGAAGTGCCGGTCGTCGTCACCATCTGCCACCGTTCGCACCTGCGAATGCTGAGCCGCCCCCTCCTCTACACCGCCATCACCCGCGCGCGCAGCTCCTGCGTGCTCGTCGGCGACCTGGGCGTGCTCGAAACGGCGATCAGCCGCGACAAGGGCTGGGCCCGCTACTCGGGCCTGGCGGAGCGGCTGCAGGACTAGATGACCTTCGTCCCCGCGGGGTAGCCGGCCATGCCGGAGCCCAATGTCGAGGCCCGCAGGCGGCCGGATGGCGGCGGCCGGCCGCGGATCCCAATGCTCGAGATCGGGATCACCCTCGCCGGGCTGGCATTGCTGGCCGGGCTGGTGCTCGCCGTCCCGGCCCTGCACGACGCCTTCATAGCGGCGATCCACGGAGAAACGGACGAGGTGCGCCGCCAGCTCGACGAACTCGGGGTCGCCGGGCCGCTGCTGATGGTCGCGTTGACGCTGATCCACGCCGTCGTCTTCTTCCCCGCCGAGATCGTCGACGCCGCGGCCGGGTTCGCCTACGGCTTCTTCCCCGCCCTGGCGCTGACGATGTTCGGCTGGCTGCTCTCGGGCCTGATCTGCTTCGCGGTCGGCCGTTCGGTGGCCCGGCCGCTGCTCGACCGCTGGTTGGGAGAGGAGCGCTTCGAGCGCACCGAGGCGATGATCGAGCGGGGCGGAGTGACGCTGCTGATCGCCGTGCGGCTGATCCCCATCCTCCCCTTCAGCCTCGTCTCCTACGCGGCCGGAGCGGCCCACGTGCCGACCTGGCGCTTCATCTGGACGACCGCGATCGGCTACCTGCCGATCACCGCGCTGGCGGTCTACTTCGGCACCAAGCTGGAGGGCCTCCAGCTCACCGATCCGCTCGTGCTCGGCACCGCCGCCGGTCTGCTGGCCCTGCTCTTCGCCGGGCACTGGGCGATCCGCCGGCAGGCGCCCAGCACCTAGCCCGCCCGGGATCGGCTCCTGGCGACCCTTCGCGGATCAGCGGCGGTGTCTGACGACGAAGCGGTAGACCGCGGGCGTCGGATCGACGTTGCCCGCTTCGTCCTGGGCTTTGACCGTGATCGTGTGGCGCCCCGGCTTGAAGCGGCGCCTTATCCGCGTGCGGCAGAAATGCCACAGCCCGCGATCGATTTTGCAGGCCAGGACGACGTTCGACTCGTTGGACCTGAAGCGCAGGATGCCGATGATCCCGCGCTTGGATGCGCGGATGAACTTCCGCGGATGGGAGCTGATGAAAGTCTGCGGCGGAGTGGCGTCGATGGCGAAGGTCGCGGTTGCCCGTCCACTGTTGCCGGCGAGGTCTGTGGCGACGACTTCGAAGCTGTGCGAGCCGTCCGCGAGCCGATAGGACACTTCGAACGGAGACGCGCAGGGCTCCGGAACTTCGCCGTCGATCGAGCAGACATACGCCACCGGTTCCCCCGCCGAGAAGGCAAAGGAGGGTCGCGGGTCGTTCGACAGCGCGGGCGGGCTCTCGGTGATCGCGGGAGACGGCGCCTTGGTGTCGATCTCGAACGGAACCACTTTCTGGCTCGAATTGCCGACCTGGTCGGTGGCCGTGATCAGAAGCGAGTGGGAGCCATCCTCGAGCGCGTCGAGAGTGAGCGACGACGCGCACGACTGCGCCGAGCCGCCGTCGACGGCGCAGGTGAAGGGGTTTGCCGGCTCATCAGTCGCGAAGGAGAAGCTCGGCGTCGAATCGGAGGTGGGCGTCGGTGGGCGTTTGGTGATCGTGATCACCGGTGGCGTCGTATCGACGGTGAATGAGAACGACGCGCTTTCTCCGTCGCTCGCTTCCGCTTTGAACATATGAGGACCATCGGCAAGTACGGAGGTCGTGTAGGGCGAGGAGCAGGGGTCTGCGACCAACTGGCTGTCGACAAAGCACTCGAGCCCTGAGGTAGGAGTGAATTCGAAGGTCGGGGTTGTTTCTGTGGTTCGGCTCAAGGGATGCTTGGTGATCGACACCGTGGAGGGCAGCAGGAAAGCCAACGTCCCGTCCGCGTCGAGCAGGCCAGCACCTACCGCCTCTTTTCCAAATACGCCAACCAAGGTTTTGTCTGAAGTTTCCGTTTGGGCTTCGCGAATTTCTTCCACCGTGGCGGATGGCTTTGCCTCGAGCTGCAAGGCGGCAATGCCTGCGGCGTGCGGGGCCGCAGCCGACGTGCCCCAGAAACGCCATTCGCCACCTTCGAGGGAGGAAAAGAAGGTTGTTGCACCGCCGTCCGTTGCAGCGACGTCCGGCTTTTCGATTTCTTCCGGCGTCGGCAAGGGATCAGCAGCCGTAGTGCCGATCACCGGCCCGAAGTGGTGGAAAACAGGCCCTCGCGACGAGTACGCCTCGACCGTATTCGAGTTGTTGTAGGGCACCGCTGCAACGGCGACCGCACTACTGGAAGCAGCATGACCAAAGATCGTCGGACCGACAACGTCTTCCCCAGCACCTTCTGGGTACTCCGTTTCCGTCACTCCGCGCCCGTTCTCCAGGAACGCAAACTTAAGCCGCGGGCTCGACCCCGAAAAGCGATTGATGATCAGGCGCACTTCCTGTGCCGGTTTTGTTGTGTTTTCCCATTCGAGCACCTCTACTGGCTTCTGAGTTGCTCCTTCTTCTTCGGGTTCAGGGTCGCCGGCGTTGTCTTCCAAAGACGCTTCAAGGATTTCTCCTTTTTCATTGACCAGAAAGGCATCGAGGTCAGTAGTGACTTCGTACCAGGGCTCGGCCCATTGGAGATCCACAGTCAGGGTTCGCCCACGTTCGACAGTGAGGCCGAATTCGGTGTCTGGGCTACCGGTGGGTTTGAAGTTCATGCAATGGTCCGGATGCAGGCCCTGCGGTTCCACCCCAGTCAGTTCTTCTTCTTCGATGATTTTTTCTTCAAATTCTTCGAATTCTTCGGAGAGAGAAATGATCGGAGCAGGGCAGCTATGGGCATCTCGATATTCGGGCGCTTCCCAGGAGGCGATTTCGTGTTCGTTCGAGTCGAACAGATTGTCGTTGCCCGCCGCGGAGAAGTAAGCCACGCCTTCCGATGTGACCTTGCTGATGGCAGCCGCAACCGGCCCGTCCTGGAAAAAGGGCTCGTGGAAATAGGCAACGTCGTCGACGATGACGTCGGCGCCAGCACCGCCTTCGCCAACCGGTTTGGCGAGCCTTTCGATGTTCTGGGCAAATGACTGTTCACCGGTGAAGGCGGTGGCAAAAGCGAGGTTGGCTGCCGGTGCGACGTCGTGGACGATCTGCAACATGGCGCGGCCCTCGTCGGTCGCCTTGCTCGACGATCCGAAGTCTTCAATCACTTCCACTGGCATCTTCTCGCTAGGGCATTCGTTCGCCGGCCCTGGCAGGTCGCGACTTGCCACGTCTTCTTTTGCGTGGGTGGCCGCTTTGGTTGCCTTGTCATAGGAGTCGGAAAGGACGCCCACGGTGACGCCGCTGCCATCGACGTCGTACTTGCTGCGCGCTTCGGTGACGTGCAGTTGGTCCTGTGGCGGACCGGCGCCCTCGGAGACGATGCTCCCCCCTTCGCAATTGGCGCCAACCGCCGCGGTCGTGGCTTCGCCGGCTCCGTAGACGATCGGCGCCCGCACCTCTTGGACGCTCCCCACTCCATCGACGTCTGCCAAGCCGTGCAGAGCATCGGGCGGCGCCGCGACTGTCACCGTCTGGTAGCGGCGGCTGGCGGAAACCACTCGGCCCCCAGCGGCGCGCAGCGCGTCGAGCTGGGCGATGGCGCCGTGGTCGAAGCTCATTTCGACAAGGACCCGGTTGCCTTCTCGGACGAGGCTGCCCGGGCCGTTCACCGCGACACCGAGCCTCCTCGCCTGCGCGGCGTGCGACAGGCCCTGGACGGCGGGCGTCGCCAGCTCAGCAAGCCTTGGCGAGAGATTGGCATTCGGTCCCAGCCGCTGCATCGCCACGGCAGGCGGGGGAGTCAAAACAGACGCGCTGAGGGCCGCGGCGAGCAGCCAGCGCTGGGGCCTGCGACGGCGGGGGCGGAACCACTTGGTCATCTGCAGCGAAGTATCGACACGTTTGGACATTTCTGAAACACGCGGCCTCGACGTTTCGAGCGCTGGGGCCGATGCTCGAACTCTCGATTCCCATCGGCTTTCGGCTTCGGGGCGGCGGTCGCAGCCCGCCGATTCCCGTGGCTCCCGGCGTTCGCCCGCCTGACGGGAAGGCGGCGACATGCCGAAGGAGCGGCGTCCCGTACGCCGAGCCTGCTACGGTGCCCACCGTTAGGCCGGGGAAACCGGCAAAGTTGTGTCTAGCGCTCGCGTCGTTGCTTTACCGCATCCTCCGCGTTCGCAGCACATGAAGTGGAGGCAATGCATGCCCACTGGAACTGTTAAGTGGTTTAGCGACGATAAGGGCTACGGGTTCATTACGCCCGACGATGGCTCGCAGGACGTATTCGTGCATCACAGCGCGATCGTGGCCGAGGGCTTCCGGTCTCTGACCGAGGGCTCGAAAGTGAGCTACGAGACGGAGGACGGTCCGAAAGGCCCCGCCGCGTCGAGCGTTCAGTCGGCCGCCTAGCGCCGTCGCACCATGTAGCTTCGACGCCCGCCCCTGAGGCGGGCGTTGTCGTTCTGGGCCCTGAACCGACTCCCGAGGGCTCGAGTCGATTCCGCCGGCCTTGACCGGCACCCCCAAAGACGCGCCTTCCCCGCCTGCTCCCCTACCCTCCCCCACCGCCGTGACCGCCACCCGAGACGACCTCCGAAACATCGCCATCGTCGCCCATGTCGACCATGGCAAGACGACCCTGGTCGACGCGATGCTGTGGCAGTCGGGCGCCTTCCGCAAGGGCCAGGACGTGGCGGAGCGGGTGATGGACTCGATGGACCTCGAGCGCGAGAAGGGGATCACGATCCTGGCCAAGAACACGGCCGTCCACCACAAGAGCGTGAAGCTCAACATCGTCGACACCCCGGGCCACGCGGACTTCGGCGGCGAGGTCGAGCGCGGGCTGACGATGGTCGACGGCGTGCTGCTGCTGGTCGACGCCTCCGAGGGCCCGCTTCCCCAGACCCGCTTCGTGCTGCGCAAGGCGCTCGAGGCCGGGCTGCCGGTGATCCTCGTCGTCAACAAGGTCGACCGGCCCGACGCGCGCATCGCCGAGGTCGTCGAGGAGGTCTACGAGCTCTTCATCGATCTCGACGCCGACTCCGACCAGATCGACTTCCCGATCGTCTACACGAATGCCAAAGCGGGCTGGGCATCGCTGGATGAAGGAGTCGAGGGGACCGACCTCTCCCCCCTCCTCGACCTGATGCTGGAGAAGATCCCGCCGCCGACCTATGAGGCCGACGCGCCGTTGCAGGCCCACGTCACCAACCTGGACGCCTCGCCCTACGTCGGGCGCCTGGCCATCTGCCGCGTCCACAACGGGACGATCCGCTCCGGCCAGCAGATCGCCTGGTGCCGCGCCGACGGCTCGGTCAGGCGGGCGGCCATCTCGGAGCTCTACGTCACCGAGGCGCTCGAGAGGATGAGCGCCAAGGAGGCCGGGCCCGGCGAAATCATCGCCGTCGCCGGGATCGAAGAGGTGACGATCGGCGAGACGCTCGCCGATATCGAGGACCCCCGGCCACTGCCGGTGATCAGCGTCGACGAGCCGTCGCTCTCGATCCTGATCGGGATCAACACTTCGCCGCTGGCCGGGCTGGAGGGAAGCAAACTGACCGCCCGGCAGATCCTCGACCGCCTCGACGCCGAGCTGGTCGGCAACGTCTCTATCAGGGTCAGAGACGTCGGCCGTCCCGATGCCTGGGAGGTCCAGGGGCGCGGTGAGCTGCAGCTCGTCGTCCTGCTCGAGATGATGCGCCGCGAGGGCTTCGAGCTGACCGCCGGCCAGCCTCAGGTGGTGACCCAGGAGATCGACGGCAAGCTCCACGAGCCGGTCGAGCGGCTCTCGATCGACGCGCCCGAGGAGCACGTCGGCGCCGTCACGCAGCTGCTGGCCGCTCGCAAGGGGCGCATGGAGCAGATGGTCAACCACTCGACCGGCTGGGTGCGGATGGAGTTCCTCGTCCCCGCCCGCGGCCTGATCGGCTTCCGCACCGAGTTCCTCACCGAGACCCGCGGCACCGGGATCATGAACCACGTCTTCGATCGATGGGAGCCCTGGGCCGGCGAGCTGCGCACGCGGGCGAGCGGCTCGATAGTCGCCGACCGCCGCGGCAAGACCGCCGGCTACTCGCTGGCCAACCTGCAGGATCGCGGCACCCTCTTCACCGGGCCGGGTGAGGAGGTCTACGAGGGGATGATCGTCGGCGAGAACGCCCGCTCCGAGGACCTCGACGTCAACGCGGTCAAGGAAAAGCAGCAGACCAACATGCGCGCCGCGGGCGCCGAGGTGCTCGAGCGCCTGGAGCCGCCGACGCGGCTGACCCTGGAAGCGTCGCTGGAGTTCCTGCGCGAGGACGAGTGCGTCGAAATCACCCCTGCGTCGGTGCGCCTGCGCAAGGTCGAGCTCGACAAGATCAAGCGCCAGAAGGCCGCCCGCCAGGGCGACGCCCCGCCGCGCCGCTGAGCGCGGTCCCTTCGGCCGCGGACCGGCTTGTGTCCGGCCGAGTGCGGCCTTTAGGCGTCCTGCGCCTCGATCCGCCCTGAGTCGATCGCGGCGAGGAGCTCCGCGTGGTCGCTCTCGTTCTGGTCCGCGTAGCCGTCGGAGAACTCGACGATCGCGTCGTCGAAGGCCTCACCGGAGCCCAGATAGGCGCCGATCGCGACGGCGTCGCCGGAGCGCGCGTGGGCACGGGCCAGGGTCCAGCCGCACATGTGGGCGTAGACCTCCAGTCCCCCCGGCGAGAGCAGCTCCGTATCGACCGAGCGCTTCCAGTCCCAGAGCTGGCGAACGTAGAAGTCGCGCTTGCGACCGTCGAACCCGACCGCGGGGCACCAGCCGAGGAAGCTGTCGCTGGCCGCCTGCATCAAGCGCTGCCCCTCGACCACCCGCCGGCCGTGATTTCGGAACCGGCTCTTTCCCGCATAGGGCTCGAGGACGGAGGCCTCGGCCTCCTTCGCCTGCAGGATCATCGGGTCCGAATCGTCGCGGCCCGTCAGCAGCACGATCCAGGCGCGGGTGCCGACGCTGCCGACCCCGACCACCTTGCGGGCGAGGTCGCGCAGCCGGTAGCTGCCCAGCAGATGGCGACGGTCGCCCTGCAGGGTCGAGCCGTAGGCCTCCAGGACCTCGCCGATCGTCGCCTCGAGGTGGCGGCTCTCGGCCTTCGGCATCAGCTCGCGCGCGCCGACGAGCAGGGGTGGATCGCTGAGGAAGCGCAGCTCGCCGTCGACCTCGTGGGTCAGCCGGCCGAGCGCCCTCAGGTGGTCCTTCCCACGCGCCTTGGCGATGCCCCTCTCCGCCCTTTTCAGATCGGCGGCGACTTTCTTCGACCGGGTCGAAGCTCGCACATCCTCAAGCAGGGCCTCGATATCCAGGCGCGCGTACCAGACATCGAGGTTGCGCATCCCGGCGAAGGAGCGCAGCGCCTTGCGGTACTCGCTCGCGACCCTGAGCAGGACCGAGCGCCGCTGCTTGCGCCGCAGCCCGTTTTCGCGCGCCGCGATCTCGAAGCTGGCGGCCAGCCGCTTTACGTCCCACTCCCAGGGGCCCGGCAGCGACTCGTCGAAGTCGTTGAGGTCGAAGACCAGGCTGCGGTCGGGGGCCGCGAAGGCGCCGAAGTTGGCGAGGTGGGCGTCCCCGCAGAGTTGCACTCGCAGCCCGCTGACCGGCGTCTCCGCCAGGTCCGCCGCCATCACCGCCGCGGCGCCGCGGAAGAAGGCGAACGGCGAGGCGGCCATGCGCCCGTAGCGGATCGGGACCAGCTCAGGCACCCGCGAGCGGGCCTGCGCCTCGAGCAGGCCGATGGGGTCCGGCCGCTTTCCGGAGGGCCGCCACTTCCCGTGAGAGGAGCGAGGAGCCCGCGAGCGCGCCGCCCTTCCCTCCGCAACGCGTTCAGCAGGATTCACATCGCTAACCGTATCTGCGGTGGGAAGCCCCCTCCGGCGGGAACCCGCCGCAAAAAAAACGAGCCGCCGGCCCGAAGCGCGGGCCGGCGGCTCTCTTTAGGGCCCCTGCCCTAAGCGTTAAACGGTCGCCGCGGCCTGCTCGGCCTGGCTCTCCTCGGCGGACTTAGCGGCGGCTTCGGCCTCCGGAGTCGGCTCGTTGGCCTGGCGCGGCAGCAGCACTTCTTTGGCGATCACCAGACGCTGGATCTGGCTGGTCCCCTCGTAGAGCTGCATGATCTTCGCGTCGCGCATCAGTTTCTCGACCGGGTACTCCTTGATGAAGCCGTAGCCGCCGTAGACCTGGACGGCGTCGACGGCGATCTCCATCGCCGAGTCGGCGGCGAACCGCTTGGCCATCGAAGAGACCTTGCTGTTGCGAACACCCTGGTCGAGCATCACCGCCGAGTTCCAGACCAGCAGGCGGGCGGCCTCGACCTTGGTCGCCATGTCGGCGATCATGAACTGGATCGCCTGGTGCATCGCGATCGGCACCCCGAACTGAACCCGTTCTTTGGAGTACTCGGTCGCATACTCGAGGGCGGCGCGGCCGATGCCGACTGCCATCGCCGAGACGCCGGGCCGGGTGCGATCGAGGGTCATCATCGCCAGTTTGAAGCCCTTGTTCTCCTCGCCGATCATGTTCTCGGCCGGGATCTCGACTTCGTCGAAGGAGATGGTCGCGGTGTTGGACGCCCGCTGGCCCATCTTGTCCTCCTTCTTGTCGACCGTGACCCCGGGGAGGTCGGCGTCGACGACGAAGGCGCTGATCCCGCGGTGACCTGCCTCAGGGTCGGTCTTGGCGTAGACGGTGAACCAATCGGCGTAGCTGCCGTTGGTGATGAAGCACTTGGAGCCGCTGATGACGTACTTGTCGCCCTTCTTGACGGCGCGGGTTTTCATCCCGGAGACGTCTGAGCCCGCGTCGGGCTCAGTCAGGCAGAAGGAGGCGAGCTTGTTGCTTTCGGTCAGCATCCCGAGGTACTTCTTCTTCGTCTCCTCGGAGCCGCCGATCGTGACGGGGGCCGAGGCGAGGCCGTTGGCCATCAGCGACGTGGCGATGCCGGAGCAGCCCCAGCCGAGCTCTTCCTCGATCAGGCAGCCGGAGAGGTAATCGAGACCCGGTCCGCCGTAGGCCTCGGGGATGTGGGTGTTCATCAACCCCACCTCCCAGGCCTTGTCGATGATGTCCTGCGGCCAGGTGCCCTCTTTGTCGTACTCCCAGGCGACCTTGCGGATCTCTTTCTCCGCGAAGTTGTGGGCCAGCTCGCGTAGATCCTTCTGCTCGTCGGTCAGGGTGAAATCAACCACTGCTCGGGGCTCCTTTTCTTACGAAGTCTGTCGATTGACTGGTCAGTCAACCAGCGCCAAAGAGTACCGGATGGCCAGTTCGGCGTGGGAGACGTAGTCTTTGCCAATGGTGCTCGCGCTGAGCATGATCGGAATGAAAAGCGGCTACGTGCTGGCCGCGATCACCCTCCTGGCCCTCCCGATCGCGGCGACCGCCTTTGCCAACTCCGGCCCCGCCTGGGAGGGCCTCGGAAAAGGCCGCTTCGGCCTCGCCCCGATGCCGCCACCTTCGCGCCTGCCGCCGCCTTCGCCCCCGATCGACAGGGCCCTGCAGGCCGCTGAAGCGCGGCAGATGCTGGAGGCCAAGTCCTACCGCCGCTTGCGCCGCGGTGAGCCGCCGCTCGACGTCGAAGCCGAGCTGGCCAGCCTGCTTGCGGCCGATGGCGCCCCGCCTCCCCTGGATGAGAAGCTGCGCGATGAGATCCGGGAACTGGTGGTCGCCCACAACGAACGCCGGATGCGCGGTGGCCAGGAGCCGCTCGACGTCGCCGCCGAGACCGAGCGCCAGCTCGAAGATTTCATACGATTGGGCCAGTGATGGCAGGCGCCGCCGAGGACAATCTCTACGAGGTCGAGGATCTGCTCGTCCAGCCCGGCACCTACTTCAACCCGCAGACCGAGGTGCTGGTCGTCGTCGACGACTCGACCTCGCTCGACCAGGAGGTCTTCAACATGGAGGCCTACGAGGGAGCCGACTGGGTGCGGATCTCCGATGAGGTGCCGGTCGATGAGGACTCGCGCGATCGCCTGCTGGAGAGCTTCCAGACCCACTACCACCCCGGCTCCACCGGCTCGGTGTCCGAAACCGCCCTCGAGCAGGGTGACGACGAGATGGACGAGGACGAGGACGGACAGGATCCGGGGCGCGAGGACTGATGCTGGAGGCCGGTGCGAGCGCACCCGACTTCACCCTGCCCGACCAGGACGGCAACGAGGTCACCCTTTCGGAGCTGCGCGGCCAGACCGTGGTCCTCTATTTCTATCCGCGGGCTGATACACCGGGCTGTACCACCCAGGCCTGCGGCATCCGCGATCGCGGCGCCGACTACGCGGCGGCGGGCGCGCGGGTGCTCGGCGTCTCACCTGACGAGGTCGCCGCGGTGAAGAAGTTCGCCGGCAAATTCGACCTCGACTTCACCCTGCTCGCCGACGCCGACCACGCCGTGGCCGACGCCTACGGCACCTGGGTCGAGAAGTCGATGTACGGGAAGAAGTACTGGGGCGTGCAGCGGGCGACCTTCCTCATCGACGCCGACGGCAAGATCGCCAAGGTGTTCCCGAAGGTCTCGCCGAAAACGCACGACGACGTCGTGCTGGGCGCGCTCGCCGAGCTCACCGCTGCGTAGCCACCCAGGTCGACGGCTCAAGCGCCTACTGCTACGACGGCGATGTAGGCGCCGTAGAGCGTGAACCAGGCCACGACCGGGGCGAGGCCGAAGCGGCCCCGGCGATGCAGGGCCTCGTAGGCAAGGAAGCCTCCGACCAGCCCGAGGGCGACGGAGAGGGCCGCGTTGCCGCCCAGGTCCCAGTCGGTGAAGATCAGGCCGATCCCGACCGGGATCGTCGATTGGAAGACCATCGCCCCGGTGATGTTGCCGAGCGCGAGTGCGTCCTTGCCTTCGCGGACCCAGAAGAAGCTGTTCACCTTCTCGGGCAGCTCGGTCGCCAGCGGCGCGAGGATCAACGAGAGGACAAGGGCCTCCACTCCGAGCGAATCGGCGAAGTGCAGCAGCTCCTCGACGAAGAGGTGGGCGCCGCCCACCATCGCCGCCAGCCCCACGAGGAGCTGCAGCGAGCAGAGAGCCAGGCTGGGATCGCGCTGCCGTTCGGAGCGACGCTCGAAGATCAGCGGGTCGAGGGACTCCTCCGCCTGCACCTCACCGGCGCCGAGCAGGGTGCGGCGGATGTAGAGGGGGTAGGAAAGGATCGCGATCACGCCGACCGGGATCCGCAGCGCCGGCGGCGCACCCCAGGCGAGCGCCAGCGCCAGCGCGAAGAAGGCGAGGAAAAAGAGCAGGTCGCGCTCCAGGGTTGGGGCATGGGCCTCCAAACGCAGGCCCTGACTGCGCCGGTTGCGGTACATGTAGGCGAAGAGGCCGACCAGGCCCATCGCCAGGGTCGCGAGCAGAAAGGGAGCGCCGACGATCGCGCCGATCGCCACCTGGTCGGCTCCCTCGGCCGCGCCGAGCAGGGCGACGATCGCGATCAACGTCTCGGGCATCGCCGTCCCGACCGCAGCCAGCAGGCTTCCCACGGCGCCCTCGCCGAGCGCCAGCCTGTGACCCAACCACTCGACGGCGTTGGTGAACAGCAGCGCACCCGAGAGGATGACGGCGAAACTGATCAGGAGCAGGAAGGCATCCACTCGGCGAGCCTATGCGAAGCGGCGTCCCATGCCCGCGCTCAGGCGTAGTAGAAGGCCAGCGCGAGGACGACGTAGACGGCGAGCAGTTGCAGTCCCTCGAACCAGGTCGACTCCCCGTCCTGAGCGACGTGGTTGGCGATCACGATCGCCAGCAGGATGCCGCCGAGCTCGAAGCCGTTGAAGACGAGGGGCAGCGGGTTGGGGCCGAGGAAGAAGGAGGCGATCACCAGCACCGGGGCGACGAAGAGGGCGACCTGGGCGCTGGAGCCGATCGCGATGTTGACCGCGAGGTCCATCTTGTCTTTCATCGCCACGAGCACCGCCACCCAGTGCTCGGCCGCGTTGCCGACGATCGCGACGACGATCGCGCCGATGAAGAACTCCGAGAGCCCGACGGCGTGGGAGGCCTCGCTGATGGAGCCGACGAGGACCTCCGACATCAGGCCGACGAGAACGCCGGCGATCGCCAGGGCGATCATCGAGGTGCGGGTGGACCAGCCCCAACTGTCCTCCTCCTCGTACTCGGGATTGAAGAGGTCGCGATGCGTCTTCAACGAGAAGACGAGGCCGGCGACGTAGGTGGCGATGAGGACGATCGCGACGGCCAGCGAGAGATGCTCGACGGTGGAGCCGTAGTTGATCGACTCGGCGCTCGGGGCGGGTAGTCCCTTGCCCTCGACGAGCTCGAAGATCGCCGGCATCAGCATCGCGGCGCCGGCCAGCAGCAGCATCGAGGTCTGCACGCTGGCCGTGGTGCGGCTGAACGCCTGCCGCTCCCGGCCCAGCCCGCCCGCGAACATGGCGGCGCCGAGGACGAGCAGGACATTGCCGATTATCGAGCCGACGATCGAAGCCTTGACCACCTCGTGCAGGCCGTGGCCGAGCGCGAAGAGGGCGATGATCAGCTCCGGCGCGTTGCCGAAGGTGACGTTGAGCAAACCGCCGATCCCCGGCCCCGAGCGGGCCGCCAGCTCCTCGGTCGCGCGCCCCATCAGCGCCGCGGTCGGCACGATGCCGATCGCTGACGTGGCGAAGACCAACCCCGCCGAGGCGCCGGCGAGATCGAGCGCGACGGCGATCGGGATCAGGGGGGCCAGCAGGTACGGCCAGCCCTGGGGGGTGCGGAGAAAGGCGGCTGGAATTGCTACCTCAGCTTCGAGATGCAGCGCTGGATTTCGACCGGCGTGGTGGCTCCCTGCAGGCACTGCAGGTAGGCCTGCTGGCCGCCTCCACCCCCGGAGCCGCCGCCTTCAGAACCGCCGCCGGATGGCGCGGCTCCCTGCAGGAAGGCGCCGCCGATGCTCTGCAGCAGGGCGCCGATGTCGCCGCCTTCGGCGGCGCCGGCGAGTTCGATCGGGTTGATGCCCAGCTTCAGGAACAGCTTGCTCAGCTCCCTGGCGCCCGTCGGGGTCGAGATCTGCTGGTCTTCGTTGACGCCGCTGAGCGAGATGTCGAGGTCCAGCTCGACGCTCTGGACTTCTCCCGATTCTTCGGGTTCGATCGTCAGCTGAGCCGAAAGCCGGCGCACGATGTCGTCGTCGCCGACGTAGAGCTCGACCTGGGCCGACTTGAGGGCCTTTTCGACTTCGCCCTGGGCGTCTTCGAGGTCGCTGCCCGACGGCAGCGGCCCGGCCGACCCAAGCACCGACTTGCAGGGCCCTTCGCTGAGTTCGTCGAGCGCGTCGAAGGCGCCCGCCACATCGAGGTCGCCGCTCACCTTGGTCGTGCTCGTCCCGCCGACGTCGGCACTGCCGTCATTCGTCAGGTTGTCGATGAAGTTGCCGACTTCCAAGTCCTTGGCGGCTTCCCGGCAGGCCGTGGTGCCGGCCGATTCGTCGCCGCCTTCCTTTTCAGCTTCCTTGAGCGCCGATTCGGCGAAGCTGTAGGTGATCGGGTCGACTTCGTACTCGGTGCCCTGGTAGTTGACGAAGGCGTTGCCCGGCACGAGCGTCAGGCCGCCTTCGAAGTCGACCTTTTCGTCCCCCATCGAGCCGTTCGCCTTGGCGGTGAGCTCGAGTTCGGAGTCCTTCGCCTCGGTGCCGCCCTGAAAGGGGCCGGCGAGGCTGAGGTCGATATGGCCGCCTTCCTCGCCGCTGGCGTCGATGCCCAGCGACACGTCGAGATTGCCGCTTTCGATCCCCTTGAACGTCGCCGAATCGACGATCTCCTGCGGGTCCCCGCCGCTGCCACTTCCACTGTCGTCGCCGCAGGCGCCGATCGTTGTGGCCAGCGCCAGCAGGGCGGCTAGCAGGATGAAGAGACGGAGTCGATTCAAGACGGGACCTCCTGAAGGCATCGGAGTTGGTCGACGGGATGGTAAGGCCTACCACCCCCCTCCCAACGCCCCGCGGAGCCGCTCGCCCCGCGATCGCTCAGCGCGAGGTGTCGACCGGCGGGGGCGGGTTTTCGGTCGTCAGGTTGACGGCGAGCGGAAAGAGGAAGGCGGCGAGGAAGATCATCATCACCCCGGCGGCGATCAGCCAGCGGGCTCGGGTCAGGTGGCCAAGCATGCCGGTGACGAAGCCGATCAGCATCAACACGATGTAGGGGCCGGCACTGTGCGGCAGCAGCGCGGCGATCGGCAGGACAGGGTCGGGCACGGGCCCGGATTATCATCGCTTGCGCACACCGCTATGCCCGATGCCAATCCCAACAGCTCCGTCGCCGAGGTCAAGGAGGCGCTGGCGAAGGTCGGCTACCTCGCCGACGAGCCCGCCGCGCTGGTCTCGTTTCTCGCCCAGCGGCTCGGCAAGCCGGTGCTGGTCGAGGGCCCCGCCGGCGTCGGCAAGACCGAGCTCGCCAAGGCGCTCTCCCGCGCCACCGGCCGCGAGCTCGTGCGCCTGCAGTGCTACGAGGGCCTCGACGAGGCAAAGGCGCTCTACGAGTGGAACTACCGCAAGCAGCTGCTGCGGATCCAGGCCGGCAGCGCCCAGGGAGGCTGGGAGGACGTCCACGACGACATCTTCGAAAACGAGTTCCTGCTCGAGAGGCCGCTGCTGAAGGCGATCGCCAATCCCGAGCCGGTCGTGCTGCTGATCGACGAGATCGACAAGACCGACCAGGAGTTCGAGGCGATGCTGCTCGAGCTGCTCTCCGACTTCCAGATCACGATCCCCGAGCTCGGCCAGGTCTCCGCGACGACGATGCCGATCGTGGTCCTCACCTCCAACGACTCGCGCGAGCTGACCGAGGCGCTGAAGCGGCGCTGCCTCTACCTCTGGCTCGACTACCCCGACATCGAGCGCGAGATGGAGATCGTCCAGCTGCACACGCCGGACCTGCCGGAGACAATGACCCGGCGCCTGGTCGAGGTGGTGCAGATGGTCCGCGGCCTCGACCTCAAGAAGCCGCCCTCGATCGCCGAGTCGATCGACTGGGCGCGGACGCTGCTGCTGATGGGCGCCGAGGACATCGACCGCGAGACCTTCGAGCAGTCGCTCTCGGTCCTCGTCAAGCACCGCACCGACATCGACCTCGTCGCCGAGCGCGTCGGGGTGAAGCTGGCCGGCCCCTCCGCGCCGGCCGCGGGGTGAGGCCGACGGCCTCCACTCCATACGGCCCCAAGGCGGAGACGGGACCGCCGGGCCTTGCCGCGAAGCTGCTCAGCTTCTGCGAGGAGCTGCGCAGCGAGGGGGTGGCGGTGGGCACGTCGGAGATCCTCGACGCCTTCGCCGCCCTCGAGCAGGTCCCCTGGACCTCCCAGGACGACTTCCGCGAGGCCCTCGCCGCCACCGTCGCCAAGTCGCAGGAGGACCGGCGCCTCTTCGAGCTGCTCTTCGAGCGCTGGTTCTTCCGCGCCACCGAGGCGGAGGCGATCGCGCGCGGCATCGAGGAGCAGGGACAGCGCCAGGAGGGGGGCGAGCGGCTCGACATCGACGAGCTGCGCGACCAGGTGAGGCAGGCGATCGCCGACGGCAACGAGGACGAGATGCGCGATCTGGCGCGCCTGGCGATCGCAGCCTTCGGCCGCCAGGACGAGGGCTCCGGCGTGGTCGGCGTCGACGTGCAGCGCATCCGCCGCACGCTCGGCCTCTCGGCCGGCACCCAGCCGGCGGAGGAGGGCGAGGGGCCGCCGCCGATCGACCGCGACCAGCTGAACCGCTTCGAGCGCCACCTGCGCCGCGAGCTGGAGCGCGAACTGATCGAGCGCACATCGACGCTGCCCCCCTCCCGCCCCCTCGCCGAGCTCGACCGCGCCCTGCCGACCAGCCCGACCCAGGACCTGGCCGCCGTGCATCGCGCCGTCTCGCAGATGAAGCGCCGCCTGGCGACGCTCGGGCACGAGCAGCGCGGCCGGCGCAAGGGGCAGACGGTGGACGTGCGGCGGACGATGCGCGCCTCGCTGGAGACGGGCGGCGTGCCGCTGCGGCTCCGCTATCGCCCGAAGCGGCCGCGGCGGCCGGAGATCTACGTCCTCTGCGACGTCTCCACCTCGGTCACCTCGGCGAGCGTCTTCTTTCTCTCCGTGCTGCACGCCCTGCACGACTCCTTCCGCAAGCTGCGCAGCTTCGTCTTCATCGAGCGTATCTCCGAGGTCACAGACGTCTTCGAGCACGAGCGCGACTTCCGTGTCATCTCGCAGAAAATCTCCAGCGAGGGAGGTGTCGCCGACGTCTCCGGCTACACCGACTACGGCC
>DASSTR010000033.1:0-58204 GCA_035707825.1 Solirubrobacterales bacterium
AGCCGCTTGAATCGAAAACCCCGCTAGCGCGGGGATTTTTGTTGCCCATGTTCAGCCGCAGCGAATGCGGCGTGATCGCTCCGATCTCCTGATGGCCGGCTTTTCGCAGCTCCTGGTTTGCCTGCCTGACCGCGGCAGCAAGGAAGCGGTTGCGGACGTTGGACGGGTTGTCCCGGCTCCCCCTTTCGGTTGAGAAGACGAAATCGTCTGCGCTGTCGAATCGCGTCTGGGTTCGATACTCGGAAAGCAGCTCTTGAAGCGCTGGCGTCAGATTGATTCTCAGGCGGCCCGCTCGTGTCACCGCACGGCGGGTCGCTGCTTTCTGGGCCGAGTGTCAGCAGGCGGCCCACTTATGTCGACACCGTGTGTATCAGCCGTTATACTCGGCTCGTATGACTCAAAAGATGGGTGCTAAGGGGCAGGTCGTTATCCCGAAGGAGCTGCGTGACCAGGCGGGCCTGGGTCCCGGTTCAGACGTCTCGTTCGAGTCAGTCGCCGATGGCATCATCGTACGGCGGGCTGATCGCCGCCGGTCTCTACGCGGAAGATTTGCGGGTAGCGGCATGGCTTCGCGATTGCTAGACGATCGCCGCAAAGAGCCGCGGTAATCGATGTCTTGCTGCCTCGATTCCTGGGCTGTCCTGTCCTGGCTAGACGGGGACGAGCCGGCGGCCCAGGCAGTAGATGAGGTGCTGGCACGAGAACGTCCAGCAATGAGCTGGATCAACTTGGTCGAGGTGCACTACCGCACCGCGCGGGACCACGGAAAGGCAGAGGCCGACCGGGTTTTGGACGAGCTCCGGCCGCAGATCAATGAGCATCTGCCGGGAGTGGCAGCAATGCGCGCAGCTGCCGAGCTGAAGGCGCAGCATCCCATGGCGCTTGCCGATTGCTTCGCAGTCGCTCTGGCTGCAGCCCAGGGCGCTGCCCTGCTGACCGGCGATCCAGAGATTCTCGATGCGGGAGAACAGCTTCCTTGTGATTTGAAGGATCTGCGCTAGCGAAACTGAGTCCATACCCAACAGGTCTCGTCGCGTGGAGGATGGAAGGGGAGATCCCTCAATCCATAGGCGTTTCGCGTCCGTCGTTATGGCTGATCAGCATGCGCGCTGCTCAGGCGAAGGGCTATGAGGTTCGGATGGGCACGGACATGGAAGGAATCAAGGCGGGCGATGGCTGGTTTGCCATCGATCATGGCCCCCGCAATCGCGAGGACGCGGAAGCGGAGATCAACCAGAAGCTAGCGCCAGAGGTCGCGGCGCAGAATCGCGTTGCCGCGCTCGAGCTGCTCGATGGTGGCGCTGGGCACCGAGCGCACACCGGTGTCGCGATTGATGCGGGCCTGGACCTCCCGGTGCGACTTGCTGGTCCGGCGGGCGACTTTGGCGACCAGGCTCCGCCGCTCCCCGCGCAACCGCTCTCGCATCTCATAGGCCGACTCCCGCTCGGGTTCGAGGTCCTCCGATGCGGGCTTGGGCTTGGCCCGGGCACCCACCTGCTTCACAGGCTCGGGGTCGTCGGTCGGAAAGAGCTGAAGCGTGGTCTCGCTCATGATCGCTTCGTCCAGCTCGGCGTCGCCCGAGCTGAGTGCGGCAAAGCCTTCGCCGGGATCGGGTCGCCCCTGAAAATCGTCCATCTCTTCGACCTCTTCCTCCTCGCCGGTCGGGGAGAGGTCGAGCGCGTGACGGCGCTCGAGCTCGATCTCGTGGGCGAGCGCCTTCAGCCGCGAGTCGGCCGGCATCAGGAGGTAGCTCATCTGGCGGCGCGGCCGCGGAGTAGCCCGGATGAAGCGACCGACCACCTGGCGGAAGAAGAGCTCGGTCCGGGCCGCCGTCGCATAGACGCCGACCCGCAGACGGGGGATGTCGACACCCTCGGAGACCATCAGGACCGAGACCAGCCAGCGCCGGTTGGAGGAGGCGAACTCGGCGATGCGGCGGCTGGCGCCGGGCTCGTCGCTCATCACCAGCTCGGGCTGCTCTCCGGAGATCGAGCCCAGGCGCGTTGCAATCGCTCGGGCGTGGTCCTGATCGGAGGCAATGACCAAGCCGCCCGCATCGGGATGCCCGTCGGCCCGTACCTCGCTCAGCTTGGCGTCGCCGTCGCGCAGCACCTCTCCCATCCACTCACCCTCCGGGCTGAGCGCCGTTCGCAGGCGCCGCGCCGCCTCCGCCGCCGGCAGGACGAGGTCGAAGTCGGCGCTGCGCAGCCGACCGTCCGAAACCCATTCCATCTCGCCGTCATAGGGCAGGAAGGTGATCGGGCGGCAGACCCGGTCGACCAGGGCCTGGGAGTAGCCGTAGGAGTAGTCGGCTCGGCTGAGGCCGTCGTCGTCGTAGGTAACCCAGGGAATGGCGGAATTGTCGGATCGGAAGGGCGTGCCCGAGAGCAGCAGCCGGAAGGCGGCGCCGTCGAAGGCCTTGCGGGTCTGCAGTCCCCAGGCGGCCTGATCGCCCATGTGCTGGGGCTCGTCGGCGATCAGCAGGGTTGGCCGGCGATCGGCGGCCGCTTTGTGGGTATCCGGCCCAGCCGCGATCGTCTGGTAGGTGACGGCGACGCCGTGGAAGTCCGCGGACTCCGGCCCCTCCGAGTTTGGCCTGTTGGGCTCGAGGTCGATGCCGTAGCGGGCGGCATCGGCGGCCCACTGACGGCAGATGTGGGTGGTCGGGCCGACCACGACGACGCGCGAGACGAACTTCGCTCTCAGCATGCGGTGGGCGATGTGCAGGCCGAAGGTGGTCTTGCCGGCGGCCGGCGTGGCGGAGGCTAAGAAGCTTGTGGCGGAGTGCGCCCGCACGGCTGCGGTCGCCTCCTCCTGCCAAGAGCGGAGAGGCCGGGCGTCGGGCCAGGTGGGAAGCGTTCCAGTGCGCCCCCTGGCGTCGGTCTGCTCCTGAGAGGCGTCGTACAAGGGCGCGGAACAATAGGTTCGCCGGCGGTCGGAGGACTGCCGGCATGACGGGCCTGTTTTGCGACGTCATCCCGCGCCGCCCGCTCGTTTCGATTGATTATCCGGTCCAGCAACGGGTAGCCGGACCTTTCCCGGAAGTAGCGGCCTTTGCGGCTGCTGGAGGAGGAAAGTCATCGTGGCGCAGACGAAAGCCAAACCGAAATCGAAATCGAGCACTCGACGATCCGGTAAAGCGAAAGCGAACCCGAAAACGAATGGCAAAGCCAAGGCAAATGGAGCCAATGGCATCGCCGATTCGGTGATGCGGGGCGCAAAAGGCGCCAAGGTCCCCCTGATCGCTTCGAGGGCGGCTATCGCCGGCGTGGCGGGCGCAATCGCCGCCAGCCGCTCTGGCAAGCGTCACAAGGTCTTGGGAGTTTCCATGCCCAAGACGAATGGGATCAAGCCGGACGCGAAGAAGATCAGCAATGCAGTCGTCGATGCAGCAGAGCGCGCCGACCGCTTCGGCCAGGGCGTCAGCCGGGTGGCGAGCTCGGTTCGCGACGCCGGCGAAACGGCCAACAAGGTGGCGAAGAAGGTCTAGCGGCGCCTTTGCCGAGCCCGGAGGGGCATCGACTGCTCAGGGCTCGGCTCGCGGCTCGAGTTGGATCTCACGCTCGGCTCCGGGCTGTCCCTCCTCGATCTCTGCGCCCCGCTCCAGCTCCGCGTTCAGCTCATGCCCGAAGAGGATGGCCAGGTTGCTGATCCAGAGCCAGACCAGCAGTGCGATCAGGCCCCCCAGGGTGCCGTAGACCTTGTCGTAGGAGCCGAAGTTGGCGACATAGGCGGCAAAGACCGCTGAGGCGACGGCCCAGGCGACGATCGCCACCAGGCTGCCCGGCGTGACCCAGCGAAAGCCGCGGATCCTCGCGTTGGGGGATGCGTAGTAGAGGACGCCGACCATCAGCACGAAGATCGCCGCCATCGCCGGCCACTTGGCGACGTTCCAGATCGCCACCGCCGTGGGGCCGATCCCCAGGGGCCCGGCGACCGCATCGACGACTGGCCCGGTGAGGACGAGCCCGACGACCAGGAGCACGCCCAGCAGCACCATGGTCAGGGTGATCGCGATCTGCAATGGCCGCAGCTTCCAGAATGGCCTCCCCTCGCGGGTCTCGTAGATGACGTTGGAAGCGCGGATGAAGGCGCCGACGTAACCCGAGGCGGACCACAGCGCCACAGCCAGACCGAGGACGAAGGCGGTGCCGGCGGTCCCCTGGCTGGAAGCGATCGATTCGATCGGGCCGGCGAAGGTCTGGGCGGCCGACTCCGGTCCGATCGCGGTGACGATTTCGGTGATCGTTTCGGTTGCGCCCTTGGCGTCCCCGATCAGGCCGACGATCGAGACAAGGGCGATCAGGCCCGGGAAAAGCGAGAGCAGGCCGTAGTAGGTGAGCGCCGCCGCCCAGTCGGTGAGGTTGTCCTCCCTGAACTCGGCCACCGCCCTCTTCAGCGCCGGCCCGAGCCGCGGCATGGCTCAGCGCCGGGCCGATTCTGAGGGGCTCGGACTGTCGCCGGGCTCGGCCGGGGCGTACTCGCCTCCCGGCAGCCTCCTCACCGCGCCCTCGGCGACGGCTTCGCGGAGGGCGGAGCGGAACCTGCCCGGGCCCCAGTAGCGGCCGCCGACCCGGCGGGCCAGCTCGCGGCGGCTGGCGCTGCCGTGGTCCTCGAGCGCGCGGCCGATGATCTCGATCTCGCGGTCGAGCTGGGCGCCGTCGTCATCGCGCACCAGAGAGGAGGCGAGCCCGCGCGAGGAGCCCAGGCGGCCTGGGCCCGGCCGGTAGCGGCGGCGACCGGCGCGTTCCCGCAGGTCCCGCGCCTCGGTGCGGCGCCGGATCCGCTCGGTCCTCAGCGCCTCCTCGTCCCGCGTGGTGCTGGCGGGCTCTGCGTCTTCGTCGGCCGGCTCCGACGCCCCCTCCGCGGTCAGCGGTTCGGCGATCTCCTCCAGCTGGCGCTGCTCGGCCTTGACCCCGAAGGCGAGCTCGGCGATGCCGCCGATCGCCATCACCACCGCGCCGACGAAGAAGCCGATCGCGACCGCGTTCAGTTCGCCGGTGTTGATCAGATGACCGAAGAGGAGGGGGCCGGCGATTCCTCCGGCGGCGGTCCCGACCGCGTAGAAGAAGGCGATCGAGAGCGCCCTCGTCTCCATCGGGAAGATCTCCGAGACGGTCAGGTAGGCGGAGCTGGCTCCGGCGGAGGCGAGGAAGAAGATCGCCAGTACGAACGCCATGAAGGACCAGGTGGTGAGGCTGTTGCCGAGCAGGAAGAAGCCGAGCACCGCCGTCAGCGCCGCCGAGCCGAGATAGGTGAAGGAGACCATCGGTTTGCGGCCCACGGTGTCGAACAGCCGCCCGAGGGTGAGCGGGCCGAGGAAGTTGGAGGCGGCGAAGAGGGCGATGTAGAGGGGGACCTGGCCGGAGCCGACTTCGAAGAATTCCCCTAGCAGGGTGCCGAGGTCGAAGGTGACGGCGTTGTAGAGAAACGCCTGGCCGACGAAGAGCGAGAGGCCGAGGACGGTGCGCCGCGGATATTTGGAGAACGCGGTGCGGGCGATCTCGCGGAATGAGATCCGCTCCCTTGGTTCGACCGTGAGGACATCGTCGGGCTCGGAGAGCTCTTCGCCTGTGCCCTCGCGGACTTCGCCCTCGATCTGCTCGACGATCCGCTCGGCCTCCGCCTCCTGCCCGTGGATGAAGAGCCAGCGCGGGCTCTCGGGGACGTTGCGGCGGACCAGCAGGATGCCGACGCCGAGCAGGGCGCCGATCCCGAACGCGAGGCGCCAGCCGAAGTCGGCGGCGAAGAGAGCGGTGTCGAGGAGGACGACCGCGGCGAGGGCGCCGCCCGCGGCGCCGACCCAGTAGCTGCCGTTGATGATCAGATCGACGCGGCCGCGCACGCGGGCTGGGATCAACTCGTCGATCGCCGAGTTGATCGCCGCGTACTCGCCCCCGATGCCGGCGCCGGTGAAGAACCGGGCGGCGTAGAAGTACCAGGCGGCGAAGGAGAAGGCCGTGGCCACGGTTGCCGCGATGTAGACGCCGAGGGTGAGCAGGAAGAGCTTCTTGCGGCCGAAGCGGTCGGTGAGCTGGCCGAAGAAGAGGGCGCCGAGGCAGGCGCCGCCGACGTAGAAGGCGGCCGCGGTGCCGATCTGACTCGCGTCGAGCGAGATGCCGCTGCCGTGTTCGGTGAGCCGAGCGCCGATCGATCCGACGATCGTCACCTCGAGCCCGTCGAGGATCCAGACGGTTCCGAGGCCGATCACCACCATCCAGTGAAAGCGCGACCATGGCAGCCGGTCGAGCCGAGACGGGATGCGCGTTTCGATCGTCCCGGCGTCTGATCCGCTACCTGCCATGGCGGCGATCTACCCTCGCCTTGGAGGGGTGAAACGCCTGCAGGGGGCGCTCCTACCCCCGCGCGCCGATGCGATGCTTAGGCCGGTGGCCAGCGGGTAGGAGGGACGACATGGTCGGCTGGATCATCGGCATCGTCATCGTCGTCGCGATCGTGCTCGTCCTGCTGAAGGTCGCGGTCGCCGGCGGGATTCTCGGTCTGATCGCGCTGATCCTCTTGATCCTTCTCCTCCTGGGACGCATCTAACTCCGCACTGGACGATGCTCGATCCTCCGGGAGCGAGGTGGGAACGTGAAGAAGAGTCCTGATTCCTCCCTTGACCGCGCGGTCGATCTCGAACTGCGGGGGCGTGGAACCCATACGCACCTTCGCCGGCTCGGCCTCGGGGTGCTGGCCCTGATTGCGGTCGCGGCGCTCTGCGGCGTCTTCGGGCAGGAGTCGACCACCACAGTCGCCTCGGGGCAGAAGGCGACACTGAGCGTCGAGGCGCCCGCCGAGCTCCGTGGCGGGCTGCTCTTCCAGGCCCGTTTCGAAGTCCATGCCCGGATGCCGCTTGCCCATCCCAAGCTCGTCCTCTCCCCGGGATGGTTCGAGTCGATGACCCTCAACTCCATGGTCCCCGAACCGGAATCAGAAGAGTCGAATCCGGCCGGTGTCGCGCTGAGCTTCGAGCCGCTGCCCGCCGGGCAGACTCGGGTCATCCGGACTGAGTGGCAGGTCAACCCGACGAACGTGGCGAGGCGCAGCGAGGACGTCTCCCTCTTCGACGGCCCGACCCGCATCGCCTCGACGGAGCGGACCGTAACGGTCTTTCCCTGATCATGGACCTCGCGATTCGCAGCTTCGTCGCCTTCCTCCTGGTCTTCGCGGTCACCCGCGTGGTGGGCCGGCGTGAGCTCTCCTCGCTGGAGCCCTTCGACCTGATCATGCTGGTCGTGATCGGCGATCTGGTCCAGCAGGGCGTCACCCAGAGCGATTACTCGATCACCGGGATGTTCATCGTCCTCTCCGTGGTGGCGCTGATGACGGCTCTCTTCGCCTACCTGAACTTCCGCTTCCCAAAGCTGCGGCCCTTCATGGAGGGCCGCCCGGTCGTCCTGATCGACAACGGCTCGGTGATCGAGCGCAACCTGCGGCGCGAGCGCCTCACCGTCGCCGAGGTGGAAGCGGAGGCTCGACTGCAGCAGATCGCGTCGCTCACGCAGGTCCGCTGGGCGGTGCTGGAGCGCAACGGCAAGATCAGCTTCGTCCCCGACGGGGAAGGCGTGCCGAGCATTTTCTCGGGGGAGGACTAGCCGCCGCGAGATTCAGCCGGCTCTTCCGGCGGCGCCCGAAGAAGATCGTCGCCACCCAGGCGAAGCGGCCGGGGTCGCTACCCCGACCCCATGCCCGGCAGCGGCAGCTGGTCCAGCTCGCGCAGATGGGCGGAGGAGAGGGCGCGAATTCGCTCCTCGCCGGTCGCGGTGAGGCGCAGGTGAATGACGCGATGATCATCGGGGTCGCGCCGCCGCTCGACCAGGTTCGCCTTCTCGGCGCGGTCGACGAGGCCGACGGCGCTGTGATGGCGCAGCGCCAGGTAGCCGGCCACCTCGCCGACGCTCGGCCCCGCCTCGCCGGGATGCCCCTTGATCGCGAGCAGGAGCTGGTGCTGGGCGGGAGTGAGCCCCGCCTCCCGCGCCTGCTGCTCGCTCCAGCTGAGGAAGCGTCGCAGCGCGGTGCGGAAGTGCAGCAGCCTCGCGTAGTCCTCGGCGCTCGGCTCTGGCATCGCTAGCCCACCACCTTCTCCTTCGCGCCGTCACGGCGGATGCCGATCAGGCTGAAGGGCCGTAGGACCCGCTCGCTGTGGCGCTCCTCCTGCAGGTCGCGGAGCCTGGCCTGCAGGAGCTGCTCGAGGGTAACGGTCCCCAGGCGGCGGCCGGGATCGCGCCGGTCGACCACCGGCATGGTCGTGCGTCCCGATGAGGCCATCGCGTATGCGACATGTCGAAGCGTGTCGTCGTCGTGGACGAAGGGCCCTTCGGGAGCGCCCCCGGAAGGGCCGCCCTCGCTCATCACCTCGTGGACGAAGAGCACCTCCAGCGGGTCGACGCTGTACTCGCGGGAGAGGTGGAGGCCCCGGCGGGCGATCTTCTCGGTCAGCACCGAGCGGCGCAGCAGCAGCACCGACACGACGTAGGCGGCAGTTGCCCCGATCAGCAGCGGCAGCAGCGCTTCGTAGCGATGAGTCAGCTCGAGTGCGAAGGCGACCCCCGTGAGCGGCGAGCGCATCACGCCGCCGAGGACGCCGGCCATCGCCACCAGGGCCCAGAAGCCGGGTCCCACAGCGGGAAAGACGGATGCCTCGAGACCGCCGAGGGCGCCGCCGATCATCAGCATCGGCGCCAGCACGCCGCCTGAGGTGCCCGAGCCCAGCGAGAGCGACCAGATCAGCGTCTTGACGATCAGGATGCCGATGATCAGATTCAGCGCGATCGTCCCGTTCAGCTCGGCTTCGATCACGTTGTAGCCGACTCCCAGAGCCTGCGGAACCACCAGCCCGCCCAAGCCGACGACCAGACCGCCGATCGCGGGCCACCACATCCAGTGGATCGGCAGGCGCTGAAAGCATTCCTCGGAGGCGTAGACGAGGGTCGTCGCCAGCAGGGCCAGCAGTCCGGCGACAATCCCGGAGGCGACGCAGAGCCCGTAGATGGCCGCGTCGAAGTGAAGTGGGCCCGCCGGGGCGGGGAAGACCGGACCGGCGCCGAGCAGGGGAACCCGAACCGCCGTCGCGACGGCCACCGCCGCGACCACGGGAACGAAGCTGCGGGGGCGCCACTCGAAGAGCAGCAGCTCGATCGCGAGCAGGACCGAGGCCAGCGGTGCATTGAAGGTGGCCGCCATGCCGGCGGCGGCCCCGGCGACGAGCAGGGTCTTGCGCTCGTCTGCGGTCAGGTGCAGCAGCTGAGCCGAGAGCGAGCCGAAGGCGCCCCCGGTCATGATGATCGGCCCCTCCGCCCCGAAGGGGCCGCCGGTCCCGATCGCAATGGCCGAAGCGAGCGGCTTCAGCAACGCGACCCGAGGCTGAACCCTGCTGCCGGAGACGAGGATCGACTCGATCGCCTCGGGAATGCCGTGGCCGCGCACCTTCTCCGATCCAAAGCGGGCGATCAGCCCGATCGCCAGGCCGCCGGCGGCCGGCGCGAGAAGGATCAGAGCGGGTGGGTGAGGGGCGGCCCCGGGCGCGACCAGCGCCGTGCCCCAGCGCTGGTAGAAGACGAGGTTGGTGATCAGGCCGATCAGGCGCAGCAGCGCCCAGGCGACCCCGGCGCTGAAGGCGCCGATCGGCAGGGCAAAAGCGGCGATCGTCAGCATCCGCCGCGTCGCGGTGAAATCGCCGAGGTGTTGCAGGGAAGAGTCGCCACGGGCCATTGCGCGGCGAAACATATCGTGATGCGATCTAACTCTGAGAGGACAGAGCCAGGGCGGCCTCGATATAGGAGAGATGGCTGAGCGCCTGGGGGAAGTTGCCGAGCATCCGCCCGGCATCGGGGTCGTACTCCTCCGCCAGCAGGCCTAGGTCGTTTGCCGTTGAGGCGACCCGCTCGAACACCTCTCGCGCATCGTCCCCTCGCCCCTGGTGCGCGAGGCAGGTGGCGAGCCAGAACGAGCAGGGCAGGAAGGCGCCCTCCTCGGCCATTCCGTCATCGGCGCCGTATCGCCGCAGCAGGCCATCGAAGTCGAGCGCCTCGCGAATCGCGTCGGCCGTTCCAACCATCCGCTCGTCGTCCCACTCGCAGAAGCCGACGGCCGGGAGGCGCAGCAGCGCCGCGTCGAGGTCTTCGTGCTCGAAGGCCTGCACGAAGGTGCGGCGGCTCGCCGCGTAGCCGCGCGACTCGATCGCCTCGCGAACCTCATCCCGCACCGCGATCCAGCGCTCCGGCAGATCGCGATCGGTGTCCTGCGCAAGGCGGATGCCCCGGTCGATCGCCGACCACGCCAGCGCCTTGGAATGGACGAAGTGGCGCGGCTCCCCCCGCCACTCCCAGATTCCCCGGTCGGGCTCCTGCCAGCGCTCGCACGCGGCGTCGACGAGGTCGGCGAGGAAACGCCAGTAGTCGTCGTCGGGAGAGTTGCCGCGGCAGTGCCAGCCCCAGCTCTGGTCGAGTATCTGGCCGTAGGCGTCGAGCTGGAATTGCTCCGCGGCGGCGTTCCCCGCCCGCACCGGCGCCGCGCCGCGGTAGCCGCTCAGGTGCTCCATCTCTTCCTCGCCAAGGCGCCGCTCGCCACCGACCCCAAAGAGGACCTGCAGGTCGTCGGCGTGGCCGGCGGCGCTGCGCTCGACGAAGCGGCGAAAGGCATCGGCGTCCTCCTCGCAGCCCAGCTCGGCCAGCGAGTGCGCGGCCAGCGCCGAGTCGCGCACCCAGCTGAACCGGTAGTCCCAGTTGCGCTCGCCGCTCAGGTCCCGTGCCTCGGGCAGGGAGGTGGTCGGCGCGGCGACGATCGCGCCCGTCGGCGCGTAGCTGAGCGCCCTCAGGACCGCGGCCGAGCGACCGACTCCCTCCAAGCGCAGGGCCTCGCCCTCGAGGCGCGAGAACCACTTGCGCCACCAGGCAACGGTCTGCTCCAGGGCGTCGTCGACGCTGTCGGGATCGAGGGACTCGAAGCGATCGAGCGGTTCGAGCTCGACCGGGCGGCGGAAGTCGAGGCTGAGCCGCCGCCGCTCGCCCTCGCCGATGCGCAGCACGCCCTCGAGGCGATGGTGCTCCACCACCTCCAGCGCGAAGTCGGCGCGGATCAGCAGGCCGTCGTCGCCCCCGATCGCCGCAAAGGCGTTATCTCCGCCCGCCTCGCGAAGCCAAGGTGAGACTGCGCCGTAGTCGAAGCGCGGCACGATCTCGGCCTTCAGCTCGACCGATCCGCTCACGCCTTCGACGATCCGCACGACGCAGGGCATGGTGTTCCGATCGAGAGGGAGGAAGAAGTCGAGCAGCCGCGCCTCGCCGCCCTCCCCGGCCAGAATCGTCTCCAGCACCAGTGTCTGCTCGAGGTAGCGCCGCCCCGCCGACCGTTCGGCCTCGATCGCGCAATGGCCTCCGTTGGGGTCGAGCAGCCGCGCGAAGGCGGCGCCGGAATCGAAGCGCGGCAGGCAGCACCAGTCGATCGACCCGGCGGCCGAGACCAGGGCGACGGTGCGCCGGCCTCCGATCAGGCCATAGCTCGAGATTGGGGGCTGGGCTTCGCTCCTTGCCGGCACTTGCCCTCACCGCCAGGACGAGAGGAGTTGCGAGAGCTGGGTGAGCACGCTGCGCGTCCGCGCTCCCTCGTCGAAGCGACCGTGGGTGCCGTGGTCGCCCGGCACCGGCCCGAAGAGGTTGTCGGGCCGCTCGGGATCGACCGGTTCATCGGTCTGCTGGCCTTCGTAACCGGTGCGGGCCAGGTAGCGGTCGACCAACCAGGGGGCGATGCGGTTGCCAAGGATGGTCTTCAGGGTCGAGCCCCCGACGTAGAGCTGGCGGCGATCGTGCTCTGAGATCCAGACGATGGCGTTTGCGGCGACCTCGGGCTGGTAGATCGGCGGCACCGGCTGAGGGTGGCGCGGCAGCTTGGTGCGGCCGACCTCGAACTGAGGAGTGTTCAGGGCCGGCAGGTGGACCATGCTGACCCGCACCGCGCTCTTGTCGTGCAGCAGCTCGGTGCGGACGGACTCGCTGAAGCCCTTGATCGCGTGCTTGGCGCCGCAGTAGGGAGCCTGCAGGGGGATGCCGCGGAAGGCAAGCGCCGAGCCAACCTGGACGATGACGCCGCGATCTCGCGGCGTCATCCGCCGCAGCGCCGCCCTCGTACCCCACACGCAGCCGAAGTAGGTGGCTTCGGTCGCGCGCCGGAACTCCTCGGGCTCGATCTCCGAAAAGGGCGCGAAGACCGTCGCCATCGCGTCGTTGACCCAGACGTCGATCGGCCCCAGCTCCCGCTCGGCCCGCTCGGCCGCCGACTCGACGGCCCCGGCGTCGGCGACGTCGGTCGGGATCGTCAACGCCCTTGCGCCCGCGGCGCGCACCTCCTCCGCGGCTCCGGCCAGGCCGTCCTCGCCGCGGGCAAGCAGGGCGACGCCGGCGCCCCTGGCCCCGAAGGCCTTCGCGGCCGCGCGGCCGACGCCCGCTGACGCGCCGGTGACGACGACGACCTTGGCGTCCCTCATCTCAGTCCTCCACCGGCGCCCGGACTGGCGACGCCCCCCGCTCATGCGGCGACTCGCTCCCGCCGCGCGCCAACCCGCTTGGCGGCGAGGCGCTCGGCAAGCCTCGCCGAGAGGGCCATGATCGTCAGCGCCGGATTGGCCGAGCCCTGCGTCGGCATCACGCTGCCGTCGGCGATGAAGAGGTTCGGCACCTCCCAGGCCCGCTGGTCGGAATCGACGACGCCGCTGTCGGGGGAATCCGACATCGGGCAGCCGCCCACCAGGTGGGCGTAGCGATCGATCTCCAGCACGTCCTGGGCGCCCGCGGCATGGACTATTTCGCGCATCCGTTCCTTGCCGAAGGCGATGTTGGCGCGGTCGTTGTCGCACTGGCTGTAGTCCATGCGGGCGACGGGCATGCCGTTGGCGTCGGTCTCCTCGGCCAGCGTCACCCGGTTCTCCGACCGCGGCAGGAGCTCGTTGAGCGCGCCGATCACGTACCAGTGGTTGTAGTCGCGCATGTACTCGCGCAGGGCCTGGCCCCAATGGCCGTCGGCGAGGACGTGCTCGGCCCAGCCGATCGGCAGCGGGCCCACCGTCTGGATCGAGAAGCCGCGGGCAAACCCGCGCGAGGCGTCGGTCTCGTAGAACTGCTCCGAGGCGATCTCCGGCGGCGGCGCCTTGTACATGCGCAGCTCTTCGGGGAAGCGGCCCCCAACCTGAGGTGCGCCCTGGACCATGACGCCGCGCCCGACCATGTCGTTGCCGTTGGCAAGGCCGTTGGGAAAGCGGGCGCTGCTCGAGTGCAGCAGCAGGCGCGGCGTCTCGATCGAGTACCCGGCGACCGCGACCGCCTCGGCGGCCTGGAAGTGCTCCTCGCCGTGGTGGAAATAGGTGACCCCTGTGCAGCGGCCGCTCTCGTCGGTCTCGATCCTGGTGGCCATGCATTCGGCGCGCACCTCGACGCCGTGGGCAAGGGCGTCGGGCACATGGGTGACGAGCGGGGATGCCTTGGCCCCGACCTTGCAGCCCTGCAGGCAGAGGCCGCGATAGATGCAGTGCGGCCTGTGGCCGAAGGAGCCGTTGGCGATCGCCACGGGGCCGACCCGCATCTCGATCCCGCAGCGCTCGGCCCCTTTGACGATTCGCAGCGCCCCGCCGCCGATCGGATGGGGGGAGTGGGGATAGCCGTGGGGGTCGCCCCAGGGCCAGTGCTCGCCGGCGACCGGCAGCTCGTGCTCCAGCTGCTCGTAGTGAGGCCGCAGCTCCTCGTAGGAGATCGGCCAGTCGGCGGCGACGCCGTCGCGGCTGCGAACCTCGAAGTCGGAAGGGTGGAAGCGCGGCGCGAAGCCGGCGAAGTGGACCATCGAGCCGCCGACGCCGCGGCCGGAGTTGTTCTTGCCGAGCTCGACCGGGTCCTCGCCGCCGATCACCCGCGGCTCGGTCCAGTAGAGGCTGTGCGAGCCGGCCTCGTCGGACACCCAGTCCCGGTCGGGGTCCCAGAAGGGGCCGGCCTCCAGGACCACCACCCGCCAGCCGCGGCGGGCGAGGCGCTGGGCGAGGGTCGCGCCTCCCGCGCCGCAGCCGACGATCAGCATGTCGACCGCCTCGGACTCGGGGTGGCGGCGCATCCCCTCAGGGCGCGGGGCGGAGGGGTGGCGCGGGTCGAGCAGCAGCGAGGAGTCGTTGCCGGCGGGGTGCAGCGCCCCTTTCAGGCCTCTGGCCAGGCGCGCCTTCGCCGGCGGGCGCGGCTTCACTCCAGGCCTCGCTCGGACACGTCGCGAACCGGGTCGAGCTCGAACTCCGGCGGGCTCTCCCAGTGCTCGCGCTGGCCCGGCCCGAGGCGGGCATAGCCGCGCGGGTAGGCGGGGCCGCCGAAGCCGATCTCGCTCCAGGCCCATGGGTGGGAGTAGAAGGCGCTGAGGATGTCGCGCATCGCCACGCCCCAGGCCTTGTCCACCGGGCATCCCTCCCAGCGCAGCTCGCCTTCGGCGAAGCGGCGGACGATCAGCAGCTGGGCCTCCGGCCTGGCGCCGGCGAAGCCTCCGGCGCCCTGTTCCGCTGCCGCGCTGTCGAGCATCCGCGCCACCTCGCGCCAGACCTCCGGGTCCGGCGGCATGTCGACGTGGCGGTAGCCCTCGGCGCGCCCCGTGGAGAGCTTCTCGTCGACCATTGCAAGCACCGGAATCCGCGGCTCGCTGTCCTGGGCCATGACCAGATCGCAGAAGGCTCCGAGGGTCGCGACCTCACGTTCGTCGAAGAAGCGGATCGACGGGACCCGTTCGACCCGGTCGAGAACCACCCCGCGCGTTGCCTCGTCCCAGTGATCCGCCTGCTCCAGGACGTCGTAGTCGGGATAGCGGCCGCGCATCTGCGGTGTCGTTCCGCGGCGCTGGCGCGGTAGCTCGGCCGGCGGGCCGCCCGACTGGGCGCCGCCGAGATTGGGGAGATGCCCGGCGCCGCCGCTCATCGCTCCCGCTTGGCCGCCGCCGCCGCCAGGCCCATTCCGCCGACCAGGGCAAGCGACCCGGGCGCCAGCAGCGGCGGCCCCATGACGATGTTGTAGAGCGGCTCGGAGAAGCCGCCGGGCCGCTTGCGAACGCCCTGCACGTGGGTGTAGATGCCGACCAGGCCGTCGAGGCAGTAGAGGGCCGAGACGGCGGGCAGGGCGGTGCGCGCAGCCCGCTCCGAGCGCACCGCCGCCGCGGCGGCGGTGGTGTGCGCCGGCGAGAGGACCACGGGCGTCCACATCCACTTGTCCCCGAAGGAGCCGCGAAAGTGCTCGAAGTAGATCTCGAGCCCGAGCGGCAGGGCGCTGAGGGCGGTCGCCGCGGCCAGCGTCCGCTGCATGCGTCCGCGACGCAGCTCGTGGAGCAACCGGTAGCCGCCCCCTCGCCGTCGCATCCCCGCTCCGATCACCGCCCCGGTACCGCCCCCGCCAGTTTCTGGCGCAGGGACTGGCGGATGATCCTCTTGGTCGCGGGGTCTCCACCGAGCACCGCCGAGGCGAACGATTTGGCCTGTTCGAGGGTGATGTGGGGCGGCAGCGGCGGCACCTCGGGATCGGTGACGACCTCCAGCACGACCGGCCGCTCAGAGGCGAGCGCCCGCTCCCAGCAGGAGCCGACCTCCGCGGGGTCTTCGGTGCGGATCCCCGTCAGGCCGAGCATCTCCGCCCAGCGGGCATAGGGAACGTCCGGCAGGCTCTGGGAGCCCTCGAATTTGGGATCCCCGGACATCGCCCGCTGCTCCCAGGTGACCTGGTTGAGGTCGCCGTTGTTGAGGACCAGGACGATCAGCCGCTGGTCCGCCCAGCGATCGCGGTATTTGGCGATCGTGATCAGCTCGGCCAGCCCGTTCATCTGCATCGCGCCATCGCCGACCAGGGCGATCACCGGCCGGTCGGGATGGGCGAACTTGGCGGCGATCGCGTAGGGGACGCCTGCCCCCATCGTCGCCAGCGTTCCGGAGAGCGAAGCCATCATTCCCGGGCGCAGCTTCAGGTCGCGGGCGTACCAGTTCGCCGCCGAGCCGGAGTCCGAGCTGAGGATGACGCCGTCGGGAAGGCGCTTGGAGAGCTCGTGGAAGACGAGCTGGGGGTTGACCGGTTCGGCCGGCTCCTTGGCGCGCTTTTCGATCAGCTCCCACCAGTCGCTCACCTTGGCTTCGATGCTCTCGCGCCAGGAGCGGTCGTCCTTGCGGAAGAGCTGGCTCCGCAGGGCCCGCAGGGTCGTCGCCGAATCGCCGACGAGGCCGACCTCGACCGGGTAGCGGATGCCGAGCATGCGGCCGTCGATGTCGATCTGCACGCCGCGCGCCTTGCCCTCTTCGGGCAGGAACTCCGAGTAGGGGAAACTCGAGCCGACCATCAGCAGGGTGTCGCATTCCTGCATCAGGTCCCAGCTCGGCTTGGTGCCGAGCAGGCCGATCGAGCCGGTCACGTAGGGAAGGTCGTCCGGCAGCGCGGCCTTGCCGAGCAGGGCCTTGGCGACTCCCGCACCCAGCATGTCGGCGACTTCGATCACCTCGTCCGCCGCACCCAGGGTGCCGGCGCCGATCAGCATCGCGACCCGCTCGCCGGCATTGAGCACCTCGGCGGCGCGGGAGAGCTGGGCGTCCGCCGGGACGATCTCGGGGCGCTCGTAGCCAGGTGCGGAGTGCACGGTGCCGTGCGCGTGGGGCGGGGTCGGCACGGCTTCTTCCTCTTGCAGGTCGTTGGGAAGGATCACGCAGGTGACGGTGCGCTCGGCAAGGGCGATTCGCATCGCCCGATCGATCAGATGACGTACCTGCGCGGCCTCTGTGGCGGTTTGGACGTACTCGTGCGCGACGTCCTTGAAGAGCGTCTGCAGGTCGACCTCCTGCTGGTAGTTGCCGCCCAGGCCGGTGCGGGCCTGCTGGCCGACGATCGCCACCACGGGCTGATGGTCGAGCTTGGCGTCATAGAGCCCGTTGAGCAGGTGAATCGCGCCAGGGCCGGAGGTGGCCAGGCAGACACCCGCCTCGCCGGTGAACTTGGCGTGGGCGCAGGCCATGAAGGCCGCCATCTCCTCATGGCGGACCTGGATGAAGTCGGGCCTCGGGCCTTCGCGCTCGAAGGCGCCCATGATCCCGTTGATCCCATCGCCGGGGTAGCCGTAGATGCGCTTGACGTTCCACTCACCTGCAAGCCGCCCGAGCAGGAAGTCACTGACCGTTTCGCCCATGTTTGGCCTCTCCTTCTCTCTTGTGGTCCTGCCCCCGCTACCCGCCGGGGGGAGGTGACTAACGGTCGCTGGTCCGAAAGCGATCGGCCTCGGCTTGCCTCAGCTCGATGCCGAGGCCCGGGCGGGCGGGGTCCGGCCGCAGCTCGCCGTCCTCGAGCGCCAGCACGCCGTCGAAGAGCATCGACTCGACCCGTTCGTGGTCGTGGAAGTACTCGATATGGACGGTCCGCTCGACCGCGCAGCACAAGTGCGCTGAGACCTGCGGGGCGCAGTGGGCCGAAAAGGGCAGCCCGCCGGCGCGGCAGATCCCATCGGCTCGCAGCAGGTTCGTGATGCCTCCGCAGCGCGTGACGTCGCCCTGCAGCACGTCGACGCAGCCGGCGAGGCGCCGCAGTTCGGGCAGGTCCCAGGCGTACTCCCCGGCGGCAACCTCCATCCCGGCCGGGACCGCTTCACGCAGCCAGCGCAACCCTTCGAGGTCATCGGAGGAGACGGGCTCCTCGAGATAGGAGACTCCGAACTCGTCGTAGCGCTCGGCCCAGCGGGCCGCCGAGCGACGATCGAAGGCTCCGTTGGCGTCGACCATCAACTTCACCTCGGCGCCGATCGCCTCTCTTGCCGCGGCGAGGCGCTCCGGGTCGCGCTCGGGCTCGCGGCCGACCTTGATCTTCACCGCCCGGCAGCCGCGCTCGACCCAGCCCCGCAACTGCTCGCTCAGCTCCCGATCCGTATAGGAGGTGAAGCCGCCGCTGCCGTAGGCGGGAATCGCGTCGTGGACGCGGCCCAGCGAATCGGCCAGGGAGAGGCCGAGCAGTTTTGCCCGCAGATCCCAGAGCGCAATGTCCACAGCGGAGATCGCCATCGCGCAGAGGCCCTGGCGGCCGAAGTTGCGAACTTCGCGCTGCATCGCCGCCCAGACCTGGGGCGGGGCCATAGCGTCGGCTCCCCTTGCCGCGGGGGCCAGGGTGGAGGAGATGACCTCTGCGATCGCCGGGTGGCCGTAGGTGTAGCCAAGCCCCTGGGACCCGGCGCCGGACGCCTCGACGACCACAATCGTCGTCGAGTCCCATTCCAGGGTCCCATCGGACTCCGGCCGGTCGGTCGGGATCGTGTAAGCGGTGGCCCTGACGTCCTCGACCCGCGCCACCGGCTCCTCCTCAGGCGAGGAGGAGGACCAGGATGACCAGGATCGCGACCGACGTGGCGCTCAGCGACAGGTAGCGGAAGAACTTGGCGAAACCGCCCCGGTAACGGACGCTCTCCATCAGCGTCAGGCCGACGACGTGCGCCATGTTGATGAGGGCGATCGCGATCGCGATCAGGATCGCGGCGGCGGCGCGGCCCGTCACCTCGCCGCTGTCGATCCCGACCGCGGCGGCAAGGATGGCGGCGACGATGGTCCCGAAGATGCCGGCGACCATGCCGGCAAAGTCGGCTCTGGAGAGGCCCGGGAGGTAGCCGGAGCCGATTTCGTGGCCCTCGGCAGGGTCGTGGGTCCCCGGGCCTGAGGTCTCGACCCCGACGACGTGCTCCTCGCCCGCCTCGTCGCTGTGCAGGACCACCAGCCGCAAGGGCGGCTCGAGGCCGGCCTCCGCCTTCTCCAGCAGCCCTTCCTCGAACCAGCGCGCCTGCTCGCGCTCGTGCTCGAAGATCACGATTTCGTCCCGCGGGCTCTCCAGGAGGGCATCCTGGGCGGCCTGGATCGGATCGGCGTCGCCGACCTCTCCGCCGGCCTCGATACCCCCCGCGCGGAGCTCCTCGAGCACCCGGCGAAGGCGAGCCTCGGCCTCTCGCTTCGGCTCGTCCACGTCCCCGAGCATGTGTCGAAAGGCGTTCTGCTCCACCGCCGGGACGACCACTCGCAGGTCGATCGCGCCGGCGGCGTCCCCGCCGTGGCTCGGCAGGATCTCGGCAATCGCCTCAGGGCCGAGCGGGTCTCCGGTCACGATCGCCAGCAGCCGCGGGCTCGCCGTCTCTCCCGCCTGCCGTGCGGTCCCTTGCGCGTCGTCGCCGACTCGCACGCCCTTGTCGAGCTGGTCGGGGCTCACGTGAACCGCTCTACCCTCAGGGGGCAGGCGAAAACGCGTCGTCGTCCCGCTGGCCTGGGCGGATGCGGTTGGTTCCCCGGCGGGGCGGGTAGGTGAGCGGACATCATGAAGGTGCTCTTCGCCCCGATCGGAATCGGCGCCGGCCTGCTCGCCGGCCTGCTGGCGAAGAAGGGCTTTGAACGAATTTGGGCCGCGCTGGACGACGAGGACCCGCCGGCCCCGGATCAGGGGGACGTGCAGCTCTCCAAGCTGGTTCCGGCCCTGATCGTCGAGGGGGCCGTCTTCCGCCTCACCAAAGGCCTCGTCGACCACGGCGCCCGCCGCGCCTTCGCCGGCGCCACCGGCACATGGCCTGGCGAGCAGTCCGCCGCGGATTAGCCGGCCTTCAAAGCTCGTCGCCGCCAAGGCTTCGCATGCCCCTCGCGACTATACGATCCGATCGGTTATCAGCCGCAGCAGCGGGCGTCGCGAGCAAGCGAGAGGAGCGCCAGGATGAGCAGCAGCAATGTCGATACCGGGTGGAGGATCGCCTTCGTCCAGTCCGGCTGGCACAGGGAGATAGTCGACGAGTGCCGGAAGTCGTTTCTGTCCGAGATCGAGGAGCTGGGCCTCGACCCCGCCGATGTCGACCTCTTCGAGGTGACGGGCGCGTTCGAGATCCCGCTGCATGCCAAGAAGCTTGCCGCCAGCGGCCGCTTCGGCGCGATCGTCGGCGCCGGCTTGGTCGTCGATGGGGGGGTCTACCGCCACGAGTTCGTCGCCGACGCGGTGATCAACGGCCTGATGCGGGTGCAGCTCGACACCGGGGTGCCGGTGATCTCCGCCGTGCTCACCCCTCACCACTTCCATGAGCACGCGGTGCATCAGGACTTCTTCTTCGAGCACTTCAAGGTCAAGGGCGCCGAGGCGGCGCGGGCCTGCGCGCACACGATGGAGGCGCTCTCAAAGCTGCCGGCCGCCGCCTGATGCCCTGCGGCTAGCCGTTCACGAGGCTCTTGGCGATCCCCAGCGAGGTCCCGGTCGCCGAGCCCATCTTCCAGCCGCCGTCTTCGAAGCGCAGGCTCATGGCATAGAGGTCGCCCGGGCCATAGGAGCCCCCCGTGTCGTATTCGGGCCCGTGATAGAGCAGGAAGGCCTGGTCCCCTTCACGGCGCAGGCTGATCGCGTCGACCTTCGTGAGTTCGCTGCGTTCTGTGCTCGGCCGGTCCCTGTAGAACCCGGCCGAGATTTCTTCGCAGCTCATCTTGCCGCCGCTCGAGCGGGAGCTCAGCTGTTCGAAGCCTTCCTTGATGCTCTTCGACAGGTAGGAGCAGGCGGTGGCCCAATCGTCCTGGGAGAAGGCGACGTAGTAGTTGTGGACGGCTTCGGCGGCTTCCGCCAGTTCGGATTCGCCGGCCTCGTCCCCGTATTCCTGAATGCTGTTGTCGCCGCCCTTGACTATGAGGGCCGACGAGCCGCCGCCGGATACGCGAAGCGGGACGACCTTGAAGTTCTTGACCAGCTTCGCCTTCGTCTTCGGGGTCGACGCGCCGGCGGCCTTTGCTGGCGATCCGTCGTCGGCGCTCGCGCTGGTGCTGCCCGAGCCGCTTTCGTAAGCCTCTTTGTGGGTTCCGCCCTTCGAGGAGCTGCCGGCGCTCTGCGCCTGCTCACCCGGAGCTGCGGCGGCAGCGGCGCCCTGCGCGCTGCCCGTGCCGGTGGGCTGCGTCGATGCGTCCTCTCCTGAATCCGAGCTGCCGCACCCTGCCAGGGCAACCGCGCCCGCGACCAGGAAGAGGACAAATGCTCCCCCAAGACGTCGGATCTTCCCCACTGCTTCCCTCCCCGAAAGTGATCTGCGGAGCTTGCCCACTCCGGTCCCTGCCTCAAACACTATGGCGCGGCGCGCGGCGCGGCGAGGATTTTTAGGCCCGATTTAGGCGCCGGCCTCTGACGCGGCCCCCGGATCCGAGGAGCTGCCGGGCCTTCAGTCAAACTCAGGCCGTGCGCGGGGGCGACCTGGAACCTGTGGAACTGAGCGGCGAGCTGGTTTCGGTCCAGCCGTTGGGCGCCGAGCACGCGGAGGGCATCGCGGCCGCGGCGGACTCCGACGAGATCTTCGCCTGGCTTCCGTATCCCAGGCCGGAGGGCGTCGAGCGGGCCCGATCCTGGATCGGCGACGCCCTCGACGATCGGGAGGCCGGCCGCCGGATGCCCTTCGCTGTCCTGCATGCCGGCGACGGCTCCGTGATCGGCTCCACGTCCTACTGGGACTTCGATGCCCGCTACGCCCATGTCGAGATCGGCTCGAGCTGGCTGAACCGCGCCTCCTGGGGAACCGGCCGCAATGCCGAGGCCAAGCTCCTGTTGATGTCGCACGCCTTCGAGTCCCTGGAGCTGGAGCGGGTCGCCTTCCGCACCGACATTCGCAACGAGCGCTCCCAGCGTGCGATCGAGAGGCTCGGGGCGGTCAGAGAGGGCATCCACCGGCACGAGATGCTCCGTCGGGACGGCAGCTGGCGCGACAGCGTCCACTATTCGATCCTCCGCTCCGAGTGGCCCGAGGCCAAGGCCCGCCTTCGCGATCGGGTGAAGGCCGCGGCGGCGGGCTGAGCCGGTGTCCGGGTCTCCGCTCTACATCTGCGATCTGGACGGCACGCTGCTTCGCTCCGACGGGACGCTGAGCGCCTTTGCCAGGGACGGGCTCTGCCGGGTGCTGGGCGCGGGCATCCGTCTTACGGTCGCCAGCGCCCGCGGCGCGCCGGCGATGCGCGCGCTTCTGGCCGGCGTGCCGCTGGAGATGCCGGTCATCGAGTTGAACGGGGCCTTCGTGTCCGAGCTCGACAGCGGGCGGCATCTGGTCTCCAACACGCTCACCGCCCCGGAGGCATGCGCCGCCATCGAAGCGATTCTCGAGACCGGGGTGGATCCGGTGCTAACCACCTGGGACGGTGAGCGGGACCGCGTTCATTTCGGCGCCCTGGGCGACGATTCGACCCACTTCTACGTCACCGAGAAGCAGGCCTACGGCGACCCGCGCCTTACGCCCTGCGAGGACCTGCTGGCCGTCGGCCATCGGGAGGAGATCGCGCAGATAACGACCTTCGCGCGGGATGCCGACGCAGCGGCGCTCACCCGGCGGCTCGCGGAGATCGTCGGCTCAGGCGCTGCCGTGCACAGCCAGAGCAACACCTACTGCCCCGGTTGGACCGAAGTCCTCGTTCAGCATCCGCTGGCGCAGAAGGGCGCGGCCATTCCCGCCCTGCTCGAGGCCTGCGGCAGCGCCGGCGCGAGCGTGATCGCCTGCGGGGACCATCTCAACGACCTCGGGATGTTCGAGGTTGCCGGGTCCAGCATCGCTCCGTCAAACGCGCATCCCGATGTGCGGGCGAGCGCCACGGAGGTGGTGGCCTCCAACGATGAGGACGGGATCGTCAGGCACCTGATTTCCCGCCACCTGGACTAGACGATCGATTCCGCTTCCTGCTGAAGGAGCGGCTCTGCGGCCCAGAGCTCTGCTTCGCTCTGGGGCCAGCGCAGGCTTGCGGCCCAGGCGGTGGCGGCGCAGAGGATTGGGACGTCCTCGACGTCTTCGACATCCCACAGCCAGCACACGCCCGAGAGCAGGATGTAGGCGATCATGGCGTGGCGCAGGCGTTCGGCTTTTGCCGGTGGGAGCGCCAGCGCGGGAGGCGGCGGCGCATGCTGCGGCCGCGTGTATTCCCCCTTCTGTCGTCGCTTCTTACCCATGCTCATCGCGTTCTGCGCTGGAATAGATGGTGCTCGGAAGCATCGCACGGGTAGAGCACATATATGGACCCGTCTCTGGCCGTTTCGTCCTTCGAGTGGTTGCAAGAAGCGATCGGCGGGCAGGCCTGGGCCTATCCGGCGCTGGTCGCCGCCGTTGCCTTGGACTCGGTGCTGCCGGTTGCGCCGGGCGAGACGATGGTGATCACGGCGGGGGTGCTCGCCGCCGACGGCGGGTTGAGCTTGCCGCTGGTCGTGTTGGCGGCGGTCGTGGGGAGCCTCTTGGGCGACAACGTCTCCTACGGCCTCGGGGCGTCGCTCGGCAGGCGTGCGGAGCGGCGCTTCTTCTCGTCGGACCGTGGGCGGCGGCAGGTGGAATGGGCTCGCGGGCAGCTCCACGAGCGAGGGGCGGTGATCATCCTCGCGGCTCGCTTCATCCCTGGGGGCCGCACCGCGACGACCTTCTCCGCCGGCACTCTCGAGGTTCCCTGGCGTCGCTTCTTCGCCATCGATGCCCTGGCGGCCGCCCTTTGGTCCACCTACGTGGCGCTGCTGGGCTACTTCGGCGGCTCGGCTTTCAAGGACGATCTTTGGAAGCCGATCCTGGCCGCGGGCGCCGTGGCGATTCTCGTCGCCTCGGTCGCCGAGCTGATTCGCCGAACGAGGCTCGTCTAGGGGTTCGCGAAGCGGCTACGCTTCCTCCTCCCGGCGCCCTGGCGGAGTGGTTACGCAGCGGCCTGCAAAGCCGTTTACACCGGTTCGATTCCGGTGGGCGCCTCTTGGGATCCGCAGCTCACATGTAGGGTGATTTCGTGAGGGTTCGCCTGTGAGCGGGGGGGACGAAGGCGGCCCGCCTGGGGAGGCGCCGGGGGGCACGCGACTGTCCCTCATCCTCGCGATGGCGATGTTCGTGCTCGTCGTCGACACCTCGCTGATGAACGTTTCGATCTCGGCTGTCGTCGGGGATCTCGATACGACCGTCAGCGGCGTCCAATCGGCGATCGCTCTGGAGGCCCTGGTTTCCGCGGCGTTCATCCTGATCAGCAGCAAGATCGGCGATCTGATCGGTCGAAAGCGCGCCTTTGTGCTGGGCCTGCTGGGCTATGCGACCGGGGCCCTGGCGATGACGTTGGCCCAGGGGCTTGGCGTGATCGTCGTCTTCTGGGCAATCGTCGGCGGCCTGGGCGCCTCCCTGCTGCTGCCCGCGATGCAGTCTCTGATTCGGGGGAACTTCGAGGGCGCCGCGCAGAAGAAGGCCTATGCCCTGGTCGGCGCCTCAGCCGCCGTCGCCGCGGCGGTGGGCCCCCTCCTCGGCGGCTTCGTGACCACCTTCCTCTCATGGCGGGTCGGCTTCTTCCTCGAGCTGGTCGTGATCGCGGTCGTCCTTTTCAACATCAAGCTGGTCCGCGACGTCCCTTACACCGGCGCCCGTCAGATCGACGTGCGGGGCTCGATCCTCTCGGTCATCGGTATGGGCGGCGTCGTCCTCGGGATCCTGATCTGGCAGGAGGGGGGTGAGTTCGTCGGGCTGACCATCGCGATCGGCGCGCTTGCTCTCTGGGCGCTGGCCCGTTTGCTGGTGCGGCGCCACCGCGAAGGGAAGGCGACCCTGCTCGACCCGGACCTCTTCCGGCACCCCAACTTCAGGATCGGGATCTCCCAGCAGGCGCTCCAGAACATCACCCTTGGCGGGGCGATGATCGCGCTGCCGATCTTCCTGCAGATATCCCTCGAATACAACGCGCTGCAGACGGGCCTGACCCTCGCGCCGCTCTCGCTGACCATGTTTGGCGCGGCGATTCTGGCGGGGCGTAACCCCGGCGCTCGCCGCCCGGCTTGGATCATCCGCCTGGGCTTCGCGCTCAGCACCCTCGGCATGGCGCTGATCGTCCCGCTCGTGCCCGAGGCGAGCTCGGGCTGGTACCTCGCCATCCCGCTGGTGATCGCCGGAGCGGGTCTGGGCCTGCTGGTCTCCCAGCTCAACAACTACACGCTCGCCCCGATCGACGAGCGGCGGATCAGCGAGGCGGCCGGGGTGAATTCGGCGGCGGGGTCATTCGGGCTCTCGTTCGGACTGGCGATGGCCGGCGGCGTGCTCCTCGCCGTCCTCTCGCTCAGCTTCACCCACATGACCGAATCAAGCGCCGTGATCCCTCCCGATCAGCAAGAGCAGATCGCGGAAAAGCTCGACGAAGACGCAGAAGTGACCAGCAACGCGAAACTCGAGCGCCTCCTCGCGGAAGAGCCGCAGGCGGTCCAGGACGAAGTCCTCAGCATCAACACCGACGCGACCAACCGCTCCCTGCAGGTGGCGTTGCTGGTCCCGATCATCGCCGGCCTAGTCGGGCTCTTCAATGCCTTCCGGATGATGCGCCTGCCGGAACCTGAGCTGTCCGGTACCGCCGAGACCGTCCTGGCTTGAGCTCCGCCATCTAGGCTGTGGCCATGCCTCAAACGGGGTCGTATGTGGCACGGCCAAAGATCCCGCGGCCGCAGCCCGAGGGATTGTTTCGGTTTTGGGGAATAGCAGGGAAAGGTTCTTCGAGAGGAGAGAGGCGTGGGAAGAAGGCTGCTGCCGGGGATTTGCGTGTTGGCATTGCTGGCGAGCGCTACGCCAGCGCAGGGGATGGATTGGCAGGTTCGTCAGCTCGAAGGCGAACCTGGGCAACTGTCGCTATTCGCGATCTCATGCCCGACTGTGTCCTTTTGCGTAGCAGTCGGGGGCAACAACCTCGTCGTCACCTCGACCGATCCGAGCGGTCCCCTTGCCGACTGGCATCCCTTCTACGTGGGAGCAGGGCCGGTTGTCCCTGAAGGAGGGTTTTTCAACGGGCGCCAGATCAGGGGCGTCTCGTGTCCCTCACCCAGTCTCTGTGTGGCGGTCACCTTCGAAGGGCTGATCTATTCGTCGACAAATCCCACAGGTGGAAGCGCCGCCTGGCAGACGGTTGACCTCGGCGGCCAGGGAGGGCCGAACACTCACCTGTACGGGGTTTCCTGTCCGACGATGTATTTCTGTGCGGCCGCGGCCGGCAAGGGCAAACTCGTCACCACTGCCGATCCGACAGGCGACGCCTCGGCTTGGTCCATCGCGACTCTTCCACAGCCTCTGGAATTGCATGGCATCTCCTGTACGTCGGCCTCGCTCTGTGTCGCGGTAGGCGAAGACGGGGACAAGTCGACCGCTGACGGTCAGATCGTCACCTCGACCAATCCACTGGCCGGACTCTGGACCGTGAGCAGGGCGTCCGGCTCGCAGGGGGCGATGTTCGGCGTCGCCTGTCCGTCCCCGACCCTTTGCGTGAGCGGCAACGAGGCAGGCAATCTCGCTGTTTCCGTCAATCCGACCGGCGGCCCCGTTGCCTGGGACACCTATGACGGAGGCGGCAGCGTCCAGATCACCGCGTCCTCTTGTGCCTCCAACTCCAAATGCGTGGCTGTTGACAACAACGGTGACGTCCTAGCCTCGAAAAATCCAACCGGAGGACAGCAAGCCTGGTCGTTTACCAACCTGATCCCCTACGCGAGCTACCCGAGCGACTTGAACGGCAACGCGTTCTGGGGCGTCTCCTGTCCGACGGCGGACTTCTGTGCGGTGTCCGCGACGAAGGGAAAGATCGTCACCCTCGACGAACCGCTGGCGGTAGACCCGACGCCGACCGGGAAGAAACAGCGCCGGGCCCCCAAGCGGCCGAAGACGACGATCGCGCTCAGCCCGGGTCCCATAAACCGCACCACGCACGGAATCTTCAAGGCTCGATTCCGATTCTTTGCCAACGGCAGAGTTCGCCGCTTCGTCTGCCGGATCGACAGGCGCAAACCGAGGGCCTGCCGCTCGCCGAAGACCTACCGTGTGGGAGCCGGGCGACATGTTTTCCGGGTGCGGGCTGTCGGCCTCACCGGCTTCAAGGGGCCATTCGCAAAGGCCAAGTTCCGCGTCTTTACTCCTCGCCAGTGGCCGCCGGGGGCGCCACCTCCGGCGTCGGCTCGATAGGAGCCTTAAGGGTCTTCCTCTCGTTGAGCGGCGGCCAGGGCTTGGTCGAGGGCGGCGGCGATCTCGCCGGGGCTTTCGACCTGCGGATAGTGGCCGGCGCCGGGCAGCTCGATGACCTCGACTCCCGGCCGCAACGCCCGCAGCCCGTCGAGGACCTTCACCGTCGCGACGGGGTCTTGCAGGCCCCAGGCGAGGGTGAGCGGGCGGGGCCAATCGCGGATCGCCCCATGCCAGCGATCGGTGAAGCGTTCGCGCTCGGCCATGTAGTTGATCGTTCGGTGCGCGATTCGCTGGCCGTCGTTGTGGGCGATCAGCGACCACTGGTCGGCCGCCTCCTCATCGGTGAGGGGATGGTCGGCCGAGAAGACGCGTGAGAACTGAGCCCGGAACGAGCGCTCTGTGGTCAGGCGCGCGAACAGGCCCCCGAGCCGGCTGCGCAGCATGCGCTGGCCAAGGGTTGGGCTGGCGAGATGTAGCAGCATGCTGCCGTTGAAGAGCAGCGCCCCGGTGAGGTCGATGGAGCACTTGCCGCGTAGGTCGCGCGCGATCAGCTCGGTGGCGACGGAGGTCCCCATGTCATGGGCGATGAGGAAGGTCGGCGGCGAGCCGGCTCGACGGACGATCTCTTCTGCGGCGTCGGCCTGCCAGGCAAGCGTGTACGTATGGTCGGCCGGCTTGTCGGAGAGGCCGAAGCCGAGGAAGTCGAAGGCCGCCGAGCTGGCGTTCGGCCGCGCCTCGAGAACCTCGCGCCAGTCATAAGAGGCGGACGGGAAGCCATGCAGGAAGAGCAGGAGGGGGCCGCTGCCCTCGCGTCGCATGACGAAGAGATCGCGACCGAGGACCTCCTCCATCGCGCCCTCCCCCCGCCAGCGAGCAACCCTCTCGGTCAGCACGTGAGCAGGATAGAGCGCTTCACCTGGGTCATAACCGGTTATCTTGCGGCCGGTGATCTCGCGCACCTGGACGGCACTGAAGGCCAGTGTGCGCGCCTTGGCCGTCGACTTCGCCAATCCCGACATGGGCCGGCTGGGAGTCTCGGCGGCGGCGGTCTCGTTTGCGACCTGGAGCTTCACCATCGCGCTCGGCGTCTACGGCTTCGAGGCTCACGGCGCCGCCGGGGTCGGGATCGTCGCCCTGATTCGCTACCTGCCCGCGGCGCTCGTATCGCCTCTCGTCGGGCTGTTGATCGATCGGCTGCCGCGCAAGTCGGTGATGTTCTGGAGTGCGTTCTCCGCCACGGCGATCCTCTGCGGAGCGTCCGCGGCGGCGGCGCTCGACGCACCTACGTGGGTGGTCTTCGCTTTCCCGGCCCTCTTCGCCGTGGCCGTCTGCGGGTACGCCCCGGCGTACGCCGCCCTGACGCCGACGCTCGTGGAGACGCCGCAGCAGCTGTCCGCGAGCAACGTGACTCACAGCATGATGGAGAACGGGGGCTCGCTGATCGCGGCTCTCGTCGCCGGCGTCCTGCTCGGGCCGACGTCCCCGGCCTTCGTGATCGGCGTCGCGGCCGCCGCCACGCTGCTCACCTGCCTGCTCGTCTACGGCGTGCACAGCGACCGCCGCCCCGAATACGTCGCCGCGAAGGACGAGGTGGCGAGCGCATTCAGGGAGGTGACCCGTGGCGCCAGGGCGCTGGCTTTCCACCCGGCGCTGCGCCTCTCCTCCGCGACCTTGGTCCTGCTCTTCCTCTTCGAGGGCTTTGCCGACGTGCTGGTCGTCGTGATGGCCCTGGAGCTTCTCCACCTCGATCAGGGGAGCGTCGGCTTCCTCAACGCGACGTGGGGGATAGGGGCTGTGATCGGCGCTCTCGCCCTGGCGATGCTGTTCGATCGGGGCAGGCTCGTGCTCGCCATCGCCGGCGGCAGCGTCGTGGTCGGCGCGGCGACGATGCTGCCGGGAATCGCCCCGCACGCGGCGGCGGCCTACTGCGGCTGGTTCGGCATCGGGGCAGGCTTCGTCTTCGTCGAGGTGGCGGCGAAAACCCTGATGCAGCGGCTGGGCTCCGATGAGACCTTCGGGCGGGTGATCGGCGCGCTCGAGTCGGGCCGCCAGGCAGCGATGGCGCTCGGCTCGATCTGCGCCGTCCTGCTCGTCGAGCTCCTCCATGTGCGCGGGGCGCTGATCGCCCTCGGCGCCCTGCTGCCCTTCTTCGTCCTCATCTGGTGGACGCGGCTGCGCGCCTATGAGGTCGGCGCGCCGGTCGCCGAGGAGCATTACCGGCTGCTGCGCGGTAACTCGATCTTCCAGCCGCTGCCGCTGGCCACGCTCGAGCGCCTCAGTCACGACCTGGTTCCCGTCGAGGTCCCGGCTGGCGAGGACGTGATCGTTCAGGGCGAGATCGGCGATCGCTTCTTCCTCATCGAGGAGGGCCAGGTCGAGGTCTTCGAAGACGGCGCCTTCCGCCGCAACGAGGGCCCGGGAGAGTCGTTCGGGGAGATCGCCCTTCTGCATGGCGTTCCGCGGACCGCGACCGTGCGGACGACCAAAGAGACCCGCCTGCTGGCACTCAACCGCGACCAGTTCCTGCTCGCGGTGACCGGCCACAGGCGCAGCCACCAGCTGGCGCATGCCGTGGTCGACGAGCGCTGGCCCGGCGAGCGCTCCCCCGCGGCGGTCTCGGAGTGACGACGCCGCGCAGGCTGCGGCGGCGGCGGGAATTGGCGATCCTGCTCGTCGTAGTCGGGGCGGCGGCGATCGGGATAGTCGCCTACGCGACCCACCTCACCCGCAGTCTCGAGCTGCAGAGCGTCGATGCCCGCTTCTCGATCCGGGGCGCCCAGGAGCAGCCAGACGACGTCGCGGTCGTCGGCATCGACGACCGCACCTTCAGCGAACTGGGGCTGCAGTGGCCCTTCCCGCGCTCGCTGCATGGGCGGGTGATCGACCGCCTCCATGAAGCCGGGGCGAAGGCGATCGCGGTCGACATCCAGTTCACAGAGGAAACGACTCCGCGCCAGGACAACGCCCTGGTCGAAGCGGTCGCCCGCGCGGGCGGGGTGGTCCTCTCGACCACGGAAACCGACAGCAGGGGGCACAGCCGAATCTTCGGAGGCGAAAACGTGGTCCGGGGTATCGGGGCTCGTGCCGGCAACGGCAACGTCGTCCCAGAACCAGGTGGGAAGTTCCGCAAGATGGCCTACGAAATCGATGGCCTGGTCAGCCTCGGCGTCGCGACCGCGGAAGCCGCCACCGGAGAAGAGATAGATCCCTCCGAGATGGAAGGCGACGGCGAAGCGTGGATCGACTACCGGGGGCCGCCGGAAACGATCGCCAACTACCCCTATTCGCGGGTGCTGCGCGGGAAGGTGCCGGATTCCGCGTTCCGGGGCAAGGCGGTGATCGTCGGGGCGACCGCTCCCTCGCTACAGGACCTGCACGCGACCTCGACAACCAAAGACGAGCTGATGTCGGGACCGGAAATCCAGGCCAACGCGGCCTGGACCGCAATGCATGGCTTCCCGCTCTCCTCCTCCAACGCCGTCGTCGACCTGCTGCTGATCCTGCTGCTGGCGGCGGCGCCGGCCGCGGCGACGCTGCGCATGAAAGCGCTGCCCGCGCTCCTCGTCGCCGTGGCCCTCGGCTTCCTCTACGCCGCCGGCGCCCAGGTCGCATTTGACCGCGGCAGCGTGCTGCCGCTCGTCTATCCGCTTCTGGCTCTCACCCTGTCCGCCCTCGGGGCCCTCGCCGTCAACTACGTGATCAACGCCTTCGAGCGCCAGCACGTCCACGACACCTTCGCGCGCTTCGTGCCCGCGGCGGTTGTGGGTGAAGTCCTCGCTCGCACCGACGAAGACCTGCGGCTCGGCGGCGTGCGGCGCGAGACCACCATCCTCTTCAGTGACCTGCGCGGCTTCACCACGTTTTCGGAGGAGCTGCCTCCCGACACCGTGATCGAAGTCCTGAATCGCTACCTGGGGGAGATGAGCGACGCGATCATGGACCACGGCGGCACGCTCGTCGCCTTTATGGGCGACGGCATCATGGCCGTCTTCGGCGCTCCGCTCGAGCAGCCCGACCACGCCGATCGCGCGGTGGCCGCCGCGCGCGAGATGCTCGAAGTGCGCTTGCCGCGCTTCAACGTCTGGATGGAAGAGGTCGGCATGGACCGCGGCTTCGACATGGGGGTCGGCCTCAACACCGGCATGGTGATGAGCGGTCAGGTGGGCTCAGAACGGCGGGTCGAGTACACGGCGATTGGCGATACCACCAACACGGCCGCGCGCCTCGAGGGCATGACCAAAGGCACCGGGCACCAGATCTTCATCGCCGACTCGACGCGGCGGGCGCTGCAGCGAGAGGTGCCGGACATCGAGCTGGTCGGCGAGCACGAGGTGAGGGGACGGGCGCATGCGGTCACGGTCTGGACGCTGCCGACCCGGCCCGAGAGCCGACCGGGCGACGATGCCTCACCGAGCGAGGGTGCCTCAGGCGGCGACGGCGAGAAGGGCGGTGCCGAAGAGGAAGACCACGTGGAAGGCCTGGTCGACGGCAACCCGTAGCCCGGGTGAGTTCTGTGAGATGCCCTTGACGGTCGCCATGTAGGAGTCGAGGAGCCGCCCGTCGTCCTGGGCCATGTGGGGAATGGCGACCGCAAAGCCGATCAGCACCGCCCACGCGGCGTCGGTTTCGAGCCCGACCCAGACGAGGGCGGGAAGGAACGCGACGGTGTAGCTGAGGGTGTGGCTCAGCAGGGCTCGGCGGCGTACCGGGTCGCTGCCCAACCCGCCCAGCTTGAAGCGAGCTTGCCAATCGGTCTGCAGAAGGAAGTCACCGACGAGGTGGCAGACGATGAAGACCGCGAACGCCTCGGTCCAGTTCAAGGTTTGGGGACGGGGGAGGGGCTCATGTAGGGCGGCAGGCTAAGCCAATCGACGGCGTCCCGGTTCGACGGGGACGCTAATACGACACCCGTCGAATCCGTCATTGCACAGCTAAAGCTTTGTGGCTTGCCCACCGAAAAGATATGGTTACCCGCCTTCGATGCGGCGAAAACTCCTCATCGCGTTCTCGGCTGTGCTGCTCCTGCTCGTGGTCCTGCTGACCGCCGCGTCCGCCTCGGTCACCAACACCAGGATCACCTCCGGGCCCTCCGGAGCCATCGGCACCGACTCCGCAACCTTCACCTTCACCTCCCCGGAGCGGGGTGGCTTCGAGTGCCGGTTCGACTCACGCAATCGAGCCGATTGGGCTTCCTGCGACTCGCCGAAAACCTATAGCGAGCTCGCCGAGGGCTCCCACACTTTCGAAGTCCGTGCGCTGAACAAAGCCGGTCACCCCGACCCCACTCCCTCGGCCGCCAGCTTCTTCGTCGAGGCCGAACCGCCGGATACCGCCATCGCGTCGGCCCCCAGCGAGACGATCGCGGCCCGCCAGGCGAGCTTCGCGTTCGAGGCCACCCAGGCTGGAACCTTCGAATGCAGCCTCGACTCCGCGGCCTGGTCCGTTTGCCTTTCGCCGCAGGTATACGACTCTCTCTCCGACGGCCCTCACACCTTTGAAGTCCGCGCCGTCAACGAGCTGGGTCAGGCCGATCCCACACCGGCTGTCGTCGACTTTGCCGTCTCTATTCCGGCTGTCCCTGTCGCGAAAGCGGCGGTCCTGGCTCCTTCGGGGCCGAGTGGCCCGGTCGCCGGTGAGACCTTCAACCTCGCACTGGTCGATGGCACCGTCGATCTGATCTGCCCGGGCGAAAGCGAGATCAGCCGCCTGAAGGACTTCAAACAGATCCCGATGGGCTGCCTGATCAACACCCGGAAGGGCACCGTCGACCTGACCGCCTCCAAAGGCTCCTCGGGCGAGAAACAGTCCGCCCACTTCTGGGGCGGGGTCTTCATCGCCACCCAGCCTCCGGGCGACGACCAGAAGGTGGAATTGAAGCTTGCCGGCAAACGGATGTGCGAGCGCCGGGGCGGGTCCAAGGGCAGTGCCACGATCAGCCGCGCCAAGCGGGGCGGGGGACGCAAGCTCTGGGGGAGCGGCAAGGGGAACTACAAGACCAGCGGCAGCTATGGCTCGGCCACGGTTCGCGGCACCACCTGGCTGGTCGTCGATCGCTGCGACGCCTCGACGCTGTTCAAGGTCTCCGAAGGGACCGTTTGGGTCCGCGACTTCATCAAAGGCAGGCTGATCGTCCTCGAAGCCGGTGATCGGTATATCGCCAAAGCGGCGATCCCCCGCCTGGGGCCAAACCTTTGGAAGTGAATCGAGTCGCTCGCATCGCGCTTGCCGGCCTTCTGGTCACAGCCCTGGTGGGCACTCCCGCGCTTGCCGCCGCCGGGCGGCTGTCCATCCCCAGGGCCCGCGAGCGAGCCGAGGCCTTTGCCGAGAGCACCTGCGCGCATGACAAGAGCTGCTTCGACTCCGGCGTCATGGAGTGCCGGCGGCAGGGCGATCGCGTCGTCCTTTGCCGCATCTACGACCACCGGCGAACCGAGAAGCAGGGCGACTTTCGCTGCACCCGGCTCGTGCGGCTGGGCCTGCAGCCGCGCACCCACCGCGTACCGGTGACGGGCGTCGGCGGCTGGGACTGCTGAGCGGGCCGCCCCGCAGCGGCCGCCCTGGGCGAGAATCCCTCCGGTGCAGCGCCTCGCCGTCACCAGCGACACCCACCTTCGCCCGCTCGAGGAGGCGGACGCCGATGAGCTGCACGCGCTGATCGAGGCGAATCGCGCTCACCTCGCGCGCTGGCTGCCCTGGGCGGATGGGCAAACCCACGCCGACACGCTCGATTTCATCCACGAGCAAGAGAGCGCCGAGGACAGCTTCCAGCAGGCCATCGTCTGCGATGGCGAAATCGTCGGGGTGGTCGGCTTCGTCGGCGTCGATCGGGTCAATCGGTCAACGAGAATCGGCTACTGGCTCGCGGAGGCCCGTCAGGGAAGGGGAACGATGACCCGCGCCGTGGCGACCCTGGTGGACTACGCCTTCGAGACGTTCGAGCTCAACCGGGTCGAGATACGGGTCGCGGTCGAGAACCAGCGCAGCCGCGCGATTCCCGAGCGGCTCGGGTTCCGCGAGGAGGCGGTCTTTAGGCGCTCCCAGGCAGTGGGCGGCCGCCACCTCGACTTGGCGATCTACGCGACCCTGCCCGAGGAGTGGGCGGCTCGGCGCTCAGGCTCGGAAACGTCTGCGGGGTAAGCCGGGGGTAAAGGCTCTCCAGAACGGATAAGGGGCCCCGTAGGGCCCCCTTTGCTCCGAAGGACGTACCACCAGTTCGCTTGTCCCTGGCTCGTCGGTCCTCAAGTCTAAGACGTATGTGTGCGGTGAAAAGAGCCGGCTTGATCAATAAACACAACGTTTGTCCGAAAGTTTCACCATTCGCATCGGCCCCCACCTGGGGGGACTTAAACCGGGTGAGCCATGTCATCCTCAATTATTGGGGCCTGCGATGTCATTAGTGAGGACGACATTGCCTGGGACTGGAGAGATCGCGCTCCCGCGGGTGAAACCGGCCGGATAGGGACGGGCATCGAGGGCCGGGCGGGCGCCGAGCCGTGCCTGGCCGCTGGTAGATTCAGGTCCTCGGGGCGCTTAGCTCAGTTGGGAGAGCGCCAGCTCGACAAGCTGGAGGTCACTGGTTCGAGCCCAGTAGCGCCCATCCTCGCGACCCCCTGACGGGGGGTCGCGACGTGGTGGTGCTCTAGGCTCGCCGCCCTGTGATCTCGACCTATGCAGCGGTGCTGGCGGTCTGCCTCGCTTCGCTGGCGATCGGGCAGGCCGCCGTGGCGCTGTGCGGGGTGCGGGGCTGGTCCTGGCTCTCGCCGGCGGTCGGCCTGGCGCTGCTGTGCGCGATTTGCTGGGGCACCGTACGGCTGCCGGGAGAGGGGGTCGCCGCGGCGCTCGCAACGCTGATCGCCACCACGGCCGCCGTGCTCTTCCTCTGGCGCCGTAACCGCGTCTGGCGCTCACCGGATGGAGGCCGGCCGCTGCGCGACGGCCTGCTCGTCGGGCTTCCCGCGCTGCTCGCCGCCTCGCTTCCCTTCCTGGTCGAAGGGCACTTCGGAATCCTCGGAACGAGCTTCAACCCCGACATGTCCCAGCACCTGCTGGCCGCCGATCGGCTCGCCGAGGGGGTCGGTTCGCAGCTCTCGCACCAGGGCTACCCGATGGGGCCTCACGCGATCGTCGCCGCCCTGCACGGCGGCCTTGGCATCGGGCTCGTGCAGGGCTTCAGCGGACTGACAGTCGCGGTCGCCGTCCTCGCGCCGCTGACCGCGCTCGCGGCCTTCCGCGAGCAGCCCCTGCCGCTGCGCGTGTGCGGCGCCCTGCTCGTCGGCGTCCCCTACATGGTCGCCTCCTACTTCGCCCAGGGCGCTTTCAAGGAGACGATGCAGGCGCTTTTCGTCCTCGCCTTCGTGCTCTCGCTCCGGGAGGCATCCGGGAATCCCTCCTGGCGCGACGTTCGGCTTCGCTTCGTCCCAGCTGCCCTGATCGCGGTCGGCAGCGTTTACACCTACAGCTTTCCGGGCCTCGTCTGGCTGCTCGGCGCGACGGTGATCTGGATCGCCATCGAGTGGGCGCGGGGAGCCCGGCCGGCCACATGGCGGCCTGGGCTCCTGGCCGGTCTGGTCTTTGCCGTCCTCATCGCTCCCGAGGTCGGCCGCATGGTCGACTTCCACAGCTTCGAGACATTCGACCCCAATGGGCCCGGTCTCGGCAACCTCTTCGGCCAGGTCTCGCCTTTCGAGGCTCTTGGGATCTGGCCCTCGGGAGATTTCCGGCTCTCGCCGGGCGACGGCGCGGTGCCGGCGTTCGGCTACTTCCTGGGAGCCGCCTTCGCCTCGATCCTGCTCCTCTACGGGGCCTTCCTCTGCTGGCGGCGCCGCGAGTCGGCGGTCCTCGCCGGGCTTCTTGCCGCCGGGGCGGTGTATGCCGCGACGCGCCTCGGAGGCACCCCCTACACAGCCGCCAAGGCAATCGAGGTGGCCGCGCCGCTGGCCGTCCTCACCATCGTCCTGCCGCTGCTGCGCCGCCCGGTCGGGATGCTCTTCTTCCTCGCCGCCGCCGGCTGCTCGCTGCTCGCCTTCGCCAACGCGCCGGTCGGCCCGCGCGGCTACTCCCCGGCGCTCACCGAGATGCGCCCGCTGATCGGCGCCGCCCCGACCCTGGTCCTCGCCGATCCCGAGCTGCTGGCCGAGGACCACGGCACCCCATACATCGCCTGGGAGCTGCGCGGGGGTCGCGTCTGCATCGAAGCTGGCCACGGGGCCGGCAGCGGGCCCGGGGTCCCCGCCGGGCAGAAGCCCGACTCGTTCGGGGGGGTGGCGAACATCGAAAGGCCGCCCGCCGGAGTGCGCTTCGTAATCACGGAAGGCAACGGGACCGACACGCCCTTCTCGAACCTGCGCATTCGTCGCAGCGCGCCGCCCTACGTCCTCTGGGAAGTGACCAAGCCCATCAGCGGGAGGAGCGGCTGTCCGTTGATCGCCGTCAGGCAAGCACGGCAAGGCCAGGGTTCTTAGCGAGTTTGCTCCAGTGTCCGCATAACGGACACTGGAGCAAACTCGTCTCCGCCGCAACCGCTCGCTGGTCGTTGGCCAGGCACCGCCCGGCCTCCCACTCGCGCATCCGCCGGCGCGCCCGCAAGTAGCATGGCCGCATCGAGGCGACGAGCAAAATCACCGTCACCCTGCCCGACGGAAAGGCCCTGGAACTGCCCGACGGCGCCACTGGCGCCGACGCCGCCGCGGCGATCGGCCCGGGTCTAGCCAAGGCGGCCCTGGCGATCCGCGTCGGCGGCGAGTTGCGCGACCTCTCGGCGCCCCTTCCCGACGGCGCCGAGATAGCCATCCTCACCGACCGCGACCCCGAAGCGCTGGAGTTGATCCGCCACGACGCCGCCCACGTGATGGCTGAGGCGGTGATGGAGCTCTATCCCGGGACCAAGGTGACGATCGGGCCGCCGATCGAGCAGGGCTTCTACTACGACTTCGAGTTCCCGCCCGACGTCAAGCTCGGCGAGGAGGACCTGGGGCGGATCGAGGCGGCGATGCGCGCCCACATCGACGCCGACGAGGGCTTCGAGCGCCGCGACGTCCCGCCCCAGGAGGCGATCGAGATCTTCCGCGGCCAGGGCCAGGACTACAAGGTGGAGTTGATCGAGGACCTGGTTCGCGACCAGGGGGTGGAGACGGTCTCGCTGTATCGCAACGGCCCCTTCGAGGACCTCTGCCGCGGTCCCCACGGCCCCTCCACGGCGCGGATCAAGGCGATCAAGCTGAGCTCGGTGGCCGGCGCCTACTGGCGCGGCGACGAGAGCCGCCAGATGCTGACCCGCATCTATGGCACCGCCTTCTTCTCCAAGAAGGACCTCGAGGCGCATCTGGAGCGGATCGAGCAGGCCAAGGCCCGCGACCACCGCCGCCTCGGCCCCCAGCTCGGCCTTTTCATGCTCCGCGAGGAGGCGCCGGGGATGCCGTTCTGGTTGCCCAACGGCACCACGCTGCTGCGGCTGATCGAGGCTGAGGTGCAGGCGCAGCTGCGCCGCCGCGGCTACCGGGAGATCAAGACGCCCCAGGTCATGGACGTCGACCTCTGGCACCGCTCCGGGCACTGGGACAACTACCGCGAGAACATGTACTTCACCGAGTCCGGCGAGCGCGAGTACGCCTTGCGTCCGATGAACTGCCCCGGCGCCTGCCTCGTCTTCGGCTCCGATCGCCATTCCTACCGTGAGCTGCCGCTGCGACTGGCGGAGTTCGGCCAGGTCTCGCGCGCCGAGCGCGAGGGCGTCCTGCACGGCCTGCTGCGGGTGCGCGCCTTCACCCAGGACGACGCCCACGTCTACTGCACCCCGGAGCAGATCGTCGACGAGGTGGCCGACATCTGCGCTGCGATCGACGAGCTGTATGAGCGCTTCGGGTTCGAGGACGTGCGGGTCGAGCTCTCGACCCGCCCGGAGAAGTCGATCGGCAGCGAGGAGCAGTGGCGGCAGGCCGAAGAGGCCCTGCGCCAGGCGCTGGATGGCCAGGGCCGCGAGTACACGGTCAATCCCGGCGACGGCGCCTTCTACGGCCCGAAGATCGACTTCCACGTCACCGACGCGCTCGGCCGTTCCTGGCAGTGCGGCACCTGCCAGGTCGACTTCTTCATGCCCGAGCGCTTCGACCTCTCCTATACCGACGCCGAGGACGTCCAGCAGCGCCCGGTGATGATCCACCGCGCCCTGCTCGGCTCGATGGAGCGCTTCGCCGGGATCCTGATCGAGCACTACGCGGGCCGGTTCCCGGTCTGGCTGGCGCCGGTGCAGGCGGTCGTGCTGCCGGTCGCCGATCGCCACAACGACTACGCCGGCGAGGTCGCGAGCGCCCTGCGCGAAGCGGGCGTGCGGGTCGCCGTCGACGAGCGCTCGGAGTCGGTCGGCAAGAAGATCCGCGACGCCGAGCTCGGCCGCTATCCCTACATGCTCGTGATCGGCGACCGAGAGCTCGAGGCCGGCGCCGTCTCGGTTCGCTCACACAGCGAGGGCGAGCTGGGCGCGATGCCGCGGGCGGAGTTCGCCGCCCGGGTGGGGGCGGAGAGCGACGGCGCGGGCCGAGAGAGCGGCGCTGCCGGCGCCAAGGAAGACTGACCGGCAAGCGCCCGGTTGCCAATCCCCGCTCTGTCTCTATACTCCGTACCACTTGATTGCAGGCATGCCAAACATTCCGCGCCGCTGAGCAACGCGTGCCCGCCTCCCTACCTCTCCCCGACTTGAAGCTCCACCTCTCTCTTCGATAGTGCCGGTTCCGCGTAGGTTCGACCGGCGCCCTCCAGAGCGCGACACGACACGGATCAACGAGCGGATCCGTGTCCCTCAGGTGCGCCTGATCGGCGCTGACGGGGAGCAGCTGGGCATCGTCGATACCAGCGAGGCGCTCAAACGCGCCCAGGACGCCGACCTCGACCTGGTCGAGGTGGCGCCGAACTCGAAGCCGCCGGTCACCCGCCTGCTCGACTACTCGAAGTACAAGTACGAGCAGGAGCAGAAGCAGAAGGCGGCCCGCAAGCACCAGCAGCAGGTCAACGTGCGCGAGATCAAGCTGCGCCCGAAGATCGCCGACCACGACTACGAGACCAAGAAGGGCCACGTCGAGCGCTTCCTCCGCCATCAGGACAAGGTCAAAATCACGATCATGTTCCGGGGCCGCGAGCAGGCGCATCCCGAGCGCGGCAGGGCACTGCTGCAGCGCCTCGTCGAGGACCTCGGAGAACTGGCCATAGTCGAGTCCCAACCCCTCCAGGAGGGGCGCAACATGAGCATGCTGGTCGGCCCCGGGAAAGAAGCGGCCAAGGAGCAGCCGGCGGCTGAGACCGGGCCGGATGCCTCAGAGGGCGAGCCGGGCGAGGACGCTCCGGCCGCCGCTACCGGCTAGCTCGCGGTCAGGCCCGCCACGACGTCGGCGATTCGCTCGGCGGCACGGCCGTCCCAGAGCGGCGGCGGCTCGCTGCGTTCGGTGCTGCGCCCGGCGAGGGCGGCGGGAATGCCGGCGATGGCACCCGGGTCGAGGCCGAGCAGGGTGTTAGTTCCCGCCCGCACCGTGACCGGGCGCTCTGTGTTGGCGCGCAGGGTGAAGCAGGGGATGCCGAGGTAGGTCGTCTCCTCCTGGATGCCTCCGGAGTCGGTGAGCACGGCGCGGGAATCCGCGATCAGGGAGAGGAAATCGAGGTATCCGAGCGGCTCGCAGAGGCGCAGGTCGGGGTGCCCCGGCGCGGCCTCTTCCATCATCTTGCGCGTCCGCGGGTGGACCGGGAAGACGACCGGCATCTCGGCGGCAAGGCCGGCCAGCTGCTCCATTGCCTCACCCAGCAGCGGCCCGTCGACCAGCGCCGGGCGGTGCAGGGTCACGAGGACGAACGTGCCCGGCTCGACGCCGAGCCCGGCGGCGGCGTTGGCGGAGCGGAAGCGGTCTTCGAGGGCGACGAGGGTGTCGATCATCGTGTTGCCGACGAAGTGCATGCGCTCCTCCGGCACCCCCTCGGCGCGCAGGTTCTCGACCGCCTCCTCGGAGTGGAGGAAGAGGAGGTCGGAGACCTGGTCGGCCACGACGCGGTTGATCTCCTCCGGCATCGTGCGGTCGAAGCTGCGCAGGCCCGACTCGATGTGGGCCAGCGGGATCTCCATCTTCGCGGCGGTCAGCGCCGCCGCCAGCGTCGAGTTCACGTCACCCGGGACCACGACCAGGTCGGGCGCCGCGTCGATCAGCACCGGCTCCAGCCGCTCCATCACCCGCGCGGTCTGCTGGGCATGGGACCCAGAGCCCACTTCGAGCATGTGATCGGGCGCCGGGACGCCGAGCTCCTCGAGGAAGACCTCCGACATCAGCCGGTCGTAGTGCTGGCCCGTGTGGACGATCGTGTGGCGGCCCTCGGGCAGCCGCGAGCGCAGCGCCGAGATCACCGGCGCCGTCTTGACGAAGTTGGGGCGCGTGCCCACCACGTAGACGATCTGCATCGGCGCCAGCGTATGACAGGAATCTGACAGCGCTCACGCAGGCGACCTGACGGAAATCCGACGACCAGCGCCGTCTGCTTCAATAGCGGTCCCTTATGCCGAAGATGAAAACTCATTCGGGCGCCAAGAAGCGGTTCCGCAAGACCGGGACCGGCAAGCTGCGCGGGCGGCGTGCCTACTCGAGCCACATCCTCGAGAAAAAGTCGCCAAAGCGGAAGCGGCGGATGGCGCGGCCGGTCGAGATCGCGCCCGCTGACGCCAAAACCGTCCGGACGCTCCTCGGAGGCGGCAAGTGAGCCGCGTCAAGCGCTCCGTTCACGCGCGCAAGAAGCGCCGCAAGGTGCTGAAGGAAGCGAAGGGCTACTTCGGCCGCAAGCATTCCTCCTACCGCTTCGCCAAAGAGCAGGTGCAGCGGTCGGGGATGTACGCGTACAGGGACCGGCGCAATCGCAAGCGCGAGTTCCGCCGCCTCTGGATCACCCGCATCAACGCGGCCGCCCGGCTCGAGGGCATGAGCTATTCGGAGCTGATCCACGGCCTCAACGAGGCCGGGGTCGAGGTCAATCGCAAGATGCTCGCCGACATCGCGGTCAGCGACCGCGATGCGTTTCGCCGATTCGTGGAGCTAGCCCGGGAGGGTGCGGCCGCCTAGCCGCAGCCATCACTCACTTTCCCGGGCGGGCCGCATGCGGCCCGCTTTTTTTGTTCCCAGGAGTCCGACAACCAGAAAAGAAACTGACACCCGATGATCACCAGCCCCCAAAACGAGAAGCTGAAGCTGGTTCGCAAGCTGCGCGAGCGCAAGCACCGCGACGAGGCGCAAGCTTTCCTCACCGAGGGTGAGGACCTGCTCGAGGCCGGCCTTGCGGCGGGCGTCGAGCCGCGCTTCGTCCTCGTTGCGGCCGGCGCCGAGCTGGCGCCCGCCGGTAAGGCCGAGCCAAGCTGCGAGGAGATCGAGCAGGGGCTGCTCGACGAGGTCTCCTCGCTCGGCTCCGGCACCCGCACGATCGCGGTATGGCCACAGCAATGGGCGCGGTCCGCCGGCTCTTTCTGCGTCTACCTGCACGGCGTCGGCGACCCGGGCAACGTGGGCGCCATCGTCCGCACCGCGCACGCGCTTGCCGGCGGTGCCGTGGTGCTCGGTCCCGACTGCGCCGACCCGTTCTCACCCAAGGCGGTACGGGCGAGCATGGGCGCGATCTTCGCCCAGCCGCTCCTGCGGGCGGGGATCGACGCGACCCCCAGGCCCCGGGTGGCGCTGGTCGCCCACGGCGGCAAGGCCCTGGCCGGGCCGGAGGGCGAGGAGGGGGCGGGGGAGCTGGCCGCGGCGGCCACGATCTGCCTCGGCGCCGAGCGCGGCGGCCTGCCGGCGGAGACGCTGCTGGAGTGCGACTCCGAGCTGACGATCCCCTTGCGGCCGGGCGTCGCCGAGTCACTCAACGTCGCCGCCGTGGCGGCGATCGTCTGCGAGCGCGTAGCGAGCGCGGCGTCCATCAATGATTCATCGCAAGCGAGTGAGCGGGAGCAATGATGCTAGAGCGGATATCGTCGCTCAGGATGCCTGAGGACCAGCCCGATGCTTGAGCGGATCGAAGAGATCAGGCAGGAGGCCGGGGCCGCGATCGAGGCCGCCGCCGGCACCGCCGAGCTGGAGGAGCTGCGGGTTCGTTATCTGGGACGCAAAGCGGAGCTGACGACGATCCTGCGCGGCATCGCCGAGTTGCCGGCTGAGGAACGCGGCAAGGTCGGCGCGGCGGCGAACCAGGCGCGCCAGGCGCTCGAGGAGCTGCTCGCCGCGCGGGGGGACGCGCTCGACGCCAGCGAGCTCGAGCAGAAGCTGGGCGGCGATCGCATCGACGTCACCCTTCCCGGCGCTCCCCACAGGCCGGTCGGCCACACCCATCTGATCACCCGCACGATGCGCCAGATCGAGGACGTGATGGTCGGCCTCGGCTACCGCGTCCTCGACGGGCCCGAGGTCGAGCACGACTACTACAACTTCACGGCGCTCAACCACCCACCCGGCCACCCGGCGCGGATGCTCCAGGACACCTTCTACGTGCAGTCGCACCCCGACGTGCTGCTGCGCACCCACACCTCGCCGGTGCAGACCCGGGGAATGGAGTCTCAGCCGCCGCCGATCTTCGCGATCATGCCCGGCAAGGTCTACCGGCGCGATTCCGACGCCACCCACACGCCGATGTTCCACCAGGTCGAGGGGCTGGCGATTGCCGAGGGGGTCACCCTGGCCGACCTGCAGGGCACCCTGGCCGAGATGCTGAAGGCGATCTTCGGCGAGGAGCGCGAGGCGCGGATGCGGCCCCACTTCTTTCCCTTCACCGAGCCGAGCGTCGAGTTCGACGTCTCCTGCTTCCAGTGCGACGGCACGGGGTCGCTCGCCGGCGGCGAGCGCTGCAACCTCTGCAAGGGCATCGGCTGGATCGAGATCGGCGGCGCCGGCATGGTCGATCCGAACGTGCTCGGCTTCGTCGCCGATTCCGGTTACGACCCCGAGAAGGTGCAGGGCTTCGCCTTCGGCATGGGAGTGGAGCGGATCGCGATGCTGCGCCACGGCGTCCCCGACCTGCGGCGCTTCTTCGACAACGACGTGCGAATGCTGGAGCAATTCCGGTGAGGGTCCCCTACTCATGGCTGTGCGAGCACTGCGATCCCGGCATCGGGCCGGCGCAGCTCGCCGAGCGGCTGGCTATGACCGGCACCGAGGTCGAGCGCGTCGGGACGGTCGGCCCGCCTTCGGCCGAGGGCTTCGTCGTCGGCAGGGTGCTCAGCGCCGAGCCACACCCAAACGCCGACCGGCTGCGCGTCTGCACCGTCGACGCGGGTGGTGGAGAGCGCACGATCGTCTGCGGCGCCCCCAACGTCGCGGCCGACCAGCTCGTCCCCGTAGCCCTGCCCGGGGCAACGATGCCGGGCGGCCAGAAGCTGGGCAAGGCGAAGCTGCGCGGGGTCGAGTCGGAAGGCATGATCCTCTCCGCCTCCGAGCTCGAGGTCGGCGAGGGCGCCGACGGAATCATGGTTCTGGACGGCGACGCGGCCCCCGGTCAGTCCCTGGCTGAGGTGCTTCCCCTCGCCGAGTCGGTGCTGGAGCTCGAGGTGACGCCGAACCGGGTCGACTGCTTCGGCGTCTACGGCGTCGCCCGCGAGGTGCACGCGATCACAGCCGCGCCGCTTGGCGCCGCCCCATGGACGGAGGATGCGCCCGCCGAGGGCGAGGGCAGGGTCGAGGACTACGCCTCGGTGAGTGTCGAGGCGCCCGAGCTCTGCCCGCGGTTCACGGCCCGCGTCTTCACCGACGTGGCGATCGGGCCTTCGCCGGCCTGGCTGCAGGCCCGCCTCACCGCCGCCGGGCAGCGGCCGATCAACAACGTCGTCGACATCACCAACTACGCGATGCTGCTGACCGCGCAGCCCCTGCACGCTTTCGACCTCGACAAGGTCCCGGACGGGGCGCTGACGATTCGCGCCGCCGCCGAGGGCGAGCGGATGACGACCTTGGACGGCGTCGAGCGCAGCCTCGACGCCGAGACGGTTCTCGTCTGCGATCGCAACGGCCCCTCGGGAATCGCCGGAATCATGGGCGGCCAGACCTCGGAGGTGTCCGCGGACACGACGAAGGTCCTGCTCGAGGTGGCGAACTGGAACGGGACCAACATCCTGCGCACCTCGCGGATGCTGGGCCTGCGCTCGGAGGCCTCGGCGCGCTTCGAGAAACAGCTGCATCCGGAGCTCTGCATGCGGGCCCAGCGGCTTGCTTCGCGCCTGATGGTCGAGCTCTGCGGCGCCAGGTTGGTGCCGGGGACGATCGACGTCGCGGCGGAGATTCCGGAGCCGCGGCGGCTCACCCTGCGCGAGGAGCGGGTCGAGGGCCTGCTGGGGATGGCAATCGAGCGCACCGACCAGGCCGCCTATCTGGAGCGCCTCGGCTTCGGGGTCGAGGAGTCCGACGCCGGGCTGGAGGTCGAGGTTCCGCCCGACCGCCATTACGACGTCAGCCGCGAGGTCGACCTGATCGAGGAGGTCGCGCGGGTGCACGGGCTCGACGAGCACCTGCCGAGCACCCTGCCCGAGGGCGGCCGGCGGGTCGGGGGGCTGACCCGGGCGCAGCGGCTGCGGCGCCGCGCCGAGGACACGCTGCGCGATCTCGGCTTCGACGAGGCGGTCGGCTGGAGCTTCACCGACAGGGGTGAGGTCGCGCGGCTCCGCATCCCGGCTGGCGATTCGCGGGCGCGCCCCGTCGCAATCGCCAATCCACTTTCCGAGGAGCAGTCGGTGATGCGGACGACCGTGCTCGGCTCGCTGCTCGACGTCGCCCAGGCCAACCTCGCCAGGGGCGCCGACCGGCTCACCCTCTTCGAGTCCGGCCGCGTCTACCTGGAAGGCGAGGCTCAGGCCACAGGCCCCGGCGGGGCGCTTGCGGACGCCGCCTCCGGTGGCGGGCCGATCGGGGACGCCGAGCTGCTGGCCGGGCGCTTTCCCGGTGAGCGGCCCGCGCCCGCGCGCGAGCCGCACCGGTTTGCCTGCCTCGCGATCGGCTCGCTGTCTGAGAAGTCCTGGCGTGGGGACGAGGGGGGCGCCGACTTCTTCGCTCTCAAGGGCGTGCTGGAAGCACTCGGCGGGCAGCTTGGCGCCGGGCTCTCGTTCGAGCCGGCGCCGCAGCCGTTCCTGCACCCCGGCCGCGCCGCGGAGGTGCGGACGGGCGGCGTGGCGGCCGGTTGGATCGGCGAGCTGCACCCGTTGGTGTGCCGGGCCTGGGACCTGCCCCCCGCGGTCGCCTTCGAAGTCGAGGCCGCCGCGCTGGTAGCTGCGGCGACGGCGGGAGAGGAGACCTTCGAAGACCTGACCACCTTCCCGGCCGTCTACCAGGACCTCGCCGTGGTCGTGCCGGCCGAGGTGGCCGCGGCGGCTGTGCGCGAAGCGATCGCGAATGGCGGCGGCGAGTTGCTGCGCTCGGCGACGGTCTTCGACCTCTACGAAGGCGAGCAGCTGGGGGAGGGGCGCAAGAGCCTGGCCCTACGGCTGGAGTTTCAGGCCGCCGACCGCACCCTGACCGACGAGGAGGTCGCCGTGCAGAGGGCCTCGATCGAAGCCGAGTTGACGAAGCTGGGGGGGACGCTCCGTGCCTGACCGCAACGCACAGCCGCTCGATGGCAAGCCCGCGGCGCGGGTGCTGGTGGCCGGCGCCTCCGGGTTCACCGGCGCCCTCGCGGCGCAGATCGTCTGGCGGCACCCGAAGCTGGAGCTGGTGGCCGTCACATCGCGCAGCGATGCCGGGACGAAGCTGGAAAAGCTCTACCCCCGCTACCGCGTCCCACTGGAGCTGACCGAGCTCGACCTCGACCGCCTCGAGGAGGTCGACGCCGCGATAGTCGCCTATCCGCACGGCGCCTCGGCGCCAACCGTCGCCGCCCTGCGCGGCCTCGGCGCGGTCGTCGTCGATCTCTCCGCCGATTTCCGGCTCCGCGACCTACCCACCTACGAGCGCTGGTACGGCGAGCATGGCGCCCCCGAACTGTTGGAGGGCGCGGTCTACGGGCTGACCGAGATGTATCGCGAGCAGCTGCGCAAGGCCGAGCTGAGCGCGACGCCGGGCTGCTACCCGACCGCGAGCGTGCTGGCCCTGGCGCCGCTCGCCGAACGGGGCCTGATCGCCGACGTCGTCATCGACGCCAAGCAGGGGGTCTCCGGCGCGGGGCGCGGCGGGGGGGACGCGATGCACTACGTGACCATGGACGAGAACGCCTTCGCCTACAAGACCGAGGGGCACCGCCACCGGCCCGAGATCGAACAGGAGCTGGCGGCGCTCGGCAGCGCCGCGCCGGTCACCTTCGTGCCGCACCTGCTGCCGCTCGACCAGGGCGAGCTCACCTCCTGCTACGTGCAGTTGGGAGAGGCAACGTCCAAGGACGCCGTGCAGGCGCTCTACCGGGAGCGCTACGCCGGCGAGCCATTTGTGCGGGTCGTCGATGGCCCGCCGGGCCTCCGCGACGTCCGCGACACCAACGAATGCCACGTCTACGTGACGGTCGAGGAGCGCGGCCGCGTGCTCGCCTTCTCGGCGCTCGACAACCTCTGGAAGGGCGCCTCCGGGCAGGCGGTACAGAACCTCAATTTGATGCTCGGCCTCGACGAAGAGATGGGACTGAGATGAGCGAGCAGGGCAACTCTGCCGACGCGCCAGCTGCCGAGGGCTTCTTCCGCTCGCGCTGGGCCATCCCACCCGCCGGTGTCGAGGAGCTCGACGCCGCGGTGCTGGCGCCCGGCTTCCGGGCCGGCGGGGCCCACTGCGGGCTCAAGGGCGGTGGCAAGACGGACGTCGCACTGCTCGTCTGCGACGAGGAGGAGGTCAGCTCAGCGCTGCTGCTGACTCGCAACGCCTCCGCGGCGGCGCCGATCCGGGTCTGCCGCGATCGGGTCGAGCGGAGCGGTGTGCGGGCCGCGGTCGTCAACTCCGGCAATGCCAACGCCGAGACCGGCGAGGCCGGCTACCTGGACGCGCTGGCGATGTGCAAACAGGCCGGTGGCGAGCTGGGGCTGCGGCCTGAGGTCGTCGCCCCGGCCGAGACGGGCGTGATCGGGGTGCCGCTGCCGATCGACGCCGTCCTGGGCGGGATCGGAGAGGCGGCGGCCAACCTTTCGGAGGGCGGTGGCAAGGCCTTCTCAGAGGCGATCATGACCACCGACCGCTGGCCGAAGCGCTGCACCCTGCGGGCCGGCGGGGTGACCCTCTCCGCGCAGGCCAAGGGCGCGGGGATGATCCAGCCCGATTTCGCCACCCTGCTCTGCTTCGTCCAGACCGACGCCGTGGTGGCCGACCCCGACGCGGCGCTCCGCACCGCCGTGGCGGGCTCCTTCGAGCGGATCACGGTCGACGGCCAGATGAGCACCAACGACACCGTGCTGCTGCAGGCCACCGGGACGGCCGGCGCCCCGCTGCCGGAGGGCCTCCTCGAGGCCGTGCTGCTGCAGCTGGCGATCGAGATCGTCGCCGACGGCGAGGGGACCGCGCGGGTGGCCAAGGTCAAGGTCGACGGCGCCGCCTCGGCGACCGAGGCCGAGCGGGTGGCGCGGGCGATCGCCAACTCCCCGCTGGTCAAAACGGCGCTCTTCGGGCGCGATCCCAACTGGGGCCGGATCGCCCAGGCCGCCGGGATGGCCCTGGCCGGCGAGGACCTGGAGGAGATCGGCTCCGACTCGATCGACGCCGCCGAGCTCGCCGCCGACGTCAAAGAGGCCGAGATCGGGATCAGGCTTGGCCGCGGAGAGCACAGCACGCACGTCTGGTTCTCGGACCTGGGCTATGAGTACGTGCGGATCAATGCCGAGTACACGACCTGAGACTGTGAGCCAAGCAATGAGCACCAACGTCGACACCCTCCTCGAGGCGCTTCCCTACATAAAGGACTTCCACGGCCGCACGGTGGTGATCAAGTACGGCGGCGCCGCGATGCGCGAGGAGGGCCTGCGCGAGGACTTCGCCACCGACATCGTGCTGCTCAAGTACGTCGGCCTGAACCCGGTGATCGTCCACGGCGGCGGTCCCGAGATCACCGAATACATGGAGCGGCTCGGTCTCGAGGTTCGCTTTCACGAGGGGCTGCGCGTCTCCGACGCTGAGACCGTCGAGGTGGCGAGGATGGTCCTGCTCGGCAAGCTCAACTCCGACATCGTGCAGCGGCTGAACAAGCACGGCCAGCCGGCGGTCGGCCTGTCGGGTCAGGACGGCTCGCTGTTCGAGGTGGCGCCGGTGCCGAACGCCGAGGAGGTCGGGTTCGTGGGCACGGTCGAGCGTGTCGACGTCGACGTGCTCAACCACATCGCCGAGGACTACATCCCGGTGATCGCCTCTTCGGCGGCCGATGCCGACGGCCGGCCCTACAACGTCAACGCCGACGAGGCGGCCGGCAAGGTCGCCGCTGCCCTGCGGGCTCACAAGGCGATCTTCCTCACCGACGTCGAGGGATGGCTCGAGGACCCAGAGGACCGCGGATCGCTGATCACGCACGCGGCCGTGCTCGAGGTGGAACGCAAGCTGGGAGAGATCGACGGCGGCATGCGGCCCAAGCTGCAGACCTGCGTCGACGCGATCCAGGGCGGCGCCCAGTCAGCGCACATCATCGATGGGCGCAAGCCGCACAGCCTGCTGCTGGAGCTCTTCACCGATGCCGGCATCGGCACGATGGTGACTCCGTGAATCTGGACGAGCTGCGGGCGCTGGAGGAGCGCTACCTGATGCGCACCTATGCCCGGGCGCCGGTCGACTTCGTGCGCGGCGAGGGGACGCGGCTGTGGGACTCCGAGGGCGGTGAGTACCTCGATTTCCTGGCCGGCATCTCGGTCTGCACCGTCGGCCACTGCAACCCCGCGGTGGTCGAGGCGGTGCGCGAGCAGGCCGGCAGGCTGATGCACACCTCGAACCTCTTCTACACCGAGCCAATGGTGCGCCTGGCGCAGCGCCTTGCCGACTCCAGCCTCGGCGGCCGCGTCTTCTTCTCCAACTCGGGGACCGAGGCCAACGAGTGCGCGATCAAGGTCGCCCGCAAGCACGCCCACCGGCGCGGCATCGAGGCGCCCGAGATCGTCAGCTTCGAGCGCGACTTCCATGGCCGCACCTACGGGGCGCTGGCCGCAACCCCGGCGCTGGCCCAGAACGCCGATCTCGGCCCGATGCTCTCCGGGTTCGTCTCCGTGCCCTTAAACGACGCCGAGGCCCTGCGCGGCGCTGTCGGGAAGAGCACCGCGGCGGTCCTGATCGAGCCGATCCAGGGTGAGAGCGGCGTCTACCCGGTCGCCGACGAGGTCCTGCTCGCCGCCCGGCGGGCCTGCGACGAGGCCGGCGCTCTGCTGATCTTCGACGAGATCCAGACCGGTATCGGCAGGACCGGATCGCTGTGGGCCTACGAACAGACGCCCGTGCGCCCGGACGTGCTCACGACCGCGAAGGCGCTGGGGGGCGGGATGCCGATCGGCGCCTGCGTGACCGGTCCCGAGGCCGCCGGGGTGCTGGAGGCGGGCGATCACGGCTCGACCTTTGCCGGCGGCCCCGTCGCCTGCGCGGCCGCCCTGGCCGTGCTGGAGATCGTCGACGATCCGGCCCTGCTGCGCCGCGTGCGCGAGCTGGGCGCGAAGCTGGCCGGGGAGCTGGAAGGAATCGAGGGCGTCAAGGAGGTGCGCGGCCGGGGCCTGATGCTCGGCGTCGGGCTGGAGGATGGCCTCGATGCGGCGGCGCTCCGCGACGAGCTGCTCGGTGGCGGGCTGGTCGTCAACGCGCCGGAGCCGAACACGATCCGCCTCCTGCCGCCGCTGGTGATCGGCGACGCCGAGGTCGAAAAGGCCCTGCAAGCGTTCGGTCAGAGCTGCAGCCGCCTGCTGGCGGCCGCGTAAAATCGGCCAGAGTCCACGAGCGGCGACCCTCAACCGTCCTGGGACTGAGCGAAGCCGTCCCCCTTGGGCGATTCCCAAATTGATGCCATGACAGAGCAGCCCACACCTCCGCACGAGGAAGGTCCTCGCGCAGCCCCCGGGGCGGGGCGCTCCTCCTCATCCCACGGGGGGCCGGGGGGCGGCGCGCCCACGCACGGCCTGGCCGCGGAGGCGAGCGCGCAGGTGCGCGAGATCATCGAGGCGGCCGAACGGACGGCTGCGGCGATCGTCGAGGACGCTCGCGCGGAGGCCAGGCGCCAGCTCGACGAGTCGCGCGCGGAGGCGAATAGAGCCGCCGCCGGGCGCGCCGAGGAGAGCGCCCGGCTTACCGATGAGCTGATCGGCCGCACCGAGGCCGTGTGGCGCCAGTCGGATGAGCTGCTGCGGCTGCTGGGGGAGACCAAGCGGCACTTCGACGAGGCGGCGGAGGGCTCGCCCCCTCCAGGGCAGCCGGCGTCCTACCTGAGGGAGGTGGTGGGGCAGCCTCGCGCCGACGCGCAGGGGGGCCGCCAGGTCGAGGGCGCCCGCCTGCTGGCCGCTCAGATGGCCGTCGCCGGCAACAGTCGCGCCGAGATCGCCGCCACCCTGCAGAGCAAATTTGCAATCGAGGACCCCGGGCCGATGCTCGACGCGATCCTGGGTCAGGAGGACTGAGCCGATGCACGAGGACCCAACCCGGATCATGCAGCACCCCGAGGGCGGCCGGCCGCACGGCAACACGCGCCTTCTCATCGCCGGTCTGATTGCCGTGATCGTCGGCCTCCTCATCGCCATCGTGGTCATCGCCGGCGGCAACGGCGACGATTCGAGCAGCTCGGTGGAATCGATCTCCACGACGCCGAGCATCTCCACGAGCCCGAGCACGAACTCCGAGACGACCACCCGCTCCACGGATACGGAGACGACGGCGCCGACGACCAACTCGACGCCGACGACCACCACCGAAACCGCTCCGACGACAACCACCACGACCACCGCGCCGCCGGAAGAAGAAAACGGCAGCGGCGGGATCGCGGTGCCCTAGCGCCCCCGCTCGCCCGTCAGTGGAAGACTTGCGGTCCCCGTGACCCCCGAGCAACCCCTACAGCCAGGGCCGACGGCCAGCTACGAGGCCGAGCCGAGCGAGGTGCGGCGCGTGCTGCTGCTCTACTCGGGCGGCCTCGACACCAGCGTGATGCTGAAGTGGATCCAGGACTCCTACGACGCCGAGGTCGTCTGCCTCACCGTCAACCTCGGGCAGCCGGGCGAGGACTACTCGATCATCGAGGACAAGGCGAAGCGGCTTGGCGCGCTCGAGTGCCACGTCGTCGACGCCCGTAAGCAGTTCGCGCGCGACTTCGTCGTCCCGGCGATCAAGGCCAACGCCCTCTACGGCGGCGGCTACCCGCTCTTCACCGCGCTCGGCCGTCCGCTGATCGCCCAGCTGGCAGTAGAGCAGGCGCGCGAATCCGGCTGCGACACGATCGCCCACGGTTGCACGGGCAAGGGCAACGACCAGGTTCGGATCGAGGCCACCGTGGCGACGCTGGCTCCGGAGCTGAAGACGATCGCGCCGGTGCGCTCATGGCAGATGGGCCGCGAGGAGGAGATCGCCTACGCCCGCGAGCACGGTATCCCCGTCAAGGGCGGGACCGAGGTGGCGCCCTACTCGATCGACGACAACCTCTGGGGACGGTCCTCGGAGGGGCGCTGGATCGAGGACCTCGGCCACGCTCCCGAGGACGACGTCTTCCAGCTCGTCACGCGGCCCGAGGAGGCGCCCGACGAGGCCGAGGTCATCGAGGTCGAGTTCGAGGCCGGGGTTCCGGTCGGCATCGACGGCGAGCGGCTCGGCCTGGTTGAGCTGCTCGAACGGGCCGCCGAGATCGGCGCCCGCCACGGCGCCGGCATCGTCGACCACATCGAGGACCGCATCGTCGGGCTCAAGGTGCGCGACATCTACGAGGCTCCGGCGGCGGCGATCCTGCTCACCGCCCATCAGGAGCTCGAGAAGCTGGTCGGCACGATCCATCAAAACCAGTTCAAGCCCGACCTCGACCGCAAGTGGGCCTACCTCGTCTACGCGGGCCTCTGGTGGGAGCCGCTGCGCAGCGACCTCGACGCATACATGGACGCGGTCAACGCCCAGGTCACCGGCACGATTGGCCTGCGCCTCTATAAAGGGACGGTGCGAGTGGTGACGCGCGAGTCGCCAAACGCCGTCTACGACGCCGACCTCGCCTCCTTCGCCGAGTCTGGCGGCCTCTTCTCGCAGACCGCCTCGCCGGGGTTCATCGAGCTCTGGTCGCTGCAGTCGCGGATGGCGCATCGAATCCGCCATCGGGGGGTAGGGGAGGACTGATGTACAGCGCAATCGGCAAGCTGACGGTGCGGGCGATTCGCTTCTACCTGCGCACCGCCTACCGACGCCAGATCCGCATCGGCGTCGGCTTCGCCGCGGTAGGCGTCGGCATCGCCGCCTACCTCGCCAGTCGGAACGTCCCCGAGGGCTAGGCTCACCAGTTGCAACGTGCCCGAGGGCTGGCTTGGCTTGCGAAGGGGCTCGCAACTTTCATTGCGGATTATTGACGCTCTGTGAGGGTTCGCTAACAGAGTGCGCTAGTCTCGCCGGCTCTCGTGCGGCGGGCTCTTCCGACAGGCGCTCAACGCGGATGGCTGCTCGGTGTGCTTGCCGCGGCCCTCTGCCTGTCGATGCTGCTCGCGCCGGCGTTGCTGCCCGCCGCCGACAAGGTCGGTTCGCTGCGCGAGAAGGTCAGCTCGGCGCGCCAGGAAGCCGCCGACCTGGCCGCCGGCCTGCGCGCCAGCCAGGAAGAGCTCGTCGCCGCCGAAGAGCAGGCGGCCGCCGCCCGAAAGCACGAGGAACGCCTCAGCGCCCTGCTCGCCGAAGGACAGGCGAAGGCCGCCAGGCTGGCCCGGAAGGTCGAACGGACCCGGCGCCATCTGGCGGCCGAAAGGGCACGCCTTCAGCGCGCCCGCCGGGCGCTGGCCGAGCGGCTCGTCGCCATCTATGAGAGCGGCTCTCCGAACACAGCCGGCGTGATCCTCTCCGCGGGCAGCTTCGACGAGCTGACCACCCGCACCGACTACCTGCAGCGCATCCAGAGCTTCGACGAGTCGCTCGCCGCTCGGGTCAAGCAGGTTCGCGACGCAGTGCGGCGCCAGCTCTCCCTCGTGGCCGACCTGAAGTCGCGGATCGACGCCTATAACGCCCGCCTCGCCGCGGCCCGCACCGAAATTGCGGCGGTCCGTGGCAGCGCCGAAGCGGCCGCGGCCCACCTGCACTCGGTCTCGGCCGCGCGCTCGGCGTCCCTGGCGACGCTGAAAGGAAAGATCAGCGGCTGGGTCAGCGACATCGAGGCCGCCGAAGCCGCCAGCAGGGAAGCCGCCGAAGAAGCGGTGGGGCGCTGGCTCGGCGGTCCCTACTCGATCCCGACCTACATCGTGATGTGCGAGTCGGGGGGCAACTACAGCGCCGTCAATCCCTCCAGCGGAGCCGGTGGCGCCTACCAGATCCTTCCCTCCACCTGGGCGTTATATGGAGGCGAGGGCAGCCCCGAGGACGCGCCGAAGTCCGAACAGGACGCGATCGCCGCGGAAATCTGGGCCGACTCCGGCGGCAGCGCCTGGGTCTGCGCCGGCTGATTCGCGTTTAGCTCGGCAGCGCCCAAGCGCATATATCGCGCAAAAAGCGCCCTCCTTTTGGGTTGGTGGCGACCGCAGGGCCTGACATCATCGGAAGCCGATGAGAGCAGAGCGGACAAGCGCGCGATCCCTCGCTTTGCGGGATGCAGAGGCCGGGGTGCCGCGATGAGCTCGCCGACCGCCGTCCATCTGCACGCTCACAGCGAGTACTCGCTCCTCGACGGGGCCTGCAAGATCGAAGCGATGGCGGAACGGGCCGCGGAGCTCGGCCAGCCGGCGCTGGGGCTCACCGATCACGGGGTTATGAACGGCGCAGTCGATCTCTACAAGGCCTGCCAGAAGCACGGCATCAAACCGATCGTCGGCCTCGAGGCCTACTTCGTCGACGACCGCGAGTCGGTCAAGAGCCTGGCCCGCTACGAGCGCAACCACCTCACCCTGCTGGCCGAAAACGACACCGGGTTCTCCAACCTCGTCAAGCTCACTTCGGCTGCCTTTCTGGAGGGCTTCTCGCGCGGCAAGGCCAACGTCGACATGGAGCTGCTCTCCGCCCATTCCGAGGGCGTGATCGCGCTCACCGGCTGCCTGCAGTCGCGCTTCTGCCGCCGCCTGGTCGAGGAGCGCCCCGCCGACGCGCGCGGCCACGTCGACGACCTGATCCAGGTCTTCGGCCCCGAGCAGGTCTACTTCGAGGTGCAGAAGAACGGCATCCCCGAGCAGGACAAGGCCAACGAGGGCATCGTCCGCTTCGCCCGCGAGCTCAACCGGCCGCTCGTCGGTACCGCCGACGTCCACTACCTGCGCCGCGACGACTTCGACAACCACCGGGCGCTCCTCTGCGTGCAGACGAAGTCGACCCTGCAGGCGCCGAAGCTGAGCTTCGACACCAACGAGTTCTATTTGAAGAGCTCCGAGGAAATGGCCTCCTCCTTCGCCGAGTGGCCCGACGCCGTGGCGACGACGGTCGAGATCGCCGATCGCTGCCAGGTCGACATCGAGCTCGGCAAGCTGCTGCTGCCGCGCTACCCGACCCCGGACGGCTCCGAGCCCGAGGCGATGCTGCGCAAGATCGCCGGCGAGGGGCTGCGCGCCCGCTACGGCGACCCGCTGCCGGCCGAGGCGGTCGAGCGGCTCGAGTTCGAGCTCGGGGTGATCGAGGAGATGGGCTTCTCCTCCTACTTCCTGATCGTCTGGGACTTCGTCCGCTTCGCGAAGGAGAACGGCGTCGCCGTCGGCCCGGGCCGCGGCTCGGCGGCCGGCTCGATCGTCGCCTACAGCCTCAACATCACCGACCTCGACCCGCTCGCCAACGACCTTCTCTTCGAGCGCTTCCTCAACCCCGGCCGCAAATCGATGCCCGATATCGACATCGACTTCTCGGTCCGCGGCCGCGAGCGGGTGATTCGCTACGTGGCCGAGAAATACGGCCGCGAGTCGGTGGCCCAGATCATCACCTTCGGCAAGATGGCGCCGCGCGCCGCCACCCGCGACGCCGCCCGCGTGCTCGGCTTCGACTACGGCACCGGCGATCGCCTCGCCAAGCAGATCCCCGAGCCGATCCTGGGCCGCAACCCCTCCTTCGAGGACTGCCTGAAGCCGGGCCAGGAGCTGCGCAAGACCTACGACTCCGAGCCCGACGCGAAGCGCATCATCGACGTGGCGCAGGGCCTCGAGGGGATCATCCGCAACAACTCGATCCACGCCGCCGCCGTGGTCATCGCCGACCGGCCCCTGCAGGAGATCGTGCCGCTGCAGCTCGCCGAGGATCGCAGCGCCGGGGCCGGCAGCGCCAGCGGGAACGGTGAGGCCGGCGCTAACGGGAATGGAAACGGCAACGGGGGATCCTCGAAAGGGGAGCGCCAGTACAAGATCGTGACCCAGTACTCGATGGGCCCGATCGAGGAGATCGGCCTGTTGAAGATGGACTTCCTCGGCCTGCGCAACCTCGACGTGATCGAGGACGCGATCGAGATCATCCAGCGCTCGCGCGGCGTCGAGCTCGACGTCGCGACGATCCCGGTGGACGATGCGAAGACGTTCGAGATGCTCTCCCGAGGCGACGGGACGGGCGTCTTCCAGCTCGAGTCCGAGGGCATGCGCGAGGCGATGAAGAAGGTCCGCCCGACCGAGTTCGACGACATCGTCGCGCTGGTCTCCCTCTACCGCCCCGGCGCGATGCGCTACATCCCCGACTACGCGAAGGGCAAGCGCGACCCCTCCAAGGTCACGTATCCCGACGAGCGGCTTCGCCCGATAACCCAGCCGACCTACGGCTGCGTCCTCTACCAGGAGCAGCTGATGGAGATCGCCAAGCAGATGGCCGGGTTCACCCCCGCCGAGGCGGACGACCTGCGCAAGGCGATCGGCAAGAAGAAGCGCGAGCTGATGGCGACCATGAAGGCCAAATTCATGGAAGGGATGCAGGCTTCCGGCACGGCGGCGAAGGTCGCCAGCGACATGTGGTCGCTGATGGAGGGCGCCGCCGACTACTCCTTCAACAAGTCCCACGCCGCCTGCTACGCGCTGATCGCCTACCGCACCGCCTACCTGAAGGCGAACTATCCCGCCGAGTACATGGCCGCCCTGATCTCCTCGGTGATGAATACCAAGGACAAGGTGCCCTTCTTCGTCAACCGCTGCGAGGAGATGGGGATCGAGGTGCTGCCGCCCGACGTCAACTCCTCCGACCACGACTTCGTCGTCTCCGAGAAGGCGATCCGCTTCGGGCTCGACGCGGTCAAGAACGTCGGCTACGCGGCGGTCGAGGCGATCCTGCGCGCTCGCGAGGACGGCGAGATCAAATCGATCTGGGACTTCTGCGAACGGGTCGACGCGCGGGCGGTCAACAAACGGGCTATCGAGTGCCTGGTCAAGTGCGGGGCGCTGGACTCGACCGGCGCCACCCGCAGAGGGATGCTCGAGGTGCTTCCGGCGGCACAGTCGGCGGGTCAGAAGGTGCAGGAGGACGCCCAGATGGGGCAGGGCTCGATCTTCGACTTCGGCGATGCCGGCGACAGTGCCGGAGAGGGTGCTTCGGGCGGCCATCACCGCCCGCCGATCTCGGCCAACGAGTTCGATCGCTCCGAGCTCCTGGCGATGGAGAAGGAGACGCTGGGCACCTACCTCTCCTCGCACCCGCTCTCCGAAGTCCGCGACGCCCTGCGAGCCCGCGTCGATTGCTCGCTCGCCGAACTCTCGGGCAAGCCCGACGGCGCCTGGGTGACGCTTGGCGGCATCGTCACCACCTGCAAAAAGGTGCGCACCAAGAGCGGCAACCAGCTGCTCTTCGCAACCCTCGACGACATCGAGGGCCAGATCGAGATGCTGGTCTTCAAAGCCGAAGAGTCGGGCGCTACGGCGGCGGCGATAGCCCCCGACACGGTCGTGCTGGTGCGCGGGAGGCTCGACCACAAGGAGGGCGGCGAGACGAAGCTCGTCGTCCAGGAGGCGCAGCGCTTCGAGCCCGGCAGCGAGGAGATCGCCCGCGCCACCGCGGTGGCGAACGCCCCGATGGAGCCGCTGAAGCTGACCATCGACGCCGCAATGCTGAAGAACCCCGCCCTAGTGGATGAGCTGAAGTCGGTCTTCGAGCACCACAAAGGCGAAGCCGAGGTCCACCTCGCGATCCGCTCCGCCGACGGGAACTCGCGGCAGATCAAGCTCGGCAAGGACTATCGCGTGCGGCCCTCGAGCGGCCTGCGGGCGGAACTTGGCCACGTCCTCGGATCAGACGCTCTGGCCGCGTGATCGCCCTCCCTAGACTGCGTTCATGCCTGTAGCGCAGACTCAGGTTGGCGAGTGTCGCCAGTGCCGTTCCTTCTGCGATCGGATGATCGAGCCGCGGGGCTGCGTGGAAATGCGCTGCCGCTACCTCTACAGCTTCGTCGACATGCTGAACGACGTTCAGTACGTCGGCTGCATGCAGGGCGTCTTCGGCGCCAAGGTGGCGCTCGATGCGGTGCTCGAGCCGGGGGGCTTCGGCGGCGTGAAGATGACGGGGGATTCGCTGCCCCACTGCCAGTTCTCGGTCGAGCGCGCCTACGAGGGCAGCGGGCCCTCCTACGACTGCGTCAACCGCCGCTTCTTCGACTGCGCCGACGACGGGCCCGAGGGCCTGAAGGCATTCGACCTGCGCGACGTCTGAGCGCCCGTCCGGATTCGCGTCGGGCGCGCCTATGTCCAGGGGACGATTGCACGATTTGGCGTAGGATTCCGGCCCATGACAGACACTTCCCAAGTTGCAGAGGCCGAGCAGCTCGTGGCTGAGGCCACCGGCGGCGAGAGCGCCGCGCCGGAGGGCGAGCCCAAGTTCACCCTCGAGCTGAACCAGGACCAGAAGGACATCAGAGAGTGGGTGCACGGCTTCGCGGAGGGAGTCGTTCGCCCCGCCGCCGAGGAATGGGACGAGCGCGAGGAGACGCCCTGGCCCGTGATCCAGGAGGCGGCAAAGATCGGGCTCTACGGCTTCGAAGCCCTGGGTCAGTTCTGGGCAGATGAGACCGGGCTGACGCTGCCGATCGCCAACGAGGAGCTCTTCTGGGGCGACGCCGGGATCGGCATGGCGATCATGGGGACCTCGCTGGCCGTCGCGGCGATCTTCGGGCAGGGGACCCCCGAGCAGATGGGGGAGTGGATCCCGCAGTGCTTCGGCACCGCCGAGGAGCCAAAGGTGGCTGCCTTCTGCTCTTCTGAGCCTGACGCCGGCTCCGACGTATCCGCGATCCGCACCACCGCGAAATACGACGAGGCCAAGG
>DASSTR010000034.1:0-25348 GCA_035707825.1 Solirubrobacterales bacterium
CCGACCCAGCAGAAGATCCGCGCCGACTTCGTCGGAGTCGAGGCCCACGCCGGGCTGAGGCCCGAGGACGGCAGCAGCGCGATCGCGGCGGCCGCTGCCGCGGTGTCGCGGATGGAGCTTGGCCGCCTCGACGAGGAGACGACCGCGAACGTCGGCGTGATCTCAGGCGGCACGTCGGGCAACGTTGTGCCGGGGCACTGCAGCATCGTCGCCGAGGCCCGCAGCCTCGACGCGAATCGGGCCGCTGAAGTGGCCGGCCGTCTCACCGAGGCCTGCGCCTGGGGAGCCAGCGAGCACGGCTGCGACGTCGACGTCCAGGTCGAAGAGCTCTTCAGGGGCTACCAGCTGCCCTCTTCTTCGCCGGCCCTCGCCTTGGCCGAGGCGGGGCTGCGGAGCGCCGGGGTGGAGCCGCGACGGGTGAAGATCGGCGGCGGCAGCGACGCCAACGCCCTGCGCCTCGACGGCTTTGACTGCGTGCTGCTCGCCAACGGCACCTCGGACGTTCACACGCCGCAGGAGAGCGTCCCCGCGCGAAGCCTCGACGCGATGCTCGAGGTCTGTGAGGGGATCCTCGCCGGGGCGGCTGCGAGCCAGGCGTGAGCGGCGCCCTCAAGCTGCGCCGGGGAGTGGTCGTCGCCGAGGACCCGCTCACCGTCGAGGTCGACGGCGAGCATCGCAGGGCCTGGGCCGACACGGCGCTGCTGGGAGAGATGCGCACCGGCGACGAGGTGATCGTCAACGTCGAGGCGCTCGACCTCGACCTCGGCTCGGGCGGCTTCGACCTCGTACACGTCAACCTGACCAGGGGCCTCGAGGGGGCCGGGGCGTCCGGCGAGCACGTGATGAAGCTCAACTACACCTCGCTTCAGTATCCGGTCGAGCCGATTGAGCTTCCGGCGTTCGAAAAGTCCGCCATGCGGACAAAAGGAACGGCGGAAGGCGAGCCAGCGCGGATCCCGGTCGCCGTCCTGCCCCTGCACGGCCACCTGGCTCCGGCGGCCTGGGCGGCGCAGCAGGCCGCGCCGGGCCTGAGGCTTGGCTACGTGCAGACCGGGGGAGGGGCGCTGCCGGGATCGCTCAGCCGCGACGTCGCCGAGTTGCGGGAGCGGGGGCTCCTCTGCGGACACGTGACCGCGAGCCCCTCCTACGGAGGCGAGCGCGAGGCGATCTCCGTCGCCGGGGCGCTCGACGCGGCGGCGGCCGGGCTCGGTTGGGACGCGATCCTCGCCGGCCCCGGGCCCGGCATCATCGGCTCTGAGACGGCGCTTGGCCACGGCGGCATCGCGGCGCTCGACACCGCCCACGCGGCGCTGGCGCTGGGAATGCCGACGCTGCTCTCGCCGCGCCTCTCCTCCGCCGACCCGCGCGAGCGCCATCGCGGGGTGAGCCACCACACGCTTACGGTCATCGAGCTCTTGCTCGGCGGGGTCGAGGTTCCGGTTCCCGCGGGGGAGGGGGAAGCGGTCGAGGTGCTCTCGCGGGCCGCCGCCGGACGCCACATCCTGCGCGAGGAGGCCGTGGACCTGGACGGCTACGCGGCCGCGGGCCTACCCGTTCGCACGATGGGGCGGGACATCGACGAAGACCCACTCTTCTTTGCCGCCGCCCTGGCCGCGGGCGCAGCCTTGGCGGCGGGTGCCGTCCTGGCCCGCAGGACATAACGCTCGCGGCCGCGGCGCCGACGTCGCGGGTTGGTTCCACCCGCTGACCGCGTGCCGGGTCGCGGCGGGCGTGCGCTTGCGGGGCAAGGGATGCCGGGCGCCCGCAAGAACTTGGAGCCATGGCCATTGCCGTCAAGCCTCCAGAGCCCCCGGCCCCCGCGAGTCCCGGCGCCGATGCCCGCTTCGAGGGGCTGGTCCTCGATTTCCTCTCCTATCTGGAGCTGGAGCGCGGCCTCTCTCGCAACACCCTCAACGCCTACCGGACCGACCTGCTGCAGTTCGGCGAGTACCTGGCCGCCCACGATCTCGATGCCCTCGCTGTGCGCCCGGCCGAGATCGGCGACTTTCTCGCCGATCTCGCCACCGGGACCGGCAGGCCGGCCTGCTCGGCCTCGACGGTGCACCGCAAGGCGGCCTGCCTTCGTTCCTTCTACAAGCACCTGCGCCGCGACGAGCTGATCGGGGACGACCCGACCGCGGCGCTCAGCGCCCCCCGCCGGGCCAAGAAGCTGCCGCAGGTCCTCAACTACGCCGAGGTGCAGAAGCTGCTCGCCGCGCCGCGCGGCAGCGAGCCGACCGTCCTGCGCGACCGCGCCCTGCTCGAGGTCATGTACGGCTGCGGGCTGCGGGCCTCGGAGACGATCGGGCTGGAGCTCACCGACCTCGACCTTCACGAGGGCTTTCTGCGCGCCCGCGGCAAGGGCTCCAAGGAACGGCTGGTGCCGCTCGGCCGTCAGGCGATCGCCGCCGTCAACGCCTACCTGCGCGGCGGCCGTCCCAAGCTCGTCGGCGATCGCCACGAGGCAAGGCTCTTCGTCAACTTCCGCGGTGGGCCGCTCAGCCGCCAGGGCCTCTACAAGATCGTCCAGCGCCACGCGAGGGAGGCGGGCCTGGGTGGGCGACTGAGCCCCCACACTTTGCGCCACAGCTTCGCCACCCACCTGCTTGCCGGCGGCTGCGACCTGCGCGCCGTGCAGGAGATGCTCGGCCACGCCGACATCTCGACCACACAGATGTACACGCACCTCTCCGGGGAGCAGCTGAAGGAGGTCTACTTCCGCGCCCATCCCCGCGCCGTCGATTGAGCCTCAGCCGCGAAGCAGGCCGCGGCGATCAGATAGAACAGGAGGCGATGCCCGAGCTGCCCGAGGTCGAGACCGTCTGCCGCCAGCTGGACCCCGAGATCGCCGGCCTGCGGATCGCCGCGCTGGAGATCTTCGACGAGCGCTGGTCGCGGCCGGTGCCGAAGGCCGAGCTGGAAGCGGCGGTGGCGGGGTCCCGTATCGAGGGGCTCGAGAGGCGCGGCAAGTACCTGCTGCTGAGGCTGGACGGCGAGCGGACACTGGTCATGCACCTGCGGATGACCGGCAACCTCGTCCTGGTCGAGCGCCAAGGGTCGGGGTCCGTCGGCGGCGATGGCTTCGCCGACGGTGAGGCCTCCGACGAAGCCGGCGCCCTCGCCAAGCTCGACCCCTCGGAGGGCCGCCGGCTCTACGAGGGCGAGCGCTCGACATCGGAGCGCCACCTGCGGGCCCGCTTCACGTTCGAGGACGGGCGCGAGCTCTGGTTCACCGACCCGCGCCGCTTCGGCGAGGTCTTCCTGGTCGACGAGGATGAGCTCGAGGCGCGCTTCGAGCGCCTCGGCGTCGAGCCGTTCTCGGAGGAATTCACCGCCGAGGCGCTGGCCGAGATGGCAAGCGGGCGGCGGGTGCCGCTGAAGTCCTTCCTGCTCGACCAATCGGGGGTGGCCGGGGTCGGCAACATCTACGCCGACGAGGCGCTCTTCAGGGCACGGCTTCATCCCCTCTCGCCGGCGGGCTCGATGCGGCCCGAGCATCACGAAGCGCTCCGCGAGGGAGTGATCGAGGCGCTGGAGGCCGGCATCGACGGCGGCGGGGCCTCGATCGACGACTACCGCGACGGTCGTGGCGAGCGGGGCACCATGCAGGAGAGGTTCCTCGTCCACACCCGGGAGGGGGAGCCCTGCCCGTCCTGCGGGGAGCCGATCACGCGGATCGTGGTCTCCGGCCGCTCGACTTACTACTGCCCCAGCTGCCAGATACGGCTGCGGCGCCGTCCGCGCCGCCGGTCAGCCTAGGTGGGTGGCGGGCAAGACCCTCAAGACCGAGGCCGTCGTCCTGCGCAGCATTCGCTACGGCGAGGCCGACCGCATCGTCCACCTCTATTCCGCGGTGCGGGGGCGGATCGGCGCGATCGCGAAGGGCTCGCGGCGCCCGAAGTCCCGCTTCGGTGGCCGCCTCGAGCCCTTCTTCCGCCTCGACCTCATCCTCCATGAAGGGAGGGGGGAGCTGCTCACGGTCACCAGCGTCTCCACCGTCGACGGCTATCCGCGCCTGCGCGCCTCGGGGCCGTCGCTGGCCGCCGGCGCCCGCGCCTGCGACGCGGTGCTGCGGCTGCTCGACGCCGCCGAACCAAACCAGCCCGCCTACAACCTCCTCTGCCGCTACCTGGCGATGCTTGACGACCCCGAGACGGCGGAGCGAGCGGCCGATCTGTCGACCGCCCTCGCCTTTCGCCTCAAGCTCGCCCTCGCCGCCGGCTTCTCCCCGGAACTGGCCTCCTGCGCCAGCTGCGGGGAGGCCGACCACCTCACCGGCTTCTCCGGCGCCGCGGGCGGCGTGGTCTGCGCCGCCTGCCAGGCGGGCTCCTTTCCTCTCTCCCCACAGGCGCACCGCTTCATGGTCGGGGCGATCGGAAAGCCTCTGGCGGAGACGCCCAGTGCTGGGGAGGGGGACCTCCACCAGGCCGAGCGGGCGGTGAACGAGACGCTGGAGCACCACGCCCATGTGCGCCTGCGCCCGGCGGCGTGAGCGGGGGCGCGGCGCGATCTGGCGCCCCGGCGATGAGTTCGCCGGCTAGGCCCTAGGATCGAAGCATGGCCGGCGCAAGCGCTTTCGAGGATCGGATCCGGGCATGGGAGGGGGAGTTCCTCTCCGACCTGGCGACGCCGTCCTACCCGGCGCAGCGCCGGGCGCCGGAGGCCGACAGCCCGCTGCGAACTCCCTTCCAGCGCGACCGCGACCGGATCGTCCACTCGAAGGCGTTCCGCCGCCTCAAGCACAAGACCCAGGTCTTCGTCGCCCCGGAGGGCGATCACTACCGCACCCGCCTCACGCACACCCTGGAGGCCTGCGGCATCGCCCGCACTGTGGCCCGCGCCCTCGGCCTCAACGAGGACCTGACCGAGGCGATCGGCCTCGGGCACGACCTCGGCCATCCGCCTTTCGGCCACAGCGGCGAGGAGGCGCTCGACACTGCGCTGCGCGAGTGCTGCGGCACCGGCTTCCAGCACAACGTCCACTCGCTGCGGGTGGTCGACGCGCTGGAGCGGGACGGCAACGGCCTCAACCTCACCGAACAGGTTCGCGACGGAATCCTCAACCACACCGGGTCGCGCAAGCCGCAGACGCTCGAGGGCCGGATCGTCAAGCTCGTCGATCGCGTCGCCTACATCAACCACGACATCGACGACGCGCTGCGGGCCGGGATCCTGGCGCCTGCCGACCTGCCGGCCGAGGAGATCGAGCTGCTCGGCCCAACCGGCTCGGCGCGGATCGACACCCTCGTGCGCGACATCGTCGTCAACTCGACCGAGGCGGGGGACATCGTCCAGAGCGACGAGGTGGGCGGCGCGATGCTCCGCCTGCGCAAGTTCATGTTCGACCGTGTCTATCTGGGTGAGGCGGCGCGGCGCGAGAACGAGCGGGTGAAGCGCACGCTGCGCAGTCTCTTCGACCATTACATGGAGAATCCGGGAGAGGTGCCCGAGAGCGAGCCGGGGGCGGGCGACGCCCAGCGGGTCACCGACTACGTCGCCGGGATGACCGACCGCTACTGCATCGCCAAGTTCACCGAGCTGACGGTTCCCGAGGAGGCGAAGTTTTGAGAGCGCCAAAGCGCACTACAGTGGCCCCATGGCGCTGATCACCTCGGAGAGCCTGGAGCGGGTCAAGCAGACGGTTGACATCGTCGAGGTGATCTCCGCCCACACCGACCTGCGCCGGCAGGGGACCCGCTGGGTCGGTCTCTGTCCCTTCCACGAGGAGCACACCCCGTCCTTCTCGGTCGACGCTCAGGAAAAGCTCTACCACTGCTTCGGCTGCGGGGTGGGCGGCGACGCGATCAGGTTCGTCCAGGAGAAGGAGGGACTGCCCTTCGGCGAGGCGGTCGAGCTGCTCGCCGATCGCTACGGGGTGGAGCTGGAGCGCGAGCGCGAGGACCCACGTGCGGAGGCTCGGCGCGCCCATCGCCGCCGGCTCGAGGAGCTGCTCGGCCGCACCGCGGTCTTCTACGCCAACTACCTCTGGGACGCCGAGGAGGCGGCCAAGGCGCGGCAGTACCTGCTCGACCGCGGCCTCAGCGAGGAGGTGCTGCGGGGCTTCGGGGTCGGCTACGCGCCCAGCGCCTGGGACACGGTCCTGGTGCGGGGCCAGCGGGCCGGCTTCAAGGTCGATGACCTGCGCGGCGTCGGCCTCGCGCAGCGGGGGCGCAGCGGGGGAGAGTACGACCGCTTCCGCTCCCGGATCATGTTCCCGATCCGCGACCGCCGCGGCCGTACGCTCGGCTTCGGCGGCCGGGCGATGCGCTCCGACCAGGGCGCCAAGTACGTCAACACCGCCGAGACGGACTTCTTCCACAAGAGCCAGATGCTCTACGGCATCGATCGCGCCAAAGCGGCTATCGCCAAAGGCGGACGGGCCGTCGTCGCCGAGGGCTACACCGACGTGCTCGCCCTGCACCAGGCGGGCTTCGAGGAGGCGGTGGGGGTGATGGGCACCGCGATCACCGACGAGCAGGTGGCCGCTCTCTCGGGGATGGTCGAGGAGGTCGTGCTGGCGCTCGACGCCGACTCCGCCGGCCAGGAGGCGATGCTGCGCGCCCAGCGGGTCGCCGCGGGGCGGAAGATGCGCATCATCGTCGCGGCGATGCCCGCGGGGGAGGACCCGGCGGAGATGATGGCCAAGGAGGGCGGGGCGGAGCGCTTCCAGGCCCTGCTCGACGCCGCTGTCGAGCTGCCGGCTTTCCAGGTCGGCCTGGTGCTCGACCGCACCGACGCCGGCTCGCCCACCGAGCGCGACCGCGCGCTCGCCGAGGTGGCGCCGATCCTCGGTGCGATGGGAGAGACGGCGAGCCGCGACGACCTCGTCCGCAGGGTCGCGGAGCACCTCGACTTCGAGCCGGCGACGGTGATGGGCCGCCTGGTCGCCGCCCGGCCGCCCAGCGGCGGCCCGGCACCTGAGGTGAGTGCTTCCAGGTCTCCCTCGGCGCCCCGGCTGCGCGCCGAACTGACCTCGCGCGAACGACGCGAGCGGGCGCTGCTGGCGATGTGCATTGCGATGCCCGCGGAGGGCGCCCAGTATCTGGGACGCCTGACCGATAAGCACCTCTCGCCGCTCGGGACCCGCGGAGCGGTTTGGCTGCGCGAGCATCCCGAGGACCCGGCTTCGAATCTTCCCCATGACGACGAGGAGCTGGCGGGGCTGATCGCGGAGCTCGTCATCCTCGCCCACGACGAGCCGGCATCGGTCGAGGCTATGGAGTTGAACTACCTCCTCCTCGAGCAGCGCCGCCTCGAGGACGAGATCGCCGCCGCCGGGGAGCGGGACGACTACGAGCGCCGCGCCGCCCTCAGCCGCGAGCGCGCGTCCCTCGTCCAGCGCATCGCCCACAAAGAGCGGGTGGGCTGAGCTTCTGATTTGGGCCGCCCAGGGTCTCGTTCGCATCACCCGGGTCTCTTGCTTTAAGCGAACAGGCGTTCGCTTAAACCGTCCGATTCAATCGGCAGTATTTCGCCATGGAGAAGCGGTTTCTGGAGGATTGCCTAGCGAAAGGGATGTCGCTGGACGCGATCGGCGCTGAGACTGGTCGGCATCCCTCGACGGTCAGCTACTGGCTGAAGAAGCACGGGCTGGTGGCGGCTTATGCCGAGAAGCACGCGATCAAGGGGGCGCCCCAAAAGCCGGCCCTCGAACAACTTCTCGCCGCCGGCTTATCGCTGCGCGAGATAGCCGAGCGGCTGGATCGCAGCTTGGCGACTATTCGGCATTGGATGCGCAGGTATGAGCTGAAGCCGTCTCCGCGCCGTAAACGCGAACCCGAGGACGGGGGGCGGGAAATGATTTCGCAGTGCAAGCGTCACGGGCAGACCGAGTTTGTTCGTGAGGGTCGTGGTTACTACCGGTGTAAGCGATGTCGAATGGAGGCGGCTGGGCGTCGTCGGAAGCTGCTGAAGAGGATCTTGGTCGATGACGCGGGGGGAAAGTGCTTGCTTTGCGGCTATTCGCGGTGCTTGAGAGCGCTTGAGTTTCATCATCTCGATCCGAAGACAAAGGAGTTCCAACTGGCCCACCGCGGTCGCACGCGATCGCTCGCGAAACTACGAGCGGAGGCGAGTAAGTGCGTGCTCCTTTGCTCCAACTGTCACGCAGAGGTCGAGGCAGGAATTATCACCGTCCCGATAAATTCTGTCCCGGACACTGATCCGGGGTAGCTCAACTGGATTAGCACGGTCCGGGGTAGCTCAATGGAAGAGCACGCGGCTGTTAACCGCGGGGTTGTGGGTTCGAGTCCCACCCCCGGAGTTTTTTCCCTGTGCCTGCGCCGGAGCGGGCCAGTTGCTCGACGAGTTCGGCGCCGCGCTTGGCGCCGTCGTGCTCGCCGGCCCAGGCGGCCAGCTCGGCGGCGCGTTCGGTAAATGAGCGCTCGCGGAGCAGGCGCTGCGCTGCCCAGCGCAGCGGCGTCGGGTGGCAGAGCCGCCAGGGCAGCGAGAGCCCGGCACCCGCCCAGGCGACCCGCATCGCCGTCTCGCTCATGTCGCCGATGAAGGGGCAGATCAGCAGCGGGGTGCCTGCGCCCAACGCGCGGGCCACGGTGCCGTGGCCGCCATGCGAGATGACGAGCGACGCGAGCGGCATCAGCTGGCTGTAGCTAAGCCAGTCGACGAGGACGGCGTTGGCCGGCACCTCGATCGGCTCCTGCGGAACGACCCGATTGGTCGTTGCCACCACCCGCACCGGCTCCTCGGCCAGGGCCGCCAGCGCCGTGCGCACGAGGTGGTTGCGGGAATCGTGGGCGGTGCTCGGCGCGACCAAGACCAGCGGCTCGTCGCCCGGGGGCAGCTCGATCTCGGCGTGGGGGAGCTCGAAGGCCATGGGACCGGTCACCTCCACGCCGGCCGGCCAGCTGCGCGGGTACTCGAGCTGGGGGAAGGTCGCCACCATCGCCAGGTCGGGGCTGATGCCGCCGTGAAAGCGCTCCAGGGGCGCCAGCCCGAGGCGCTCGCGCTGGCGGTTGAGGTCGCGCCGGCCGTGCTCGAGGCCGATGTTCAGGGCCCGCATCCCCTGCCGCCAGATTCCCCGGCCGATCGGCGTGCGCGGCGCCCTGAGCCCGATGGCGAAGAAGGGAAGGCCCGGCTCGACGACGGGATAGATGTGGGGGATCAGGGTCGCCAGCGGCACCCCGGCCACCTCGGCGGCCAGCGCCGGGGCGAGGGTGAGGATGTCGTTGACGACCACGTCGGGTTGCATCTCCTCCAGCAGTGGCAGCAGCGCCCGGGCCGCCTCCGCGGCGTGCGCGCCTTCCTCCGAGTCGGGGTCGGGAGGGGGGAACATCCGGTATTCCTCGGCTGCCGTGAAGCCGAGACCCGCGCCCTCGACTGCCTCGCGGCGCTCCTCCCACGTCTCCACGACCACCTCATGGCCACGGTCGGCAAGGCCCCGCCCCAGCGCGATGGCGGGGAAGGCGTGTCCGGCATCGCCGAAGGCGGCGACCAGAAAGCGCAGTTGGGTGCTCATTCCGCCGTACGGCGCCGGCGGTGCCGGTCAGGGGGTGTCGAGTCCCTCGCTGGGACGCGTGAAGACAATCTCGGGCACATGGCAGTTGCGCGAGGTGCGGAGCAGGAAGCGGACCGCCTCGCCGAGGTCCTCGGGGCGGATCATGTCCTCCCCTGGCACCTGCTGCTTGGCGAACTCGGTCATCGGCGTGTCGACGAAGCCGGGCGCGAGGGCGGTGCACTGGATGCCGGCGCCGCCGACCTCGCGATGCGTCGACTGGGTGAAGTTGATCACCGCCGCCTTCGTGGCCGCATAGATGGAGAGCCAGGCCTGGCCGCCTTTGCCGGCGATCGAGGCCGTGTTCACGATCAGCGCCTTGCCGTGCTCGGCGCCGGCCTCGCGCAGCATCGGCAGGCCCTCGCGGGTTCCGATGATCAGGGCACGGAGATTGACCCCCAGCTGCATGTCCAGGTGCTTGGTCTGGATCTGCTCCATCGGCGCGCCGATGCCGACCCCCGCGTTGTTGGCCAGCACGTCGAGGCGTCCGTAGGTCTCACGGTGCTTGGCGAAGACCCCGACCAAGTCCTCCTCCTCGGTCATGTTGGCGGCGATGCTCTGCACCTCGAGCCCGGCCTCGCGCAGCTCGTTCGCGGCGCCCTCGAGCTTCTCCGGCCGCCGGGCGGAGATCGTCAGCGCGTAGCCCTCCTCACCGAGCGCACGAGCGATCGCAAGACCGATGCCGCTCGAGGCTCCCGTAATCAATGCAGCTCTATCCGCCAACTGGCCTGCCTCCTGGTGGTTCGGGGGGTCGGACGCACCCTATATCGCCCCTGAATAACATGGCCCGATGCGGCGCGGACGAGCCATCCTTGTATCTGCCTGCCTGCTCGCGGCGGGGGCCCTCGCCACGGGTTGCGGCAGCGACTCCACGACGACCTCCTCCTCGGCGCCGCCCGAGAACCATCCCGCCCCGTCCAAGAGCGAGTTCCCCAGCACCCAGGGCAGGACCCTCGCCGACATCGTCAACCTCTCCGACGGGCCCTCCGAACTGGTCGTCTCGCCCGCGGCACAGGCCTTCTACCAGGGTGAGAACCGCTACCCCTTCGGGGTCTTCGAACGGGACCGCAGCCAGGTCTCCGACGCCAAGGTCGCGCTCTACTTCGCCAAGGTGCCGCCGCAGAAGAAGACGAGCAACCCCGAAAGCGGCAAAGGCGCCGCCGCGCAGGCGCTCGAAGACGCGCTCAACGGCCCCGCGGTCGGCCCCTTTCCAGCCGCGGTCGAAACGCTCACCACGCAGCCCGCGTTCCGTGCCAAGACGACCAGCGACGATCCCGATGCGGCCAGCGTCGTCTACAACACCGAGATCAACTTCCCCCGCGACGGGGAGTGGCGGATCGCGGCTCTGATCAAGCAGGGCGACGAAATGACGGCGTCGCTGCTGCCAAGCGCGGTGGTGGGCGAGTTCAAACGGATTCCGCGAGTTGGGGAAAAGGCGCCGCTGATCCACACGCCGACCCCCGAGGACGTCGGCGGCGACCTCTCCAAGATCACCACGCGCATCCCGCCGGACACCCAGAACCACGTCGACTACGCGGATGCGTTCGGCCGCGAACCGATCGTGCTCTTGTTTGCGACCCCCCAGTTCTGCCAGAGTCGGGTCTGCGGCCCGGTTGTAGACGTTGCGGAGCAGGTCAAACAGCTGTACGGGGACAAGGCCGCGTTCATCCATATGGAGATCTACAAGGACAACGACCCGAACAAGGGACCGCGGCCGCAGGTGGAAGCCTTCCATCTGCCCGGAGAGCCGTGGCTGTTCGTGATCGATCGCAACGGCGTGATCCGGGCCGAGATCGAGGGGGCCTTTGGGATCGACCTGCTCACCAAGGCCGTGAAAGAGGTGACCGGCTGATGAACGACAAAGTCGAGGCCGACGCCGCCCTGCTCGAGTCGTTCGCTGACGAGGCGCGCCGGCGCTGCGACGTGATCGCGGCCGGCCTCGCCACCGAGACGACCGACTTCGAGACGATGCGGGCCGAGGCACATGCCCTACGGGGGACGGCGAGCGTCGTCGGACTGCGGCGCCTGGCCGAGCTTGCCGGCCTGATGGAATCGGACCTCTCCGAAGCGAAGAAGACCGGCTCGATACGCGGCGGCCGCAGTCATCAGCTCGCCGACGCCGCCAAGGCCCTGGCCGACGGCGCCCGCGCCGCGGCGAACGGGGAGGAGGAGCCGCCCGACGTCGGCCGCTCCCTCGCCCAGCTCTTCAGCGTCTAGCGTCAGCGCACTAGCGCTAGGCTCGCTCTCCCGGGGCGGTAGCTCAGTTGGTTAGAGCAGGGGACTCATAATCCCTTGGTCGCTGGTTCGAGTCCAGCCCGCCCCACTCGAGGCCCGGATGGAGCCTGGATGGAGCACTAGATCATCCGGCCAGGCTGCCATCCGATTTAGGTATTTGCCCGGCGAAGGGGTACCGTCGGAGAGAATGTACGGAACGGCTGCGAGGGGCAGAAAAGCCGTCGATGAGGCGCGGCTGGCCCGCGCCTCGGCCGAGGGCGATGGCAGCGCGTTCGCGGTCCTCTACCAGCGCTACGAGGACCTCGTCTTCAACCTCGCCTACCGGATCAGCGGGTCCGAGGAGATCGCCTGCGAGGCGGTCGAAAGGGCCTTTCTCGGAATGATGCGCGAGCGCGGGCCCGTGATCGATCAGGGCTCGGCGATCGGGCCCTACCTGTGCATGGCGACGCGCACGGCCTGCCACGACCTGATGCCGGCCCGCGAGGACGTCGGGGCGGTGGCGAGTCGCGCCGCGGACGGCGCCGCGGGGCTCGAGCCGGGCCAGCAGGAGATCCATCAGGCCGGCATGCGCCAGCCCGAGCGCCAGCGCGAGGCCCTGGTGCTGCGGGAGCTCGGCCAGCTGCCCTACGGCGAGATCGCCGCGATCATGAACGTCCACCCCGACGCCGTGGCGCAGCTGATCTTCAGGGCGTGGATCAACCTCAGCGACGAGCTGCACGGCACGATGCTCGGCTCCACGGCGGCGTCCTCTTCGGTCTGCGAACGGGCGCTGCCGCTGATTGCCGCGCGCGACGACGGTCAGCTCGACCCCAACTCCGCCGACGCGGCCTGGCTCGACTCCCACCTGGCGGGATGTGAGCGCTGCGGGTTCGCCGTCGCGGCGATGCGGCAGGCTCGCGATTCCTACAGGGCCTGGGCTCCCAGCGCCGCGGCCGCATGGCTGCTGCCGGCGACGATGGCGAAGGCCGCCGATCTGGCCGGCGCGGACTGGAGCAGGGAGATCTCCAAGGTGGAGCTGGCGCATGGCTCCTCGCGCTCGTTTGGCGCGGGCCTCCGCTCGAGGGCCGCCGCCGCCCGCGAGCGCGCACCCCGCCGCACCGCCCTTGCCGTTGCCCTCGCGGCACTGCTCCTGCTTGCCGTCCTCGCCGCGATTCTCGAGGGCGGTGGGGGGGCGGGGACGCCGGTCGATCCGGCTTCTGGCAGCGCGGCGGGCCGGCGCGCAGTGACGCCGGAGGGCTCTAGGACGCGTGCCGAGGCCGATCGCCACCGGGCCGGGGCCAGGAAGCGCAAGACGCAGGCGGTGCCAATCGCGGCCGGGTCGGCATCCCCGCTCGCTCCGAGCGGGAGCGCGACGATCCCCAGCCAGACCCCTTCCGAACCGAGCCATGCTCCCGCCGCCGAGATCCAGCCCGCGCAGATCCAGCCCGCGCATAAGACCGCGGCGGCGGTGCACAGCCCGAAGCAAGAGCCGGCCCCCGCGCCTTCTCCGGCCCCAACCCCGGCGCCCACCACCGAAGAACCTCCGCCCATCGCGGAACCGATCGACGAATCTCCGGGCAACTCGCACGGCCACGCGAAACCACCGGGGGGACCGCCCGGGAAACCCAAATAGCATCCGCGAGATGAGCGAAGCGCCGGTGAGCCTGGAGGAGGCGACCGACCTCGAGGGCGGGGATGGGCGCTACTCGATCCACCTCGACGAGGCATGGGAAATCTGGGGGCCGAGCGGCGGCTACCTGGCTGCTCTCACCCTCTCCGCGGCCGGACGGGAGGCGCAGATTCCCCGCCCGGCCAGCTACTACTGCCACTTCCTCACCTCACCCGACTTCGACCGCGTTGAGCTGAGCGTCGAATCGCTCAGGCGGGGTCGCCGCTCCGAGTCGCTGGCCGTGAGGATGACCCAGGGCGGAAAGGAGGTCCTATTCGCGCTGGTGAGGACGGCGGCCGATGCGCCCGGCTACGTTCACCAGGAGGCGGCCGCGCCTGAGGTCTCTGCCCCCGAGGCATCGAAGCCGATCGAGCGGCTCGACAAGGACGGCAAGCCGCTCTTCAGGTTCTGGAACAACGTCAGCTGCCGCGTGCCGGATTGGCAGGGCAGGGAAAAGGGCGCGCCGGTGACCAGGGAGTGGGTCAGGTTCGAGCCCACGCACCCCATCCGAGACCCCTTCGTCGATGCCGCCCGGCCGCTGATCCTGCTCGACACCTTCGGCTGGCCCGCCGTCTGGCAGAAGTACCGGGGAGCGGACTACGTGGCCCCCAACCTGGACACCGGGGTCTCGTTTCACCACCTGTCGCCCGAGAGCGACTGGCTGCTGATCGATCACGAATGCCCGGTCGCCGGCGAGGGCCTGCTGGGTGTGCAGGGCCGCGTCTGGGACGCGAAGGGGAGCCTGCTCGCCAGCGGATCGGCGCAGCTCTGCTGCATTCCTCAGCCGTAGAGGACGATGCCGTGCTTTCTCCTCAGCCATAGAGGAGGTGGCGCCACACCCGTAAATGCAATAAGAAGGAGGCGAGGCCAGCGATGGTAAGCGAGAGGAGCGAGTGTGTCTGATCGAGGCTTGAAGTCCCCAACGAGGCATCTGCGGGTCGCGGGGGTGGTCCTGCTCGTCGGCGTGGCCGGGGTCGTTTGGGCCGGCTGCGGCGATGGCGACGGCGAATCAGAGGCCCGCCAGAGCATCGAAAAGGGAATCGAAGAAGCGAAGCAGGGCGCCGAAAAGGGAGCGGAACAGGCCCAGCAGGGGATCGAAAAGGGAGTCGAAGAAGCTCGCCAAGGGGTCGAAGAAGGCGCCAGCGGGGCGCGCAAGGGCTTCGAAGAAGGCCGCAACAACGTCGAAGGCGGCGTCGAAAAGGCTAAGAAGGAAGCGGAAGACGAAGTCAACGAAGCCCGCGACAACGTCGAAGGGTACGCGCCCTAAGGCGCTGCGTCAGACAGGCACCGGGGGCGAAGGCTGGCTGCGGAAACTATTCGCGGACGTTGCAGTTGCGCGACAGGGTGGTGGTCAGCTGCCGCCCGGTGGAGAAGCCAAAGCTGGTCCGCACGAATGAGAAGAGGGCGCCCGGAAAGCCGTCCGGCGCCTTGCAGCTGGCGCTGAGGAAGCTCATCGGTTTGCCTTTGAACTTGTAGCGGCGCCCGAACGTCAGATTGACGTCGGTGACGTAGCCGAGGTCGGAGGCGATTTTCGGGATCACGGTGGAGAGGACCGTGCCGAACTTCCCCTTCTTTTCGTGCGTGAGCTTGAAGGTCAGCACGAAGGTCGCCTGCACCGGCTTGGAGCCGTAGATGTGCAGCAGGATCGCGGGCCGGCCGTCGACGACCGCGTTGAAGGCGACCATCTTGCCTTCGACCGGAAGCGGGGGCCGGTTGGGAAAGTCGACATTGGCCCCGAAGCGGCCGTGCCCCACGCGAGCGTCTCCGCAACGCGCGAGCGCCTCTTCGGTGGTCGTCGCCTCCAGCAGGCTCGGCGCGCAGGTGGGCAGGCCCCGGGTGGAGATGTGGCCATGGCGGTTGACCGCGAAGGAGATCCGTTTCAGCAGCGGCGGGCGGCTGCCGTCGACCGTTGAGATCACCGCCTCCAACGAAGCGGTGACCGGCACGGGGCGGAAGCGGGGCAGGGCGTGGGGCTGGAAGCCGCCCTGGATCTGGAGGCGGATATTGCCGCTCTGTTCCAACTCGCCATGGGCGATGCCGGCGCCGAGAAGGGCCGCGATCGCCAGCGTCGTCGGAATCAAGAAGCGCCTCACCTGCAGGTCAGTTTAGGCGGCGCATATTGCTGCCTTGTTGAGAATGTCCCGAGCTCGAACCCACAGAGGAGGAAGCGATGAAGTCGAACACCACCTACATGACCTTCGAGACGGAGGAGCGCCGCGAGTTGATCCGCATCACCGAGGAGGTGCAGGCCGCGGTCGAGGAGGCCGGTATCGAGGAGGGGATGGTGCTGGTCTCGGCGATGCACATCACCGCCGGCGTCTGGGTCAACGACGACGAGCCGGGCCTGCACGAGGACGTGCTCGAGTGGTTGGACAAGGTCGCTCCACCGAGCTGGAAGCCGGCGGCCAACGAGGTGGCGGCCGAGCTTCTCCCCGAGGGCGGCGACTACCGCCACCACCGCGGCGGCGAGGACAACGGCGATGCTCACTTCAAGAACCTGCTCGTCCACCACCAGGCGATCGTCCCCGTCACCGGCGGGCGCCTCGACCTCGGTCCCTGGCAGCAGGTCTTCTACTGCGAGTTCGACGGCCGCCGTCCCAAGCGCCTGGTGATCAAGGCGATGGGGGAGTAGCACCCTGGGTTAGGCGATGGGGGAGTAGCCCGCTGGTCGGCGAATAGGGGAGTAGGCGCTCAGTCGTCGTCCGGGGACTTGCCCTGGGAGACGCGCTCGGCCCGCTGCCTCACCTCGGCCGCGGCGTTGCGGGTCGCATCGACCGCCTCCGCCACGCCCTCGCTGGGCTTGCCGCCGACGATGTCGCGAAAGGCTTCCTTGTAGTGCTCGGTGCGCCGGTCGGGGCGAAAGCGCAGTTCCGACTCGGCCTGCTTGGCGGGGTTCCTCTCTCCATAGCGGCGGTGGGCCCACGGAGATCCCGGCTTGCCGAGGCGCGCCGCGCCGTAGGCCGCGACCGGCAGGACGAAGAACCCGATCGTGCCGTGCATCAGCCTCTGCTTGGCGAAGCAGGCCGCGACGAAGCCGATGACGACGGCGGCGCCGACGATGCTGGCGACGGTTTCGCCGACCGAGCTGGTGTCGAAGCTGAAGGGGCTCGCTCCGACCAGGATCAGGCCCATCACCGCCACCGCGATCACCGTCGCGTCGATCGAGCTGCGCCCCTCCTCGGCCCAGTAGACGTCCTCCAGATAGACCCAGAGGGCGAACTCGTCGATCGTCAGCCCCGCGCCCACCCCGAAGAGGAAGGCGCAGACCTCGGTCCAGGGGCTTTCTCCCAGGAGCGCGAAGCCGACGGTCCCCGCCAGCATCATCGTCACGATCCCGAAGACGAGGTGGTGGATGTGGACGCCGCTGTCGCTGACCACGCTGCCGGGCCACCAGGGGACCCGCGGGCTGCGCATCAGCCGCGTGCTCATGCGGATGAAGCCGAAGGAGAGCACGAAGCCGGCAAGTACGAGGAAGATCCCCTGCCGGTCGTGGGCGGCGATCTGGTCGTTCCAGAAGTCGGTGAGTATCGATGCGGTGCTCATCGGCCTGGGGGAGCCGAGTGTAGACGTGGACTGGCGCCGTCCCTGGCCGCGATCAGCTCGAGCGTCAGCAGAACGGCGGCGACCGCGTAGAAGGGCGTGAAGGCGATGTTCGAGGCGGCGTCGGCGAGCCACTCGGCGAGCAGGGATTCGCCCAGCAGGTCCTGCGTCAGCCCGGTGGCCAGGTTGGTCAGGGCGTCGCCGGCGAGCTCGATCGGGATGAAGACCGAAGCTGCCAGCCAGAAGTTGCCGCGCACGAGCCGCGCGCTGCGGGCAAACGCCTCCTTGACGGTGCGCCTCTCGATCTCGACCACCGGTGCGGCGAGGCCGAGGTAGACGAACATCACCAGGCCGGGTACGAACAGCAGCACGAAGCCGACCGAGACCAGCCCGGCAAAGATCAGGTCGACGGCGACGAGGCGCCGGTAATTGATCATCCGCGCCACTTCGCGCAGGGTGGGGGGCTCGCCGCCGTGTGGATGGGTGAGGGCGATCGATACGGCGCCGGTGTAGAAGACCTCGCCCAGCAGGCCGGTGACGGCGAGGACCGCCACTCCGCCCGCGAGCGCTAGGACCGCCAGGCCGTTGTGGAGGTCGAGCGAGCCGAAGTCGGCGTGGAAGGCGAGGGAGTGAAGGAGGCCGATGGGGATGAAGACGACCACCGCGAGGACGAGCAGCGCGCGCGCCCAGTGCAGGTACGTGCTGCCGATATCGCGGTAGAGCGCGAGCGACTTGCGGGGACCGGTCACGTTGGCTGCTAGCGGCGGCGCTGTCCCGATTTGCTGCGCCCCCGGGCTTCGAGCCGCGATCGCGAGGACTCCGACGCCGGCACCCGCTTGATCGCGGTCAGGTCAGGGATCAGCAGTTCTTCGGCGCAGCGGCGATGCCAGTGGTGGTGCTCCGTGCCGCCCAACCGCAACACGAACTGAACCACCGTGTGCTCGGAGCCGATGTCGATCTCGCCGTGGCAGCCGGGGCAGCGGTAGAGCTTGTGGGCGATGCTGCGGATCAGCCAGGCCTCGTCCCCTTCTTCGTTGAGGCCGCGGAGGCTCCAGCGCGTGCTCGGTAGGCCCTCGAAGCCGCTCATCGGTAGCTCCCGGGGCCCGGCTCGCTCATCGTTTCGAGAGCCAGGCGAAGCCGGCGGCCATCGCCAGGTTGGCGGCGCCGGCGAGGCGGAGGCCGAGCTTGGCGCCGGGGCGGTTGATCGCTGGGGACCCCGCCCACAGGGCGTCGGTTGCGATCTCGGTCCCCCGCAGCCAGGCCAGCGCCCACCAGTCGCGCTGCTCGCCCCGCCGTGCGGCCAGCGCGTGGGCCGTCGCGAAGGTGAGCCAGATCGGCGCGCAGCGGCGGAACAGGTGCACCGCGTCGGGGGAGGGCTCGTCATGCCCCAGCACCCGCAGGGTGGCGGCGGGGGCGGCGAGGGCCGAGGTCCCGAGCACCAGATCGAAGGCGATCATGTTGCGGTTGGTGAGGAGGAGCGCCTCTTCGAGGGTCATCGTGTCGCTCATCCAACCAGATACATCCGGAAGATCGCGACCGCGAGGGGAATTAGGCGGGCGATTACGACCGCGAGAGGGAGTTTCGGAAGGGAAAGCAGCCGGCCCGGCGAAATGGACGGCCGTGACCAAGACTGCGACCAAGACCCCGCCCGAGCTAAAGAGCCTTTCCGACTACATCCAGGAGCGCTTCGACGAGTTCTCGCGCTCCCAGAAAGATGTCGCCCGCTACATCGTCGACCATCTCGACGAGGCAGCCTTCCTCACCGCCGAGGAGTTGGCCAGGAGAGCGAGCACCTCGTCATCGACGGTGGTGCGCTTCTCCCAGGCCCTCGGCTTCGAGGGCTATCCCGAGCTTCAGCAGGCGGCGATCGAGGAGTACAGGAGCACCGTCGGGGCCGGAGCAAGCGGAACCAGCGGCAGCTCTCTCTTCTCCTTCGACCACTCCGAGCTCGAGGGATCGCTGGGCGCCGATCACGCGAACCTGGAGGAAACCGCTCGCAATCTCACCCGCGAGCAGGTCGACGGGGCGGTTGCGGCGCTTGCCGAAGCCCAGCGCGTGGTCATCGTCGGCGTCGACCAGATGGCCTTCTTCGCCAGTTACCTGCGCCACACCCTCAGCCTGCTCGACATCCGCGCCGAGATCGTCGCCAGCACCGGCGGCGAGTCCCTGCAGCGCCTTGGCAGGATCGACGACGAAACGCTGGTGATCGTGCTCTCCTCCGGCCGCGCGCATCCGCTGCTGCTGCGGGCGATGAAGCTGGCCCTGCACCGCAGCGCCAAGACCCTCGCGATCTCGGACGCTTCGATGTCCGAGGTGGGCGAGCACGCCGAGCTGACGCTCTACTTCTCTTCCAACAGCCCCTCTTTCACACGGTCCAACACGGCTTTGATGTCGCTGGTCCAGGCGCTTGCCCACGGCCTCTACGCTCGCGACGAAGCCGCGCACAAAGACCGCATCCGCGCTTACAAACTCAAGTAGCCGCTCAGGGTCTCCGTCCCCGTAATATGGGGCGCGATGGCTGAGCGGGCGACATTCCGGCTGAAGACCGGCCTGGCGGAGATGCTGAAGGGCGGCGTGATCATGGACGTGGTTACGCCCGAGCAGGCGCGGATCGCCGAGCAGGCGGGCGCCTGTGCGGTGATGGCGCTGGAGCGTGTGCCCGCCGACATCCGCAAGGACGGCGGCGTGGCCCGGATGTCGGACCCGGGGATGATCGAAGGGATCCAGGAGGCGGTGACGATCCCGGTGATGGCGAAGGCGCGGATCGGGCACTTCGCCGAGGCCCAGGTCCTGCAGGCCCTGGAAGTCGACTACATCGACGAGTCGGAGGTCCTCACGCCGGCCGACGAGCGCAACCACATCGACAAGTTCGCCTTCGAGGTGCCCTTCGTATGCGGCGCCACCAACCTCGGCGAGGCCCTGCGCCGGCTCGGCGAGGGCGCGGCGATGATCCGCTCCAAGGGAGAGGCCGGGACCGGCAACGTCGTCGAGGCGGTCCGCCACATGCGCGAGATCACCGCCGGGATCAAGCGCCTCGCCCAGCTCGGCCCCGAGGAGCTCGCCGGGGCGGCGAAGGAACATCAGGCGCCGCTCGAGGTGGTTCGCGAGGTCGCCGACGCCGGCAGCCTGCCCGTGCCGCTCTTCTGCGCCGGCGGCATCGCCACCCCCGCCGACGCGGCGCTGATGATGCAGCTGGGGGCCGAAGGCAACTTCGTCGGCTCCGGAATCTTCAAGAGCGCCGACCCCGAGCGCCGGGCCCGGGCGATCGTCGAGGCGACAACCCATTACGCGGACCCGGCGCGGGTGGCGGCCGCCTCAACCGGCCTCGGCGAGGCAATGGCGGGGCTCGAGATCGCCGAGCTTGCCGCCGCCGACGCTCTCCTTCAGGACCGCGGAGCCTGACCTGCGCCTGGGCGTCCTAGCCGTCCAGGGTGGCTTCGAAGCTCACGCCCGCATGCTGCGCCAGCTTGGCGCCGAGGTGATCGAGGTTCGCGTTCCCGACGATTTCGAGGGCCTCGACGGCCTGGTGATCCCCGGCGGCGAGAGCACGACGATCTCGATGGGGATCGAGGCGGGGGGCCTGGAGGGGCCGATCCGCGCCCACCACGACGCGGCGCGCCCCATCCTCGCGACCTGCGCCGGGATGATCGTCTGCGACCGCGAGCACCTCGGCCTGATCGACGCGACGGCCAAGCGCAACGCCTTTGGCCGTCAGCTGCAGAGCTTCGAGGCGGACCTGGAGATCGAGGGCATCGGCGACGAGCCGCTGCGCGCCGTCTTCATCCGCGCTCCCTGGGTGGAGGACCGCGGGCCGGGCGTCGACGTCCTGGCCACATATGAGGACCATCCGGTCGCGATCCGCGACCGCAGAGTCCTCGCCTGCGCGTTTCATCCTGAGCTGACCGACGATCCGCGCCTGCACGCCCTCTTCATGGCGATGGCAAGCAGCGCCGAGGGGCAAGACGAAGATATTTCCGCACGACAACCGGAGGAGGCCGAGAGTTGAGAGACCCGAGAGTTGAGAGCCTGGCGAAGATCCTGGTCGGCTATTCGACCCGCGTGCAGGAGGGGGAGGTCGTTGCCATCGACGGCGACAACGCCGCCGAGCCGCTGCTGCTGGCGGTGTATGAGGAGGTTCTGAAAGCGGGCGGCAACCCGGTCCTCAACGTCAGCCTCGACGGCCAGGCCGTCTCCTACTTCAAGTACGCCAGCGATTCCCACCTCGACTGGGTCTCGCCGGTCTCCGAGTGGATGGTCGAGAACGTCGACGTCCGCATCGCGGTCGGCGCCAGCACCAACACGCGGGAGCTCTCCGGGGTGCCTCCCGAGCGCCAGATGCGCCGCCAGGCCGCGACCGGCGACCTCATGGCCAGGGCAATGAATCGCAGCGCCGCCGGCGAGTTCCGCTGGTGCTACACGCTCTTCCCGACCAGCGCCTACGCCTCGGAGGCCGAGATGAGCCTGGCCGATTACGAAGACTTCTACTACGGAGCCTGCCTGGCCGCCGACGGGGACCCGCTGACGGCATGGAAGCGCGCCTCCGAGGAGACCAAGCGCCTCGCGGAGTGGATCCAGGGCCACGAGGAGGTCCGGGTCGTCGCGCCGGGGACCGATATCAAGCTGGGCATCGCGGGCCGCACGTTCATCCCCTGCGACGGCGAGCACAACATGCCCGACGGCGAGTTCTTCACCGGGCCCGTCGAGGACTCGGTCGAAGGCGAGGTGACCTTTCACCTGCCGGCGGTGATCGGAGGGCGCGAGGTCGCCGGCGTGCGGCTGCGCTTCGATTCAGGGAAGGTCGTCGACGCCAGCGCCGAACGCGGCGAGGAGTACCTGATCGAGCTTCTCGACACAGACCCCGGGGCCCGCCGGCTCGGAGAGCTCGGCATCGGCACCAACTACGCGATCGACAAGGGCACCCGCGAGGTCCTGCTCGACGAGAAGATCGGCGGCACCGTCCACATGGCCGTGGGGCGCAGCTATCCGGAGTCGGGCGGGCAGAACGAGTCCGCGGTCCACACCGACCTCGTCTGCGACCTGCGCCTCGGCGGCAAGATCGAAGTCGACGGCGCCGACTTCCAGGTCGACGGCAAGTTCGTCGTCTGATTATCCATTCGGCAGCGGCGAGCCGGCGAGCAGGAAGAACCAGGCGGTAAGCGCCAGGGCGGCGAGTAGGACGGAGGCCATCAGCACCGCCTCGACGACCGTGGTCGAGGCGGGCCCGGCCGGGGTATCGCGCATGCTTTTCAGCCAGGTGGGGCGCATCGGCGACAGCTGGTTGGTCCCCGTGATGCTGATGTAGAGGCGGTTGAGGCGCCCGATCAGCCAGCCGATGAAGACGATCGAGGCGATGATTCCCACCGCCACCACCATGTAGGGGCCCTCGCTGGGAAACTGGGTCTCGGACACCTTCGAGCCGATCCAGAGCCAGCTCAGCGGAACCGCCGTCCAGAGCGAGAAGGCGGCGAGCAGCATGGCCAGGAAGATCACCGCGGCGGCGAGCATCCGTCCCGCGCCCTGAGTGTGGGATTCCGTCGCCATCCAGTTCATAGAATGACAGGCATGTCAGGCCATTCGAAGTGGGCTTCGATCAAACACAAGAAGGCTGCCACCGACGCCAAACGGGGCAAGCAGTTCACCAAGCTGGCCCGCGCGATCACGGTCGCCGCGCGCGATGGCGGTGGGGACCCGGACGGCAATCCGGCGCTTGCCACGGCGGTCCAGAAGGCGCGCGACGCCTCGATGCCGAAGGACAACATCCAGCGCGCGATCAATCGCGGCACCGGCGAGGGCAGCGATGCGGCGGCGATCGAACGGATCCTCTTCGAGGGCTACGGGCCCGGTGGGGCGGCGATCCTCGTCGATGCCCTGACCGACAATCGCAACCGCACCGCCGCCGAGGTGCGCCACGCCTTCTCGCGCCACCACGGCAGCCTCGGCGAGCCCGGCTCCGTCGCCTGGATCTTCGAGAAGCGGGGCGTGATCTTGGTCGACGGCAGTCGCTACGGCGAGGATGACCTGATCGCCGCCATCGACGCCGGGGCCGAAGACGTGCGCGAGGATGGCGACCTGCTGCGGGTGCTCTCGGAGCCGTCGGACCTCGCGGCGGTGCGCGAGGCGCTGGAGTCGTCGGGAGTCGAGGTCCAGTCGGGCGACCTCGCGATGGAGCCGAAAAGCACGGTCGAGGTGAAGGGCAACGACGCCAAGGCGCTGCTGGGCCTGATCGAGTCGCTCGAAGAGCACGACGACGTCGACGAGGTCCACGCCAATTTCGACATCCCCGAGGACGTGCTGGAGAAGCTGGCCGCCGCGTAGGCGGCGCATCCATCCGAGGCCCCATCCACAATCGCTGCCATGCAGGTAGTGATGGGAATAGACCCGGGAGCAGCCAACCTCGGCTTCGGAATCGTTCGAGTCGAGGGCAACCGCATGGCCGCCCTCGACGGCGGCGTGGTGGAGACCTCGCCCGACGTGCCGATCGAGCGGCGCCTGGAGCGCATCCACCAGGCGCTGGCCGAACTGATCTCCTGGCACGAGCCGGCGGCGGTGGCGATCGAGGACCTCTACTTCGGCAAAAACGTGCGCTCGGCGATGGTGGTGGGCCAGGCCAGCGGGGTGGCGATGCTGGCCGCCGCCCAGCACCGGGTGCCCTGCTTCGTCTATACGCCGCAGGCGATCAAGATGGCCGTCTGCGGTTCCGGGGGGGCGGGGAAGAAGCAGGTACAGAGGATGGTTGGGACGCTGCTCAGCCTCCCTGAGCCGCCGACCCCAGACCACGCGGCCGATGCGCTCGCGGTGGCGATCTGCCACGGCGGCGCCGGCGGCAAGCAGGCGATCGCCCGTCTGGAAGAGGAAGAGGCGCAGGGGGAGCGTGTGGCCGGATGATCGCCGCGGTGAAGGGAGAGGTCTTGGTGCGGCGCCCCGATCACGTCGTGATCGACGCCGGCGGGGTCGGCTACCGGCTGGCGGTCTCCTCCGAAACTCTGAAAGCGGTGCCGGCGACGGGCAAGGAGGCCTTCCTGCACGCCGAGCTGATCTCCCGCGACGACTCCCTCGCTCTCTTTGGCTTCGCGTCCGAGGAGGAGCGCGACCTCTTCGGCCAGCTGATCTCGGTCAGCGGCATCGGTCCGCGGGTGGCGATCGCCGCTCTCTCGGGCGGCCCGGTCCGCGAGCTGCTGCGCGCGATCGCCAGTGGAGACGCGAAAAGGTTCCAGGCGGTGCCGGGCATCGGCAAACGGACTTCTGAGCGGATCATCGTCGAGCTGCGCGAGAAGATCGCCGAAATGCTGGAGGAGGAGATGATGGTCTCGGGCCCGGCGGGCGGCGAAGCCCGGGCGCTGGCGCGCGACGGCCTCGTCAACCTCGGCTACGCCCCCCTGGAGGCCGAGCAGCTGCTCGACGGCATCGAGAGCGAGGACCCGCAGGAGCTGATCTCCTCGGCGCTGCGCAAGGCCGCCACGGGTAAGGCGGCATGACCGAGTCCCCGGACATAGGCGCCAAGCGGATCCGCACTCCCGGTCTCGACGAGGAACCCGTTCCCGTGGAGGCGGACGTGCGGGTCCACGACGCTAGCGCCGATGCGCCCGACGAGGACCTCGACCGCTCCCTGCGCCCACCGACCCTGGAGGACTTCGTCAACCAGCAGCAGGTGACGGACCAGCTGGCGATCTTCATCGAGGCCGCCCGCCGCCGCGGCGAGCCGCTCGACCACGTCCTGCTCGCCGGCCCACCCGGCCTCGGCAAGACCTCGCTGGCGCACATCGTCGCCACCGAAATGGGGGTGCCGATGATCCAGACCGCCGGCCCCGCCCTCGAGCGCAAGGCCGACATCGCCTCCTTCCTCACCGCGCTGGAGCCGGGCAGCGTCTTTTTCATCGACGAGGTGCACCGGCTGAGCCGCGCGATCGAGGAGACCCTCTATCCGGCGATGGAGGACGGAGAGCTCCCCGTCATCCTCGGCCAGGGCGCCGGCGCGCGCACGGTGACCCTGCCGCTGCCTCCCTTCACGCTGATCGGCGCCACCACCCGGGCCGGCCTGCTGACGACGCCGCTGCGCGACCGCTTCGGCGTCTCCCACCGCCTCGAGCACTACAGCCCCGAGCACCTGGCGCTGATCGTCGAGCGCTCGGCCCGCATCCTCGAGGTGGAGATCGACTCCGCCGGAGCGGCGACGATCGCCGCGCGCTCGCGGGGCACGCCGCGCGTCGCCAACCGCCTGCTGAAGCGGGTCCGCGACTTCGCCCAGGTGAAGGGGAGCGGCCGGATCGAGGCCGCCGTGGCCGCCGACGCCCTGGAGATGCTGGAGGTCGACGCCGGCGGGCTCGACCGCAGCGACCGCGCGCTCCTGGAGACCGTCGCGAGCAAGTTCGGCGGCGGCCCGGTCGGCCTCTCGACCCTCGCCATCGCGATCGGGG
>DASSTR010000035.1:0-3564 GCA_035707825.1 Solirubrobacterales bacterium
AACCTCCAAGATCATCTTCGTGAAGCAGAACGGGGTGGGCACGGCCCTTGCCGTGCTGATCGACGCCAGCATCATCCGCGCCCTGCTCGTCCCCTCGCTGATGGAGCTGCTCGGCAAGTGGAACTGGTGGGCGCCGGCGCCACTGCGCCGCCTCCACGACCGCTTCGGCATCAGCGAGACGAGCGCGCCCGAGGCTGAGCCCGAGCGCGTCTGAAGGCGACGTAGGCGAAGGCGGGAGTCAGGCGGGCGCTAGGCGAAGGCCTGCGCGAAGCGCGAGCCGCTAGGCGAAGGCCTGCGTGGCGCGGCGGCGGAGATCGGCGTTCAGCAGGCCGGTGACCTGGCTGGGCGTCTCACCCGCGGAGGGGATGGCATCGCCGATCAGGCCGCTGGCGCGGAAGCCGAACAGCGGCACGTCCACACCGCCCGCCTCGCGGATCTGGCGCACCAGGTTGACGGCGCCGGGGGTGTCGGTGCCGGCGCTGCAGAGCACGATCGCGGTCGGTTCGAGCGCTCGCAGCGCGCGCTCGAGCCGCTCGTTGCCGAGCTCGCTGGAAAGCATCAGCACGCGGAAGCCCGCGCGTCGCAGAATCAGGTCGAGCGCCTGGGCGTGGACGGCCTCGGCGTCGGCGCCCTGGCTCGAATCGAGCAGCAGGATGCCGGCCGGCCGCGAGGCCATCGCAGCGAGGCGGCGGGCGCCGTGCAGCCATCCCGTTGCCCAGCGGGAGGCGAACTCGAGCTCAGCGTCGCGTCCGGAGTCTGCGGCGAGCTGGTCGAGGGTCGGCAGCAGCAGCTCCTCCACGGTCCGCTCGAGCGGGCGCACGGCGAGGCTCTCCTCGATCGCGCGGTCCGCGGCGTCCTCGTCAAAGCTCTCCAGCGCCGCAAGAAGGCTGTCTCCGCTGGCCGGCGCGTCCTGGCGCTGACGGGCCAACTCGATCGCAGAAGCGATGTTGCCGGTCTGCGCCAGGGCGTCGCGCAGGGTCTGCAGCTCCACCAGCTCGTAGTTGCGGTGGTTGCCGACGGTCCGCTTCGGTTCGGGGTACCCGTAGCGCCGCTCCCAGCTGCGCAGAGTGTTGGGGCTGACGCCGAGCACTTCGGCGGCCGCATTGGTTCTTATGCCTGGCATCTCAGTTCTTTCGCTCTCTTCCGCGAGGACACCCAATTCGCCGCGGAAGCGCATACTCCCACCAAATCGACAGGTTTACGCAAGTTATGGACAGATTTCCCCAAACCTGTCAGAGATCTTGCAAGCCACGTTCGAGGGCCCAGGCCCTCCATGAGCGCCAAATGAGCGTCGATCCGCGGCGATCGGCGCGGCGCGGAAAGCCGTCGGGCATCAATCATCTATTGGGCCTGAAGGGTGCCGACCCCGACCGGCTCGCCGACGGCTCGCGCCCGCCACATCGCCTCGTCCGCCCCTTCGAGCAGCCGCCTGGCCTCGATTCCGTGTTCGGGACAGGCCACGACTCCGGCCGTTACCGCGATCTTCAGGCCCCCGACCGCTTCCAGCCCTTCCAGTTTGTCGAGCAGCCGCTCGGCCATCTGCACCCCGCCGACCGTGTCCTGGTAGGGGGCGAGCACGCAGAGGCCGTCCTCCTCGAGGCGGAAGCTGTCGTCGATCAGGCGCACGCTGTCGTGGAGGGCGACGCCGAGCACCGTGCGCACCGTCTCGGCGCTGCCGTCGTCCTCGCGCAGCTCCGGGCCGTCGACGTCGAAGACCGCCAGTCCGAAAGGATGGCCGTAGCGCTTGTAGGTCTCGATCAGCTGCGCCAGGCGGCGGCGTATTTCGTGTGACCTGTACAGGGGCGGCAACTGCAGGCTCTTCCCCTGCGGATCGCCCGGCACCTGGGGAGCGGCCTGCGGCGGCGACCAATCGGCGGCGGGCGTTTGGCCAGGTTTGGTGGGCGGCAGGCGTGGATCCCTGGGGGCCGCTCGCCGGTCGAGGGGAAGCGATGGGTCAAGGGGAGAAGATGGTCCGCGGGGCGCCGATGGTCCGAGGGGCGCCGATGGGTCGAGGGGCGCCGATGGATCGAGGGGTGCCGATGGATCGAACGCGGGCACCGCAAGAGGCTCCCCTTCGCCGCGGCTGAGCGGATCTATCGCCGCGGCGGTCACCGCGCCAAACGCCCTGGCAACGCCCTGCGCGGCCTTCAGGTACTCCTCGCCGGCGGCGCCGCGCATCTCTGCCTCGAGTTTCTCCAGCAACCTGGCCTGCAGGTGGGACACCTCGAGGGCGATGTCAGCTGCGGAGCCCTTGCGCGGCTCGCGGTTCGCGGGGTCGCGGGGCATCGCCGGAAACCTTGCCGCACAGGCCGGACATTGAGGACCAACGGGCCCCGCTATTAGCGCCAAAACAGATGTCCAGGGCGGCCAACAGTTGTCCATCCCTGCATCGACCCCAACCTCCCCTCAGCCCATCCGGCCGGGAATCTGCGAAGGGACGCTTCTAGGCGAGGCTGCGGCGGCCGGCGAACGCCTTGCCGAGCGTCACCTCGTCGGCGTGCTCGAGGTCGGCGCCGACCGGCAGGCCGCTCGCCAGGCGGGTGACCGTGACGCGTCCGCGGAGCTGCTCGGCGATGTGCAGTGCGGTCGCTTCCCCGGTGGTGGTCGGGTTGGTGGCGAGAACGATCTCCTCCACCCCGCCGTCGTCGACCCGCCGCATCAACTCGGCGATCTTCAGGTCCTCGGCATCGATGCCGTCAATCGGCGAGAGGGCGCCGCCGAGCACGTGGTAGAGGCCCCGGTACTCGTGGGTGCGCTCGATCGGGATCACGTCGGCGGGGTCCTCGACCACGCAGATGGTCGCCTGATCGCGCGAGCTGTCGGTGCAGATCCGGCAGAGCGGCCCCTCCGAGAGGTTGAAGCAGCGCTCGCAGAGCCCGACCTTCTCCTTCACCTCCTGAATCGCCAGCGAGAGCGAGGCCGCCTCCTCCTCGGGGGCGCGGAGGATGTGGAAGGCGAGCCGCTGCGCGGTGCGCTGCCCGATGCCGGGCAGGCGCGAGAGCTCGGCAACGAGCCGCGCCAGCGGCGCGGGACCTTCGACGCTCACGGAGTCAAGCCGGGAAGGCCGCCCGTGATATCGCCCATTTTCGAGCTGGCCAGCTCCTGCGCGGCACGCAGGCCCTCGTTGACCGCCGCCTGCACCATCTCGGCGAGCAGCTCGGGCTCCTCGGGGTCGATGGCCTCGGGGTCGATCTCGATCCCCCGCAGGGTCAGGTCGCCGCCCATCTTCACCTTGACCATGCCGCCCCCGGCGCTCGCCTCGACGACCTCGTCTTTGAGCTTCTCCTGGGCCTGCAGCATCTCGACCTGCATCTGCTGCGCCTGTTTCATGATCGCGTTTACGTCAAAGCCGCCCGGCATGCCTCCTCTTGCCACCTAACTGACCTCCTCCGCGTTGAACTCGCTCTTCAAGCGCTCCACCAAAGCGTCCTCGTCGATCTCCTCGCCGCCGCTGGGACTCTCCGCCCCGCCCTCTCCCTCGCCGTCGAGCAGCACGTAGGACGGCCGCAGTTTCTCGCCTGCCACCGTCTCGAGCGCCTTCCCGACCAGCTCGCGCTTGTCGGG
>DASSTR010000036.1:0-7486 GCA_035707825.1 Solirubrobacterales bacterium
GGTCGCCATCGTCGGCGACCCGCTCTCGCTGGCCGAAGCGCTAAGCGTCTCCGACCAGGCCTACCTGTTCGCGGTATTCGCTTCGCTGGTCGCGGGTGCGGTCACGCTGGCCCTCCGTCCCGTTCCCGGCCCGGCCTCCGCTGCGGAGGGCGATGGGACCCTGCCCTATGCCCTGGCGACGCCGGACGCCGGCGACGCCTGAGCCCTCGGCGCCCGAACTTTCCGAAGCTGCGCAGCTTTGCTTGAGAACCCTTGACAGGAGGCGCGGCGGGTCGCAGGATCGACCCATGAGCGGCGCCGAGGAAGTGTGCGCCAAGCGGGTCATCGTCCACGGGCGCGTCCAGGGTGTCTTTTTCCGCGACACCACGCACCGGCAGGCCTCCGCGCGGCGGGTCGCGGGCTGGGTCCGGAACCGGCCCGATGGGACAGTGGAGGCGGTCTTCGAGGGCGCTCCCCAGGACGTCGAGGCCCTCGTGGCCTTTTGCCACCAGGGCCCCCGCGGGGCCGAGGTCGATCGCGTCGAGGTGCGTGAGGAGGATCCCGAGGACCGCTGGGCCTTCGAGATCCGCTGAGACCCGGTTGCCGACCCTAGGGTGCGGCCGTGCTCAGGGAGAGCCAAGCGCTTTGGGCGGCGTCGAGACCGACGTTGAAGCTGCGAACGCCGGCGGCGATCTCGATCGTGTTCCCGCCGGTCTCGCCGAGCAGCGTCGCGTCGAGCGCTTCGAGTTGCTCCCGTGTGCCGCTGAGGAGGAAGCCGCCGGCCCCCTCTCCAAAGAGGGCCTCCAGGGGTGAGCAGCCGCGTTCGCGGAGCGGCTGCAGGTCGACCCGGCAACCGATGCCGGCGCCGATCGCAGACTCCGCAAGCGCCACCGCAAGCCCGCCGTCGCTGACGTCGTGGGCCGAGGAGACCCGTCCCGCGCGAACCGCGGCGCGCACCGCGGCGCAGGCCGCGGCGACGGCCTCGATGTCGGGCTCGGGAAGGCCGGCCGCCAGCTCCCCCCGCAGCTTCGCCAGCTCCGAGCCGGCCAGCGAGGGTGAGAAGGGGCCGAGCAGCGCGATCGCCTCGCCCTCGCGGACGAAGGCGCCCCCCGCGGCCCGGGCCGGATCGGGCAGCTCGCCGACCATCCCGACCACCGGCGTCGGGTAGATCGGCCCTTCCGGGCCCTCGTTGTAGAGGGAGACGTTGCCGCCGACCACCGGCACGCCGAGCGCCTCGCAGGCCGCCGCGAGGCCGCTGACGGCGCGGTCGAGCTGCCAGGCGGGGGCCGGCTTCTCCGGGTTGCCGAAGTTGAGGCAGTTGGTGACGCCGAGCGGCTCGGCGCCGACGCAGGCGAGGTTCTGGGCGCACTCCAGCACTCCCGCGATCGTCCCCGCGTAGGGGTCGCAGGCGACCCGCCGCCCGTTGCCGTCGATCGCGATCGCGATCGCGTTGCCGGCCTCGGGAATCTGCAGCACCGCCGCGTCGGCCGACTCCGGCCGGCGCACGGTGCGCGAGCCGACCATCGAGTCGTACTGCTCGAAGGCCCAGCGCTTCGAGGCGACGCTGGGCGAGGAGAGCAGGGCGAGGAGAACGGCGCCGGGATCGTCCGAGCTGGCCGAGGGGCCGGCCGCCGCCGCGACCCGCTCGGCGAGCACGTCCCGGTTGCCGTAGATCCACCCCTCGGGCTCCTCGGGGCTGAGGTCGTAGAGAGGGCAGCCCTCGACCAGCGCCTCCACCGGCATGTCCCCGACCACGTCCTCGCCGCGAAGAATGCGCACCGCGCCGCTGCCGGTCACCACTCCGACCTCGGCGGCACCCGTCTGCCACTTCTCGCAGGTCGCCAGCACCTCGGCGACCTTCGCCGGCTCGACCACGGCCAGCATCCGCTCCTGGGACTCGGAGACCATGATCTCGAAGGGCTCCATGTCGGCCTCGCGCAGTGGCACGCGCGCCACGTCGATGTCGATGCCGACACCGCCGGCCGAGGCCATCTCACCGGCCGAGGAGGTCAGCCCGGCGGCGCCGAGGTCCTGCAGCGAGACCAGCAGCCCCTTGGCGAGCAGCTCCAGGCAGCACTCGAGCAGCTTCGACTCCTCGAAGGGGTCGCCGATCTGCACCGTCGGGCGCTTCGCCTCGTCGCCCTCGCCGAGCTCGGCCGAGGCGAGCACGGAGGCGCCGCCGATCCCGTCGCGCCCTGTCGAGGCGCCCATCAGGACGACCGCGTTACCGACCCCGGCCGCCGCGGCGCGCACCATCTCGCCGGTCTTCGCCAGCCCGACGCACATCGCGTTGACGAGGCAGTTGTGCTCGTAGGGGGCCTCGAAGTAGATCTCGCCGCCGACGGTTGGGACGCCGATCGAGTTGCCGTAGTGGCCGATCCCCCGCACCGCGCCGTCGAGCAGATGGCGGGAGCGCAGCGAGTCGAGCTCCCCGAAGCGCAGCGAGTCGAGGATCGCGATCGGCCGCGCGCCGAGCGCGAAGACGTCGCGGAGGATCCCGCCGACGCCGGTCGCCGCCCCCTCGATCGGTTCGACCGCGCTGGGGTGGTTGTGGGACTCGACCTTGAAGGCGACCGCGTAGCCGTTGCCGATGTCGACGGCGCCGGCGTTCTCGCCCGGCCCCATGACGACCCTCTCGCCCTCCGTCGGCAGGCGCCGCAGCAGCTTGCGCGAGTGCTTGTAGGCGCAGTGCTCCGACCACAGCAGGCTGAACATCGCCAGCTCGACCGTGTTCGGCTCCCGCCCGAGCTGCTCGCAGATCAGCTCGAACTCGGCATCTGTGAGTCCCAGCTCGCGGTGCTTTGCCGCGTCCACCGTCATCGATGCACGCCGGCGATAGCCGCCGCCCCCGGACGCGGAAGCGATTGCCTGTCCATGTGTAGTTCTTCAGGCATTCGCGAGAGCAGAGGAGGCGGCGGAGAAAAGCCTCAGGCCGTCGGTCGAGCCGGTCAGCGGGTCTACCGCGTGCTCGGGGTGGGGCATCAGCCCGAGCACGTTGCCGGCCTCGTTGACGACCCCGGCGATGTCGTTGACCGACCCGTTGGGGTTCTGGCCCGGGGCGTATCGAAAGGCGACCCGGCGGTTCGCCTCCAGCTCTTCGAGCATCGCCGGGGGCGCGTAGTAGCGGCCTTCGCCGTGCTTGACCGGGATCGAGATCCGCTCCCCCTCCTCGATTCCGGCCAGGAAGGGGGACTCGGCGCCCGCCGCGATCAGGTCGGTCTGGCGGCAGATGAAGCGCAGCCCGTCGTTGCGCAGCAGCGCCCCCGGCAGCAGCCCCGCTTCGCAGAGCACCTGGAAGCCGTTGCAGATGCCGAGGACCGGGCCGCCCCCCGCGGCGAACTCGGCGACCGCCTCCATCGCCGGGGAGAAGCGCGCGATCGCCCCCGCACGCAGGTAGTCGCCGTAGGAGAAGCCTCCGGGGACGACGATCGCGTCGACGCCGTCGAGGTCGCGCTCCTCGTGCCAGATCAGCTGCGCTTCACCGGCCAGGCCGCAGGCGTGCAGGGCGTCCCGCTCGTCGCAGGACCCGGGGAACTGGAGCACTCCCCAGCGCATCAGCCGTCGCCGTCGATGCGCTCGATCTCGAAATCCTCGATCAGCGGATTGGCGAGCAGCTTCTCGCAGAGCTCTGCGAGCCGCTCGGGGTCCTCCGCCTCGAGCTCGACCATGCGCCCAACCCGCACGTGACCGATGCCCTCGAAGCCGAGCGCCGGGAGCGCGCCCTCGACCGCCTTGCCCTGCGGGTCGAGGATTCCCTCCTTGGGACGGATCAGCACGCGAGCCTTCACGGCTGCCAATCTAGCGATCCCGCCCACGGGGTTGGCGTCTACGATGCGCCCGATGAGCCGCCCCGAGATCCTCGCCGCCCCGACTGAGTCGTATTCGGCCGGCGATTCGCTCGAAAACCCGGTCACCGGCGAGCTGGGGACCTTGATCAAGGGACCCCTCGAAGGGGACGACTCCTCACTCGAGGTCGAGCTGCGCGTCCAGCCGGGCGGCGCGGTCGCCGGCGAGCACATCCATCCCAGCCTCGACGAGCGGTTCACGGTCAAGGCTGGGCGGATCGGGTTCCGCCTCGACGGCAGGGAGTCGGTCGCGGGCCCCGGCGAATCGGTCGAGATACCCCGTGGCAGCTGGCACGACTGGTGGAACGCCAGCGACGAAGAGGAAGCCGTCGCCCAGGTCTACGTCTCCGATGGGCTCCGCTTCATGCTGATGATCGAGAACCTCTTCGGCCTGGCCCGCGACGGCCACACCAACGAGAAGGGGCTGCCGGACCCGCTGCAGCTGACCATGTTCGCGACCGAGTTCCGAGACGTGCTGATCTTCAAACGCCCGCCCGCCGCCGTCCAGAAGGTCCTCTTCGGGGTGCTGCGGCCGATCGCATCCGCCCGCGGGTACCGCGGCGCCTATCCCCAGTACAGCCGCTCGCTGCTGGGCTCGAGCGCTCGCTGAGGCGCTAGCTCCGAACGAGCGAGCGATGCGCTTTGCTCAGAACGAGCGCTCGGTGACGCGCTCGTAGGCCTCGACGTACTTGGCGCGCGTCTGCTCGACCACGTCGGGCGGCAGCTCCGGCGCCGGCGGTGTTTTGTCCCAGCCCTGCTCGCTGGCCCAGTCGCGCACGAACTGCTTGTCGAAGGACGGCGGGGTCGCGCCGGGCGACCAGCGGGCGGCCGGCCAGAAGCGCGAGGAGTCCGGGGTCAGGACCTCGTCGGCGAGCACGATCTCGGCCCCGGCGTGGCGGCCAAACTCGAACTTGGTGTCGGCGAGGATGATCCCCCGCTCGGCGGCGTGCTCGGCGCCGCGCGTGTAGACCTCGATCGAGATCCGCCGCAGCTCCTCCATCAGCGCCCGATCGCCGACGATCTCCGCCGCGCGGTCGAAGTCGACGTTCTCGTCGTGATCGCCGATCTCGGCCTTGGTCGCGGGGGTGAAGATCGGCTCCGGGAGCTTGTCGGACTCGAGCAGGCCGCCGGGCAGCTCGATCCCGCAGACCGCGCCGCCCTCCTTGTATTCCTTCCAGCCCGAGCCGGAGAGGTAGCCGCGTACCACGCACTCGACCGGATACATCTCCAGCCGCCGCACCCGCATCGCCCGTTCGGCGACCTCCTCGGGCACGTCGTCGGAGATGAAGTGGTTGGGGACGATGTCGCCGGTCAGCTCGAACCAGAATTCCGAGACCCGGTTCAGCACCTTGCCCTTGTCGGGGATCGGCGTCGGCATCACGACGTCGTAGATCGAGATCCGGTCTGAGGCGACCATCAGCAGGTCGTCCTCCCACTCGTAGATCTCCCGCACCTTCCCCGAGGAATGAAGCTTGAGGTCCGCAATCGCAGTCATTGATCCGATGCTAACCATTGGCCCAGCGGAGGGTGGATTCGCCGCCGTCTGCGATCCTTCTCGCCGTGACGCTTCCGCCCGGTCCCACCGGCTCGCCTCTCTGGCAGACATTGCGCTGGAGCTTTCGGCCGCTCAACCTCCTGCACGACGCGCGGCAGCGCTACGGCAACTCGTTCAGCCTCACCTTCACCGGCTTCGAACGGCCGATGGTGATGATCTCCGACCCCGAGGCGATCAAGGCCGTCTACACCGAGCGCGAGAACGGCCTCCCCCCCGGGCGCACCCTGACCCTCGAACCGATCGTCGGCGCCCGTTCGGTCCTCCTGCTCGAAGGCTCCGACCATCTCGCTCATCGCCGGCTGATGCTGCCGCCCTTCCACGGTGAGCGGATGCGCTCCTACGAGCCCGTGGTGGAGGAGATCGTCGCCGCGGAGGTCGACTCCTGGCCCCTGAACGAGGCGTTCCCGATCCACAGCCGCATGCAGGCCGTCACCCTGGAGGTGATCCTGCGCGTCGTCTTCGGCATCGATCGCGGCCCGCGGCTGCAGCAACTGCGCGACCGGCTGACGAAACTGCTCGCCGAGACCGCCTCGCCGCTCACCCAGCTGCTCGCGCTCGCCACGCGCCGGTTTGGCAGCGGCGGCCCCTGGAAGGCCTTCGAGCAGATGCTTGCCGAGGTCGACGAGCTGCTCTATGCCGAGATCGCCGAACACCGCCAGGCCACCGATCTCGAGCAGCGCGGCGACATCCTCTCGGCGCTGATGCTCGCCCGCTTCGAGGACGGCGAGCCGATGAGCGACTCCGACCTGCGCGACCAGCTGATGACGCTCCTGCTCGCCGGCCATGAGACGACGGCAACCGCGCTCGCTTGGAGCTTCGACCTGCTGCTGCGCCACCCCGAGCAGCTCGGCAAGCTGCGCGCCTCGCTGCAGGAGGGCTCCGAGGACTACATGCGGGCGACGATCACCGAGGCGCTGCGACTGCGCCCGGTCGTGCCCCTCGCGGGCCGCCGCCTCGCCAAGCCGATCGTCGCGGACGGCTACGAGCTGCCTGCCGGCACCGACGTCAGCCCCGCGATCTGGCTCACCCACACCCGCGCCGACCTCTATCCGGAGCCGTTCGCCTTCCGCCCCGAGCGCTTCCTCGACGAGAGCCCCGAGACCTACGCCTGGATCCCCTTCGGCGGCGGCGTGCGCCGCTGCCTGGGCGCCTCCTTCGCCGAATTCGAGATGCGGATCATGCTGCGCGAGGTGCTGACCCGCTGCGAGCTGCACAAGGCTGACCCGCGGCCGGAGCGGATCGGCCGGCGCAACATCACCTTCTCGCCCCGCGAGGGCACGCCGGTGGTCCTCACCGAGCGCCGCCCAGCTCGCGAACGCGACCTCGTCGCCTCCTAGACGAGTAGTTCCACGACCGAGACCTCGACGCCGGCGAGGCCGCCTTTTCGTCGGCGACCTCAACCCAGCGAGCCGGGTCTCCCGGGTTCAGCGGGTGACGGGATGCTCGTTTGCCCAGCGGGCGATCACGCCCGAACCGGAGATGACCTCGCCGTCGTCGAGGATCAGGATCGGGACCTCGTTGGTGCCGCTCAGCTCCCGCACTTCGGCGCGCTCTTCGTCGCGCTGCCGTCCCCATGTCCAGAACGCCAGCCGGTAGGTGCCGACGACCTTGATCTCGTACTCATAGCCGGCGGCGTCGAGCGCCTTGGCCGCTTTCGCGCAGGGATGGACGGCCGCCGGCCCCCGTTTCTTCTGCCCGCAGGTGTAGAGGATCATCGAGCGAACCGTACCGGCTGCGACCTCTCGCCCCGTGGCCGGATGGAGATGCCGTCGACAGCGGTCAGGAGCGCAGCGCTTCGAGGCGCTCGAAGATCGCCGGCACGTGCGTCAGGTAGGCGCCGTAGTCGAAGACGGCATCGAGGTCGAGGTCCGGCGCCGCCTCGGCAAGCAGGTCGCGGAACTCGGTCCCGGTGTCCCAGGCGCGCTGCGCGTTCTCCTGTACGACGCGGTAGGCGTCGTCGCGGGTCATCCCCGACTCGACCAGGGCCGTGAGGGCGCGCTGGCTGAACAGGGCGCCGTGGGTCAGCCCGAGGTTCTCCTGCATGCGCTCGGTGCGGATCGTCATCTCGGCGGCGACCTTGGCGGCGAGGTCCTGCATGTAGTCGAGC
>DASSTR010000037.1:0-10537 GCA_035707825.1 Solirubrobacterales bacterium
GATCATGCGCCTGCGCCGCAAGGCCGACGAAGAGGGGATCGACGATCCCAACAACGGCGCCAACCACATGCACGCGGCGGTCAAGATCATCGAGAAGAAGGGGACCAACGACGAGGCGCTGCTGGTCCAGGAGTCCTATGCCCCCGGCATCAAGGGGAAGCTGAAACCGAGCAAAAGCGCGATCAAGAACCTGGTCACCTCGCTGCCGACCGTGCTGCGGGCGATCAAGACCGGCAAGGCCCGCTCGCCGGCCAAGGTGATCCCCGGCATCCATCCGAAGCTGCCGGATGGTGCCCAGGACGAGGTGAAGGCGATCTACAAGCACGCCGAGGCGCACCGCGAGGAACTCAACCTCTACATCAAGGGCGAGGGGGGCGACGAGGAGGCCGTTGTCGCCGAGGGCCCCGAGCCGACGAAGGAGCAAGCGCAATGACAGAGATGAAGCTCGCCTACTGGCCCGGCTGCGTTTCGCGCGGCTTCACCCCCGAGCTGCACGGCTCGATGGCCTGGGTCGCCGACAAGCTCGACATCGAGCTGGTCGAACTCAACCGCGCCAACTGCTGCGGCTTCGGCGTCATGGCCGAGCACAACCAGGAGCTCGCCGACACGATGAACGCGCGCACCTTCGCGCTCGCCCAGGAAACCGGCCTGGCGATGATGAACATCTGCTCGACCTGCCAGGGGGCGCAGTCGGAGTGCCAGCAGCGGCTCGACGCCGACGCGGCCTACCGCGCCCACATCAACGAAGTACTCTCCGAGCACAACCTCGAGTACGTCAAGGGCAAGGACGGCTTCACCAACAAGAACTTCCTCTGGGTCCTGGTCGAGGACTACGGCCTCGACCGCCTCGCCGAGCAGGTCGTGCGGCCCCTCTCGGGCCTGCGCGTCGGCCCCTTCTACGGCTGCTACGTGGTGCGGCCCAAGCACCGGCTCGGCTACGACGAGCACCCCGAGCGCGACCTCTACCTGGAGAAGGTGATCGAGACGCTCGGCGGCGAAGTCGTCGAGTACGACGGCGCCCGCAAGTGCTGCGGCTTCCCTGTCATCACGATGAACAAAGAGACCTCGTTGCGCCAGGCGGGCACGCACGTCGGCGACGCGATCGACGCCGGCGCGGACTGCCTGGTCACGCCCTGCCCGCTCTGCCACCTCAACCTCGACATGCAGCAGCCGGAGGCGGCCAAGATCGTCAACCGCGATCTCGGCCTCGCCGTCCTGCACCTGCCGCAGCTGGTCGGCCTGGCGCTCGGCGCCGAGCCCAAGGAGCTGGGGATGAAGAAGCACATCGCCTCGACCGGCTCGGTCGAGGAGCGCCTCGCCGCGACTCCGGCCTAACCCGCGACCCGGCTCAAGCCCGCGACCCCGGCCTAAGAAGAGGCCCTTAGGGCGTCGAAGCGACCGTCCATGCGGGCCATGCGGCTTTTGACTCGCTAGGCTTCGCCACAGGTGAGCCGGGAAGACTGGTCGGCAACACTCGTCGCCGACCCCGAAAGGCCTCAATGGCAATCGCCGTCGCCACCTTCCTAATCGCCCTGGCGCTGATCGCCAGCGAGAAGCTGCACCGCACCAACGTCGCGCTGCTCGGCGCCGCGATAGTCGTCCTCTTCGTCGGCGACTTCTCACAGGAGCAGGCGATCCACGCCGTCGACTTCAACACGATCGGCCTCCTCACGGGGATGATGATTCTCGTCTATCTGACCCAACAGACCGGGGTCTACGACTACCTGGCGATCCGTGCCGGCCAGCTCTCGGGCGGACGCTCGTTCGCCGTCACGATGAGCCTCGCCGCTACGACGGCGCTGCTCTCGGCCTTCCTCGACAACCTGACCACCATCCTGCTCATCGCCCCGATCACCTTCCTGCTCGCCGACGCACTGGACATCGAGGCGGTGCCGCTGCTGATCATCGAGGTGATCGCCTCCAACATCGGCGGCACGGCCACCCTGATCGGCGACCCTCCGAACATCATCATCGCGGGGGCGACGAACCTCAGCTTCAACTCCTTCATCGTCAACCTCGCCCCGATCGTCCTCATCACCCTCGTGGTGGTGGTGCCGCTGCTCTACCTGGCCTTCCGCAGCCGCCTCCATGTCGAGGAGAGCAACCGGCAGTCGGTGATGGGCCTCGACGCAGCGGCTTCGATTCGAGATGCCGCCGAGCTGCGCCGCACAGGACCGGTGCTCTTGCTGACCATCTTCGCCTTCTTCGCCCATCAGGCGCTGCACATCGAGCCGGCAACCGTCGCGCTGACCGGGGCGGCCGTCGGCCTGCTGGTGACCCGGATCAGCCTCGAGGACGCCCTCTCCCACATCGAGTGGGCGACGCTCTTCTTCTTCGTCGCGCTCTTCGTGATGGTTGGAGCGCTGGAGGCGACGGGGGCGATCGCCCACATCGCCGAGGCGGTCAAGGACGTGACGGGCGGCGACCGCACGGCCGAGCTGCTCGGCGTCACCTGGGTGGCCGCCATCGGCTCCGCGGTCGTCGACAACATCCCCTTCACCACGGCGATGGTCCCAGTGGTCAAGGAACTGCAGCAGGCGGCCGGAACAACCGGCGACGATGCCTACTGGTGGGCGCTGGCGCTCGGTGCCTGCTTTGGCGGCAACGCGACGCTGATCGCCGCCGCGGCCAACGTCGCAGCCGCGGGAATGGCGGAACGGGCGGGCACGCCGATCGGCTTCCTCGCCTTCCTCCGCGTCGGCCTCCCGGCGACGATCATTTCGATCGCCCTGGCCACCGCATACATTTGGGTCCGCTACGTCCTACTTTGAGGCCTATGCCCGAATCGATCATCAAACAGACCCTGCGCGAGATCGAGCCCCTCGGCGCCGACGACCTCGTCGGCCCCGCCGCCAGGCGGGTGATCGAGGAGGGCCTGCCTGGGCTGCCGGCGGTAGAGGCGGACGGCCGCTTCGCGGGCATCTTCGGCGAGCGTGAGTTCATGACGGCGCTCTTCCCCGGTTATGTCGGCGAGCTCGCCTCCGCGGCGATGGTCTCGCGTTCGGTCGATGAGACGATCGAGCGGCGCAGCGACTGCGCCCGGCAGCCGATTCGCCGCTATCTCACGACGGACCACGTCGTCGTCGAGGACGAGTACTCAGACACCCAGCTGGCGGAGATCTTCCTCCACCACCGGGTGCTGATCGTCCCGATCGCGACCGGGAGCAGGGTCCACGCCGTGGTCACGCGCCACGACTTCTTCTGCGCTTTGGTCGAGCGCTTCGGCACCCTCACCGAAGACCTCTGACAGCTCTAGACACCAAGCCGCGCTCGACCAGCAGCTCCGCCACCTGGACGGCGTTGGTGGCCGCGCCCTTGCGCAGGTTGTCGGAGACGACCCACATGTCGAGCGCCCGCTCGTTGCCGGGATCGCGGCGGATGCGGCCGACGAAGACGTCGTCGCGGCCCGCGGCATCGATCGCCATCGGGTAGCGCGCCGCGGCGGGGTCATCGACGACGGTTACGCCGGGGGCCGCCTCGAGCAGCTCGCGGGCGCGCTCGGGGCCGAGCGGCTCCTTCGTCTCCACGTTCACGGCCTCCGAGTGGCCGGTGACGACGGGGACCCTGACGCAGGTCGCGCTGACCCGGATCGAGGGGTCGCCGAGGATCTTGCGGGTCTCGTTGATCAGCTTGCGCTCCTCGTCGGTGTGGTCGTCGCCGTCGGGGAAGCTGCCCGCCTGCGGCAGGGCGCTGAAGGCAATCTGGTGCGGGTAGATCTCGGCGCTCGCCTCCTGGCCGTGCAGGAGCGCGTGCGACTGGTCGAGCAACTCGTCGATCGCCGCCTTGCCGGTGCCCGACACCGCCTGGTAGGTCGAGATGACGAGGCGCTCGATCCCCGCCTCGTCGAAGAGCGGCTTCAGCGCCACGACCATCTGCATCGTCGAGCAGTTCGGGTTGGCGATGATCCCGCTGTGGCCCTCGGCGGCCTCGGGGTTGACCTCGGCGACGACCAGCGGCACGTCGTCGTGCATGCGCCAGTGGCTGGTGTTGTCGACCACGACGGCGCCGGCCTCGACCAGCTTCGGCGTCCACTCGGCGCTCACCGCGCCGCCGGCGGAGGAGAGGACGATGTCGAGGCCCGGGATCGTCTCCTCGCTCAGCACCCGGCACTCCAGAAGCGAGCCGTTCCACTCGATCTCCCTGCCCGCCGAGCGCTCGGAGGCGAACGGAACTACCTCCGCCGCCGGAAAGCCGCGCTCGGTCAGCACCTCGAGGATCGTCGAGCCAACCAATCCGGTCGCGCCCAGCACTCCGACTCTGTAACCGTTGTCCGCCATCTCGCTGAGTATGACCGGGGCGCTCAGCCGGCGATCGTGGGGCGGGGCTTGGCGCCCATCGCGTCCTCGGGCTCGACCGCGTCGGCGCCGAGATCGAACGCCTTGTGCAGCGCTTTCACGGCGTCTGGAACGCGGTCGGCCGAGATCACGCACGAGATCTTGATCGGCGAGGTGGAGATCATCTCGATGTTGATCCGCTCGCCGCCGAGGACCTCGAAGACCTTGGCGGCGACGCCCGGGTGCGAGCGCATCCCGGCGCCGATGATCGAGACCTTGCCGATCCGCTCGTCTGTGCGCACGCCGTTGCTGACCCCGAGGCCCCCGACGGTCTCGGTCGCGGTCACCAGGTCGGCGCGATCGACGGTGAAAGAGAGGTCGGCGAGGGCGTCGTCGCCCACCGGCTCGTTCTGGATGATCACGTCGACGTTGACGTTGGCCTCGGCGAGGGCGGTGAAGATGCGCCCAGCGACGCCTGGCTCGTCGCGGACCCCGGTCAGGGTCACACGGGCCTCCCCGTCGGAGTGGGTCACGGCTGTTACGAAAGGCTGCTCCACGGTCTTCTCCTCGGCAACGATCAGGGTACCGGGGCCATCCTCGAAGGAGCTGCGGCAGTGGATGCGCACACCGTGGTTGCGGGCGTACTCGACCGAGCGCAGCTGCAGCACCTTCGCGCCCGAGGCCGACATCTCCAGCATCTCCTCATAGGAGACGGCGGGCAGCTTGCGGGCCTCGGAGACGATCCGCGGGTCGGCGCTGAAGACGCCGGCGACGTCGGTGTAGATCTCGCAGACGCTCGCATTCAGCGCCGCGGCGAGGGCGACCGCCGTGGTGTCCGAACCGCCGCGGCCGAGCGTGGTCACGTCGCGGCTCTCGGTGGAGACCCCCTGGAAGCCGGCGACGAGGACGATCCGGTCCTCCTCCAGGGCCTGGCGGATGCGGTCGGCGCGGACGTCGATGATCCGCGCCTTGGTGTGCGAGGAGTCGGTGACGATGCCGGCCTGCGAGCCGGTCAGCGAGATCGCCTGGTGTCCCATGTCATGGATCGCCATCGCGCAGAGCGCGCAGGAGATCCGCTCCCCGGTGGAGAGCAGCATGTCCATCTCCCGCGAGTCGGGCCGCGCGGAGATCTCCATCGCCTGGGCGACGAGCTCGTCGGTCGTCTTGCCCCGAGCGGAGAGCACGGCGACGACGCGGTTGCCCGCCTCGCGGGCGGCGACGATCCGCCTCGCGGCGCGCTTGATCTCCTCCGCGCCGGCCACGGAGGTGCCGCCGAACTTCATCACCACTATGTCGGAGCCGCTCTCGCCCATCGATGCCCGAGGATAACGGCGCCCGGATGCACGTAGCGCATCAGGTACGGCATGAAATACAGCGCAAACCTGTTGCGCTGCGGCCCGTTTGCCCTGGGTCCATCCCCGGGCTCATCCCTGTCCTAAACATGCATTGTTTTCCTAAAGGAAAACCGGGCCGGGGTCGATGCTCCTGAGTGCGGCCCGGCTGGACCGACAACCCGACCCCGAAACCGGCGAGCGGAGCAAAGCCCGACGCGCGCCTACTGGCCGCCAGCCGGATCTCCACCACCCTTGCCAAGGCGCACGGCATCGAGGACGTCTCCTCGATCGCGGTGCGCGACCTGCACGACTCCTTCGGCTACTACCTCGCTGTGATCCAGCGGCTCGACCCCGACGGCTCCCTGCGCGTGGTCAGCGGCGCCGGCCCCCTGGCCGAAGAAGTCGAGGGCTTCCTCGCCGCCGTGCAGCCGGTCGAGGCCGGCGTCAACGGGCGTGTCGCCCGTAGCGGCGAGCCGGCGATGGTGAACGACACCCGGCTCGACCCCGACTACCTGCAGCGCGACCCGCGCACCGACCCGGGCTCGGAGCTCGCGCTGCCGATCCGCGTCGCCGGCTCGGTCTGGGGAGTGATGAGCCTCGAGCAGCGAGAGCGGGACGCCTTCGACGACAGCGACATGCTGCTCGCCCACATCGTCGCCGGCCAGGTGGGCGCGGCGATCTACCGCTGTCAGCTGGTCGACGAGCTGGAGGACGCCTTTCTGGCCAGCCTCGGCGTCCTCGCCGACGCCGTCGAGCTGCCGGACTCCTACACCGGCGCCCACGCCAACGGGGTAGCCGAGCTTGCAGTCGCCGTCGGCGAGCGGCTGGGGATCTCCGGCGCGGAGCTCGACCGCCTCCGCTACGCGGCGCTGCTGCATGACGTCGGCAAGATCGGCGTCCCAGATGAGATCCTCAGCAAGCCCGGCCCACTCGGCGCCGAGGAGCGCGAGCAGATGAACGCCCACGCCGCAATCGGCGCCCGGATGCTGGAGCGCATCCCCTTCCTGGCCCCCGTCGCCCCGCTGGTCCGCTCCGCCCACGAGCGCTTCGACGGCGGTGGCTACCCCGATGGCCTGGCGGGCTACGAGATACCCCGCGGGGCGATGGTGATCTCCGTCTGCAATGCCTTCCACGCGATGACCTCCGACCGCCCCTACCGCAGGGCGATGAGCAGGGCGGAGGCGATGGCGGAGCTGCGGGCGAACTCGGGCAGCCAATTCGACCCCGAGGTGGTCGACGCGGTCATCGCCGAGCTCTCCTAACCGGGAGCTCGCTCGAGCGAGTGCAGCGGTGCGTCAGGACACTTGCCTGACTTGACCACACAGTGTGTGGTCTAACCGGGAACTCTTGGAAACCGACCGCGATCGGGCCGCCGAACCCGACGACGCCGGCCGGGGCCCCGGTTTCGGCGCCTGACCGGCGGGTATGGCCGGGGGGTCGGATAACGAACGCAATCGAGCCACGGAGGCACAAACGAAATGGCGGACCTGAACGAGCGCGACGCAAAGCTGGTCCAGTACCTCGGCGAGGCCTACGGCAAGGAGAAGGAACTGGAGCTCTCGCTGGAGGCCCACATCGCGATGACCACGCGTGCGCCCTACCGCAAACGCCTGAAAGCGCATCTCAAAGAGACGAAGGCCCATGCCAAGGGCTTGGAGCGGCGGATCAAGAAACTGGGCGGCGGGGGTCAGCTGACGCAGAACGTCGTCGGCAAGGTCAAAGCGGCTGCCAAGGGACCGCTGCACATGGTGCGCGGCGACGGCGAGCAGGAGAAGATGCTGAAGAACGCCAAGACCGAGTACTGGAACGAGCACGAGGAGATCGCCACCTACCTCGCGCTCGAGGCGCTGGCGACGAAAGTTGGCGACAAAGAGACGGCGAAACTGGCCCGGGCGATTCGCCGCGAGGAGGAGCGGATGGCGAAATTCCTCGCCGGCCAGATCAAATCTCTGACCGCGGCGGTGGTCAGCGAAGACGTGCCCGCCGCCCAGCGGCGGCGAACGTCGAAAGCACGCGCGGGCGCCAAATCGAAAGGGCGCGCGACGAAGGGGCGCGCGACGAAAGGGCGCGCGAAAGCAAAAGGGGCCGCGAAATCCGGCAGGGCCAAACGCGCCTCGCGAGGGTCGGGGCGCAAAGCGGCGGCGAAAAAAGCGCCCGCTAAAGCCAAACGTGCTCGGGGTTGAAGATCTGGACTCGGGGTTGAAGATCTGAAAGCCGTCCCCTCCCTCGTGCAGGGGGACGGCTGCGCCAGGGAGGCTGCGTGAGCTAGATCACGCAGCCTGATATATCGGCCCGATACATTCGCGGCCAGGATGGAGCTGAGCCCGACCGCCTACGTGATCCTCGGCATGGTCAGCCGCGAGCCGCGCTCCGGCTACGAGATCAAGGCGCTGGTCGACGGCTCGACCCGCTTCTTCTGGGCGGCCTCCTATGGGCAGATCTATCCGGAGCTGAAACGCCTCGCCGAGGCCGGCCTGGTGAAGGGCCTCGACGCGCCGCGCGGCGAGCGCAAGCGGACCGTCTACGCGATCACGGCATCCGGGAAAGAGGCGCTGCGGGACTGGCTCAGGCAGCCGCCGAGCACCTACGAGACCCGCGACGAGGGCCTGCTGAAGCTGTTCTTCGCCGGCGTCCTGCCTCCCACCGAGGCGGCGGCGATCCTGCGCTCGATGCGCGAGCACCGCCTCGGCGTGGTCGAGCGGCTGCGCGCGATCGAGCCGACGGCACTTGAAAAGGAGGACCCCTTCCCGCTGATCGTGCTGCGGGGCGGGATCGAGTTCAACGAATGGTATGCCGGCTGGTGCGAGCGGATGGAGGGACAGCTCCCCGAACCGACCGCCACGAAGAAAAGGAGCAGCTGATGTTCGACGCCCTTGCCCGCCTCGCCGACGGTCGCGCCCGCCGCGTCGGGCTCGCGGCGATCCTCTTCTTCCTCATCGCCGGTGCGCTCGGCGGCTCGGTCGCCGACCGTCTCGACCCCTATGGCGCCGACGACCCGGCCACCGAGAGCGTCAAGGCCAGGGACGCCCTGCTCGACGCCGGCTTCCACGGGCCCGGGGCGATCGTGCTCATCGAGGACGCCCCCGTCGCCTCCCCCGCCACCAGGGCGCGGGTCGCCTCGATCGCGCGCGAGGTGCGCAGCAACCCGCGGGTCGCCACGGTGACCGGCTACTACGAGACCGGCTCGCGGGCCTTCGTCTCCAACGACGGCCGCTCCACCTACCTGGCGGTGGGGCTGAAGCCCACTGGGGACAAGCAGTGGCAGGAAGCCGGGGACAGCGTCGTCGAACAGCTGGAGGACCGGCCGGGAGTGATCGTCGGAGGGGGCGCGGTCGCCCAGGAGCAGGTCAACAACCAGGTGGAGAAGGACCTGCAGCTCGCCGAGATGCTCGCCTTCCCGCTCCTCTTCCTGCTCTCCTTCGTCTTCTTCCGCAGCCTCGTCGCCGCCCTGCTGCCGGTGATGACGGGACTGCTGGCGATCATCGGCACCTTCCTCGTCCTGCGCCTGCTCAGCGAACTGGGCTCGATCTCGATCTTCGCCCTCAACCTCACCACCGGGCTCGGGCTCGGCCTCGCGATCGACTACAGCCTCTTCATCGTCTCCCGCTACCGCGAGGAGATCGCCAAGGACGGGCCGGGCCTCGCCGCGATGCGCCGGGTGATGGCAACCGCCGGCCGCACCGTTTTCTTCTCCTCGCTGACGGTGGCGGTGGCGCTCGCCTCGCTGATCGTCTTCCCGCAGCGCTTCCTTTACTCGATGGGCTTCGGCGGCTCGCTGGTCACCCTGTTCGCGGGGTTCGTCTCGCTGACCGTGCTCCCGGCCGTGCTGACGCTGCTCGGCAGCCGGGTCAACGCCCTGGCGCCGAAGGCGCTGCGCCGCCGTGCCGAAGCCGAAACCCGTCCCGACGCACAGGGGTTCTGGTACCGGCTTTCGCGCTTCGTGATGCGGCGGCCGGCGCCGATTGCGACCCTCTCGGCCCTCTTCCTGATCGTCCTCGGCATCCCCTTCTTCAACATCAAGTTCACCGCCGCCGACCCGGCGATCCTGCCCGGGGAAGCGAGCGCGCGCCAGGTCTACGACGCGATGCAGGAGGAATTCCCGCCCTTCCGCGACACGCCGATCTGGGTCACCGTCGAAGGCGGAGGCCCAACCGCCCCGGCCCGCGCCCGGGCGCAGGTGCTGCGGGTCGAAGGGGTTGCCACGGCGGCGGCGCCGCGCCGGCTGACTCCCAACCTGAGCGTGATCGAAGCGATCTCCAGCGACACCTTCCGCTCCGAGGCCAGCCAGTCGACCGTCGAAGCGATGCGCGAAATCGAGGTGCCGGGCGCCAGGGTCATGGTGGGCGGGGCGACCGCCGATTTCGTCGACTTCCAGAGCAGCCTCGCCAAGCACCTGCCGATCGCGGTCGCGATCATCGTCATCGCCACCCTGGTCATCCTCTTCCTGATGACGGGCTCGGTGGTGCTGCCGATCAAGTCGCTGATCATGAACTTCCTCAACCTCAGCGCCGTCTTCGGCCTGCTGGTGTTGATCTTCCAGGACGGCCGCTTCGAAAGCCTCTTCTCCTACACCAGCCAGGGGGCGCTCGAGCAGACGATGCCGATCCTCCTCTTCGCCCTCGCCTTCGGCCTCTCGACCGACTACGCGGTCTTCCTGCTCTCGCGGATCAAAGAGGCGCGCGACAACGGCGCCTCCGATTCGGAGTCGGTGGCGATCGGGCTCGAGCGTACGGGGCGGATCGTCACAGCGGCGGCGCTGATGTTCGCCGTCGCGATCGGCGCTTTCGCAACCTCCAAGATCATCTTCGTGAAGCAGAACGGGGTGGGCACGGCCCTTGCCGTGCTGATCGACGCCAGCATCATCCGCGCCCTGCTCGTCCCCTCGCTGATGGAGCTGCTCGGCAAGTGGAACTGGTGGGCGCCGGCGCC
>DASSTR010000038.1:0-2649 GCA_035707825.1 Solirubrobacterales bacterium
GCTGCTGGTCGCCAAGAGCCTGCAGCTCTGAGCGGCAACCGCATAGGGTCCCGCGCGTGAACTTCGAGCTCAGCGACGAGCAGCGCCTGCTGCGCGACACCGTTCGGGACTTCGCCCGGCAGGAGGTCGCGCCGGTGGCCGGGGAGCTCGACCGCACCAAGGCATTCCCCTACGAGATCGTCGAGAAGATGGGCGGCCTGGGGTTGATGGGGATCCCCTTCCCCCAGGAGTACGGGGGCGGCGGGGCCGACACGCTCTCCTACGTGCTGGCGGTCGAAGAGCTGGCCCGGATCGACTCTTCGGTCTGCATCACGATGGCCGCCCACACCTCGCTGGGGACGATGCCGATCTACCTCTGGGGCAGCGACGAACAAAAGCAGGAGTGGCTGCCGCAGCTGTGCACCGGCAAGCGGCTCGCCTCCTTCGGGCTGACCGAGCCCGAGGCGGGCTCGGACGCCGGCAACGTCCGCACGACGGCGAAGCTGGCCGACGGCGAATGGACGATCAACGGCGCCAAGCAGTTCATCACCAACTCCGGGACCGACATCTCGGGCTGCGTCTCGATCACCGCGGTGACGGGTGAGGCCGAGGGTGGGCGCAAGGAGATCTCCAACCTGATCGTCCCCACCGGCACTCCCGGCTACGAGGTGGGCGAGGCCTACCGCAAGATGGGCTGGAACGCCTCCGACACCCGGCCACTCAGCTTCGAGGACTGCCGGGTGCCCGAGTCCAGCCTCCTGGGCCGGCGCGGCGACGGCTTCAAGAACTTCCTCCACATCCTCGACGGCGGCCGGATCGGGGTCGCGGCGATGGGGGTCGGCCTGGCGCAGGGCGCCCTCGACGAGGCGATCGCCTATGCCAAGGAGCGCAAGGCGTTCGGCCAGCCGATCGCCAAATTCCAGTCGATCCAGGCGAAGATCGCCGACCTCTCGGCGCAGATCGAGGCGGCGCGCCTGCTCACCTGGCGCGCGGCCCTGGAGAAGGACGACGGCAAGAGCTTTACGCTCACGGCGGCCCAGGCGAAGCTGATCACCGGCCGCCTCGCCGTACGGGCGACCGAGGAGGCGGTGCAGATCCACGGCGGCTATGGCTACATCGAGGAGTACCCGGTCTGCCGCTTCTACCGCGACGCCAAGATCCTCACCATCGGCGAGGGCACCGACGAGGTGCAGCAGATGGTGATCGCGCGCCAGCTCGGCTGCTGAGACGCTCGAGGCTCAGAAGCTCGGCCCACCGCTGGCGGGCGCCGCTCAGCCGAAGGTGAAGGAGTAGCCGGTGACGCCCGGTTCGGGCTCGAGGGTCAGCACGTGGTGCTCGACCTTCGGCAGGTCGACGAGCTCGTAGAGCCGCTGCTCGGAGACCGCGACCGAGCCGTGGTGGACGTCGGCGCCGGCCAGCGAGGCGGGGATCGGCCGGCCGTCGAGCAGGACGCGCATCTGGCGCACCCGGCCCGGGGAGCCGAGCACCATGTAGACGCGGCGGGCGCCGAAGTGGAGCTGGAACGAGCCGCCCGCGGCGGTGGCCGACTCGAGGGTGATTCGCCAGCGCCCGCGGTAGGCGGTTTCGTTCAGCGGCGGAGCCGGAGGGTCGCCGAAATCGTGGGCGCCGGGCGAGAGCTGCGGGTTGACGAAGCGTTCGGCTCGGGCGGCGCCGAGGTAGGTCTCCGGCGTGGTGACCCCCGTCGAGGGCGCGATCGCGTGGACCCGCGTTCCGCCGGCGCCGGCGCGGTGGCCCGCTTCGGCGAGCAGCTCGCGGATCACTTCTTCTTTCTCCCCATAGGAGCCCTCGCCGAAATGGGCGAAGCGGACATGGCCGCGGGAGTCGACGAAGTACTCGGCCGGCCAGTACTGATTGCCGTAGGCGCCCCAGGTGGCGAGGTCGTTGTCCTGGGCGACGGGATAGCGGATCCCGTTGCGCTCGATCGCTTCTTCGACGTTGCCCGCGTCTTTCTCGAACGGGAACTCGGGCGAGTGCACGCCGACGATCGTCAGCCCGTCCTTGCGATAGCGCCTGTCCCAGGCCTCCAGGTAGGGCAGCGTGCGCAGGCAGTTGATGCAGCTGTAGGTCCAGAAGTCGACGAGGACGACGCGCCCGCGCAGGCCGCTCATGGTCAGGGGACGGCCGCCGGCGGTGTTGAACCAGCGCTGGTTGCCGACGAATTCGGGCGCCGGGCCGTAGTCGGGCAAGCCGGACGGCGGGCCGGCACCCCCTCCGTGGTGCGCCCCCGTGGCGTCGGCGCCCACTCCGGGGGCGGTGCCGTCGCCGGCCACTCCGGGGGCGGTGCCGCCGGCTCCCACTCCGGGGGCGGTGCCGTCGGCCACTCTGGCGCCGACGCCGTGGGCGGCTTCGCCTCGAATGTCATCCAGCGCGTCGCGGGCCACGGCGGTCTCCTCGAGTGATTCGCTCGGGTTGACCAGGAACGAGGGCAGGTCACTGGCGATCCGGTTCTGGAACTTGATGTCGTATTCACCGAGCATCGCCAGAGCGACGAGCACCATCACCGCGCCCATCGCCACCTGCAGCCCGGGCCCGCGGCGGGCGAGCGGGGCGACGACCCGGCGGCCTCCCAGCATCAGCAGGTAGAGGACCGCGGCGGAGCCCAGCCCGTAGCTGAACGCGACCGCGAGCCGGCCCGCGGTGAACGTCTGC
>DASSTR010000039.1:0-29027 GCA_035707825.1 Solirubrobacterales bacterium
TCCTCGTAATCCTTTCCTCGCAGGGGTCCTGTAGATAAGACCAGACCAGCGGGCGAAACTCATCGCCAGGTGGCGAAGGCCCACCCGGGCGCCCCGCTAAAATCCGACCGTAGAAGTAGGATTAAGTCTCGATCCGCACTAGGCCGCACTGGCGGCGACTGGAGCACCCACCCTCTTGACCGACACCGCAGGAACCAAGATCCCCGTCTGCCCGGCAGCCGAGCTGTCGCCTGGCGCGATGCGCCTGGTCGAGCACGACGGCAAGAAGATCGGCGTCTTCAACTGCGACGGCACGCTGTACGCGATCGAGGACCGCTGCTCGCACGACAACGGGCCGCTCGCCGAGGGCGAGTTCGACGCGGCCGCCTGCACCGTCGAGTGCCCGCGGCACGGCTCCCTCTTCGACCTGAGCACCGGCAGGCCGAAGACGCTCCCGGCTTTTCAGCCGGTGCAAACGTTCCCGATACGGATCGAGGACGACACCCTGACCCTGGAGGTCGACTGACATGGCAACGCCCGAGGTGCTCGCCGAGAAACGCGAGCTGGCCGGCATCAACGCCGACTACAAGGAAAAGTTCGGCTTCAACGACCCGGAGACCGGCTACGCCTACAAAGCCCCGAAGGGCCTCTCGCGCGAGGTCGTCGAAACGATCTCCGACTACAAGGAAGAGCCGCAGTGGATGCGCGACTTCCGCCTCAAGGCGCTGGAGCACTTCGAAAACCGCCCGACCCCGAAATGGGGCGGCGACCTCGACCAGATCGACTTCGAAGACATCCACTACTTCGTCCGCGCCTCGGACACCAACAGCCGCGACTGGAGCGAGGTTCCCGAGGACATCAAAAACACCTTCGACCGGCTCGGGATCCCCGAGGCCGAGCGCAAATTCCTCGCCGGCGTCGGGGCCCAGTACGAGTCGGAGGTCGTCTACCACCAGGTCAACGAGCGGCTCGAGGCCCAGGGCGTGATCTTCACCGACATGGACACCGCGCTGCGCGATCACGAGGATCTCGTGCGCGAGTACTGGGCGACGATCATCCCGCCCAACGACAACAAGCTGGCGGCGCTCAACTCGGCGGTCTGGTCGGGGGGCTCCTTCGTCTACGTCCAGGCCGGGGTCAAGGTCGAGATGCCGCTACAGGCCTACTTCCGCATCAACACCGAGAACATGGGCCAGTTCGAGCGCACGCTGATCATCGCCGAGGAGGGCTCCGACGTCCACTACATCGAGGGCTGCACGGCGCCGGTCTACTCGACCGACTCGCTGCACTCCGCGGTGGTCGAGATCATGGCCAAGCCGAGCTCCCGCGTCCGCTACACGACCGTCCAGAACTGGTCTCAGAACGTCTACAACCTCGTCACCAAGCGCGCCGTCGCGCAGGAGAAGGCGACGATGGAGTGGGTCGACTGCAACCTCGGCTCGAAGCTGACGATGAAGTACCCCTCGATCTACCTGCTCGGCCGCGAAGCCCACGGCGAGATCCTCTCGATCGCCTTCGCCGGCCAGGGCCAGCACCAGGACGCCGGCGGCAAGATCATCCACGCGGCGCCGAAGACCTCCTCCTCGATCTTCTCCAAGTCGATTTCCAAGGACGGCGGCCGCAGCACCTACCGCGGTCTGCTCGAGGTCGCCGACGGAGCGAGCGAATCGCGCTCCAAGGTCGTCTGCGACGCGCTGCTCCTCGACGAGGACTCGCGCTCGGACACCTACCCGACGATCCGCATCGACGAGAACGACGCCGACGTCGGCCACGAGGCGACCGTCTCGAAGATCGGCGACGAGCAGCTCTTCTACCTGCAGAGCCGCGGGCTCGACGAGGAGGAGGCCTCGAAGATGATCGTCAACGGCTTCATCGAGCCGGTCACAAAGGAGCTGCCGATGGAGTACGCGGTCGAGCTCAACCGGCTGATCGAGCTGCAGATGGAGGGCTCGATTGGCTGAGCTGGCGACCGAACCCAGCTGGCTTTCGGAGAGGCGCCGGCGGGGCGCCTCTCTCGCGCAGGAGCTGTCCCTCCCCGACCAGAAGGCGAAGGGGTGGGAATTCACCGACCTCGCCGGGCTCGAGATCGACGCTCTCTCCCCGGCCGCCCCGCAGCCATCGATTGAGGGCGGCGATGGCGCGACCGTGCTGCCCCTCAGCGAGGCGCTGGAGAGCCACGGGGATCTGCTCGCCGAGCGGCTCGGCTCGCTGGTGCCGGCGGAGGATCCCTTCGTCGCCCGCAACGAGGCTGGCTGGCGGGAGGGCGTCCTGGTCCACGTTCCCCGCGGCGTCACCGTCGAGGAGCCGATCCGGGTCGAGCTGCCGCTCGACGAGGAGGGTGCGCTCTCCTGGCGGACGCTGATCGTCCTCGAGGAGGGCGCCGAGGCGGAGGTCTGGGAGCACTGCGCTTCGGCGGGAGACGAGACGGGCGGCCTGCTCAACTCCGTGGTCGAGTTGCACGTCGGACCCGCGGCGACGCTGCGCTACGTCAGCACCCAGGACATCTCCGAGCGGGCATGGATCTTCTCCACCCAGCGGGCCGAGGTCGATCGCGACGCCCGGCTCGACTGGACCGCGCTCGGCTTCGGCTCCGGCCGCGGCAAGGTGAGGATGGAGACCAAGCTCGCCGGCTCGGGCTCGGAGGCGCGGGTGACCGGCGGCTACGCCGGCGGTCCCGGACAGCACCTCGACTACGACACCACCCAGGAGCACGCGGCGCCCAATACGTTCTCCGACCTCGCCTTCCGCGGCGTCCTCGCCGCCGGGGCGACGGCGGTCTGGCGCGGGATGATCCGCGTCGACCCGGGCGCCCAGGGCACCGACGCCTTTCAGGAGTGCCGCAACCTGCTGCTCTCCCCCGAGGCGCACGCCGACGCCATCCCCGGACTCGAGATCGAAGCCGACGACGTCCGCTGCACCCACGCCGCTGCCATCGCGCAGGTCGACAGCGACCAGCTCTTCTACCTGACCTCCCGCGGGCTGGGCGAGGCAGAGGCCAAGGGGCTGATCATCGAAGGCTTCCTCGAGTCGCTGGTCGAGCGGCTCGCCTCGGGGCCGGTTCGCGACGAGGTTTCCGCCGCGCTCGAGCGGCGCCTCGCCGAGATCCTCTAGGGCGCTAAGGCTTCGGAGCGCCCGACGGCGCCGGGTGCGCGCGGCCGTCGCTGTTGGCGACGGCGAGCGCTTCCTCCGAGCCGATGAACGGCGAGAGGAGCATGTAGGTGGCGACCGGAGCGACCTGCGGCAGGTCCTCCGGGCTGCCTTCGACGATCTTGCGATAGACCAGCCGCCAAACCGCGCCCAGGATCACTTCGGCCATCGCCGGTTTCACATTGGGCGCCGCCTCGAAGCCGGGCTCCATCAGACCCAGGAACGCTTCGAGGCGCCGGTCGCGCTGCTCGAATGCCGCCGGTCCGGCGGCATTGATCTCCACCACGGCGAGTCGCGCGAGCTGCGGCTCGGAGGCGCAGAAGGCGAGGGATCCCCCAAACGCGGCACGAATCGTGTACGGCCAGCCGACGGTGCGGCGGGCGGCGGGCATCGCGACGGCGAGCATTTGCGATCCGGCCGAATCGATCGCCGCCACCAGCGCCGCCTGCTTGCCGGAGAAATGCGAGTAGAAGGTTGCCTGCGACACCGACGCCCGGGCGGCGATCTCGGCGATGGTCACCGCCGGGTAGCCGCGCTCGCTGGCAGCGGCGGCGAGGGCGCGCAGGATCTGCTCCGCCTGGCTGTAGGCGACGAACGGCGGCGGCGCGTGCTGGCGGAACCGCCTCCCGGCCAGTCGCAGCGGTGCGCTTGGCGCCTGCACGGAGAGGGCGAGGGCCCGTAGGTCCTGCGCGTAGGCCGGCAGCCGCTCGACCTCCCCCCTGCGCAGGTGGGTCTGGATGAAGGCGTGGAGGCCGCCCACCATCGCGTGGAGGAATTCCTCGGGCAGCTCTCTGCCCCAAACATCGGCGATGACCTCCCCGGCGACCACGGCCGCCCTTGCCAGCGCGCGTTCACCCGCCAGGCGGCCCGTCTCACCGACCGTATAGATGTCGCAGAAGCACAGCCTGGCGGCTGCCTCCTGCGCCACGATCGTCTCCAGGAGGACATCGAGAGCATCGCCCGATCGACCGTCCCCCGACTCGCCTTCCTCTGCGAGCCGCTCGCGAAAGAGGCGCTCCGCCATCTCGACGAGCGTCTCGAAGGCGGTCAGCACGCACTCCTCCTTGTCGAGGAAGTGTTCGTAGAAGGCGCTGCGAGAGACGCCCGATGTCTCGAGCAGGTTGGCGACGGTTGTCGCCTCATATCCCTTGGCCGAGACGCAGGCGACGGAGGCGGCGAAGAGGCGCTCGCGCTGGCTTCGCATCACATCCTCGCGGGGTATCCCGGGCCCGGGGCGCAACATCCGCTCGCGTAGCCGATCCGCTCTTCCCCATGGCGTCTGGACCACCATGCTGAACCTGACGTTAACCGGCCTTTAGTCAGTTTTCTTCCGTCTGGGGCTGGACCTCTCGCGACGCTCGGCGAGCTTCGTCCTCAGGATCGAGGCGAGCACGATGACGATCGGCGGCAGGTAGAGCACCCAGAGCCAGTGACCGGCGTGGGCGACGGGAATGACCACAGACCAAGGGTAGTTCGCCCGCCCAGGGCCCCCGGCCTCCCGCCGCCGCCCGCTAGCCGTTCGCCACCGAGAGCAGGTAGAGGCCGAAGCAGGTGAAGGCGACCATCACCGCGAGCATCCAGTACTGAGAGCGGGCCGCCTGCCGGTAGTCGCCCCAAAGCGACGTCGCGCGGTCGTGGGCGAGCACCAGTCCGAGGACGTGGCCGATGACCAGGGCTCCCACCTGGACGTACCAGATCGCGTTTGCGCTGAGGACCTGGAAGTCGATCCCCCCCGAGGCGGTGCCGAAGAGGTCGGTGGTCGCGGTCCCGAGCGGATCGGAGAGGAGGTAGGTGAACTGGGCCTGCTCCTGGAAGACGAAGAGGCTGAAGTAGTGGGCGAGCAGATAGGCGAAGGCGATCGGGATCAGCGTGTGCGCGAAGGCGACGCGAAGGCGCGCCCGCGAAGGCGCGCCCGGCACCGAGGCCATTCCGCGCACGCCGGCCAGGTAGACGAGTGCGACGCCGGCCAGGCAGACGGCGAGGAAGATCGTGTCGGCGAGGCGGAGCGAGGTGGTCAGCGCCAGTCCCCTGTCCGCAAACCAGTCGAAGGAGCTCCTGATCGCTCCTTTCAGCGCCCCCTCCTGGGCGCCGTCGAAGCTGGTCGTCGCGATCGAAGCGATGACGACGGCGGCCGAGCCGGGCACCGAAGCCCAGCTGGTCGTCGCGGAGAAGGGGCGCCGCAGGCCCAGCCTTCCATCCCTGACCCCGAAGGAACCGAGCTGGGAGAACATGCCGAAGTAGACCGAGAAGGTCTCCCCAGTCTGGCACCAACGCTCGGTCCCGAAGAGGGCCATCATCGCCAGCGTGTAGGCGCTGTAGACCAGTGCCGCGACCGCCGCCGGGTGGGGCGAGAGCCCAACGGCGACGCCGCCGTTGGCTCCGTAGACGACCTCCAGCCAGACGAAGGCGACCAGGCCGGCCGCCGCCGGCCAGCGGCCGAGTCGCTCGGGATAGCTCAGGTGGACCGGGCGCTGGCCGGCCACAGCGGCGAACGCCGCCCCTGTCAGCCGGCCGATCGCGCGCCAGGGGTTGAAGGGGCGGAACACGTCTCCGAAGAGCACGCTGAAGACGGGGAAGCCCAGCCAGACGGTGACGAAGATGAAGGTGAGCGCGAAGTTCCGATCCGGCGCTTCCGTGCCGTGCAGCCCGGCATAGACCGACAGCGCGAGGAGGAAGACCCCGATCAGGCCGCATATCGCCTGCGCGACGCGCCCCGTCAGCGCCCGCCAGAGGCCGCCCCCCAGCGGCCTCCAGCGTTCGTCCTCGAAGCGCGGCTCCCGCCAGGAGGCGGAGAGCGCGAAGAAGGAAACGATCAGGACGATCGACGCCCCCCAGGCGAAGAGCCAGATCGGGATCGGCAGGTCTTTGCGGGCGACCAGCGCGTGGGCCAGCGGCAGGAAGCTGGGCAGGCTCACGGATTGACCGTCAGTTCGACGATCTGTTCTCCGCGGTCCTCCAACTCGGCCTCGAAGACGCCTTCGATCGTCGCCGGGAAGTCGAAGGAGACGGAGCCGCCCGCCTTGACGTCCTTCATGACGTCGTAGCCGTGCACGTGGACCTCGTCGCTGACGTCGGATTCCACCTTGAAGCGGATCTGGTCGCCCTTTTCGTAGGCCAGCTGCCGGATGCCGCCAACCGGTTTCCCGTTCTGCACGACGATCGTGGGGACCCCTTTGGTCGTGGCCTCGGTGCCGCCTCCGCCGTCGTCCTTGAGCACGACGAGGAGGACGGCCGCGATAACGATGGCCGCAACGCCGACAAGCGCGCGGGCGAAATTCGAATTCATCTTCAGCTCCTTAGCTCGGTGCGCGGGCGGCGCCCGCGCGGAGATGGTCCGCGACCGGGCGGCCGCGGCGCCTCTAGATCCGGCTGGGAAGCGGGGGCGGTGGGCGCTGCGCGTGGCCGAAGGCGATCAGCAGCCCGCCGGCGGCGGCAAAGCGGCGCGGCGGCAGCGGCTGCCTCGCCCGCCCACCCGTTCGAGTGCCCCGGCGGGCCCCGCCGGCGAGCCGCTCGGAGAGCCGCACGACCGCATCGCAGCCGGGGTAGCGCCCGAAGAGCAGCGAGCCGACGAGCAGGAGCAGCGGAACCGCCGGAAGCGCAACCTCGATGAGGCTCCCGAACTCGGGCATTGGAGCTAAGCGGCGGCGCCGACCCCGTCCAGCAGGCGCCAGTTGGCTTTGAAGGCGGCCTCCGCCGCCTCGACGAGGGCATCGGCGTCAGCATCGGCAAGATGGGCCTCGATCAACGAGCGGCCCTCGGAAGCGTGGTCGACGTCGGCGACCTCGTGGACGCGGAAGTACTCGTTGCCGGGCCCGTCGCCGACACCGTAGTGCTCGATGAGGCCCTCGCGCTTCGTCTTCGAGATCGCGGGCTGCCCGCTCTCGATCGCGTAAAGCCGCACCAGCTGGGCGAGGCGCCCGTCCGCGGCCGTCCAGGCCTCGACGCACTCCTTGGTCTCCGCGTTCGGGGGGGCACCCACTTCGCCGCCGACGGCCTCGACGAAACCGTCCCAGAGGGCGATGTGGTCCTCCTCCTCGGCCGCGTGGCGGAGCAGGTCGGCGCGCTCCGGCTCGGGGGCGGACTCGGCGACGGCCGTGCTGAGGCGGGCGATCGCCGCCGTCGCGTGGCGGTACTGGCCGGAGTACTCGGCCAGCTCCTCGCGGGTTAGGTCTCCGGCGGACCAGCGCTGGTAGAAGGGGTGCTCGAGAACGTTCCAGCGGGCCCGGGCCTGCTCGATCCTCTGCCAGACGTCGTTGCTCACTTGAGTCCCTCCTTGGTTCGCCGGTGCGGGTGGCTCAGGATAACGTCCGGGGGTGCGTCCCGACCGAGAGACCATCGCGGCACCCGACCTGCCGGAGCAGATCGCCTGGATCGGCGAGGCGCCGCGATCGATGCCGGTCCTCACCGCGGCCGGCCCGGTGCTGGTCCACTTCTTCGACTTCGCCCAGCTCAACAGCGTGCGCACCCTGCCCTATCTGGTCGAGTGGGGGCGCCGCTACCGCGAGGCCGGGCTGCGGGTGATCGGCGTCCAGGCCCCCCGCTTTGCCTTCGGCGCCGAGCCCGCCGTCGTGGCCGCGGGGCTCGAGCGCTTGGGCGTCGACTTCCCGGTCGCGATCGACGCCGAGCGCGACCTCTGGCACGCCTACGGCTGCGAGGGCTGGCCCAGCCTCTTCCTCTGGAAGACCGGCGGGGCTCTGAGCTGGTTTCACTTCGGCGAGGGCGAGTACCTCGGCACGGAGATGGCTATCGCGGCGGAGCTGCGCGAGCAGGACGCGCTGCGCGAGCTGCCGGCGCCACTCGAGCCGCTCCGCCCCAGCGACGGGCCCGGCGCCCGGGTGATGGCGCCCACCCCGGAGCTCTTCCCGGGCGGCTCCTGGGAGCGGCCGTGGGTCGCCGGCGAGGACGGCGAGGTGCTGGAGACCGATTACGAAGCCGGCGGCGCCTACGCGACGGTCGAGGGCGAGGGACGGATCGAGGTGGCCCTAGACGGCGCCCCGAGCGGCGCGGTCGAGATCGACGGGGCGGGCCTCTACCCGCTGGCCGAGCATCCCGAGCACGAGCAGCACGCCGTTTCGCTGCGCCCCTCCCCCGGCCTGCGCATCTGGTCGCTCAGCTTTGCCGCCGGAGTCCCGGCACTTTCCCGTTCTGACCACCCATGATGTGGTCAAGTCAGGTGAGTGCCGAGCTGGTGAGATGCCGGTAGGCCCCGACCTGGTGCGATGCCGGTGAGCGCGGCTATCCTGATTTCCGTGCGGGGCAGGGGGAAGACGTGGTTCAGCGGCTTGGCCGCATTCGCGGTGTGCCTGCTCGCGGTCGCGCCGGCGGCGGCGCTCGCCGACGACGCCAACAGCGTCCCTCCCCACCTCGAGCTGACCGCATCGGGAACGCAGGAAAACCCCGTCGGGCCACACGCCGGCTCGCTCGCCTACTACTCGACCGACGAAACCGACTGGACCTGGGGGTACGCCGCTGACAGCAGTGTGAGCTTCTCCTGCCTCGTCGACGGCCAGCCGACGCCCTGCTCGCGCTCCTACTACCAGCCCTGCTGCCCGGTGGCGCGCCAGTTCGCCGTGCGGGTCGCCTGCCCGCGCCGGCCGAAGTCCCTCACAGGGGACCGGACGAAGACCGCCAGAGCGAGGCGGAAAATCTGCCGGCCGACGCGCCAGCCGCCCGCCGAACCGCACGTACCGGAGGGCAAAGTCCTCGGCATTGGCCCCTACACGGGGTGGGTCCCGATACCGGAAGCGCTCGCCGACGGGGCCCACACGATCACCGTGATCGCCTCCGATGAGGATGGGACAGACCCGAGCCCGCCGTCGGTGACCGCGGTCTATGACACGACGGCCCCGGCGGCCCCCGAGATCGTCGCCGCCCCGCCCCGGGTGAGCCGCAACGCGAAACCGAAGTTCCGCTACGCGGCCGTCGACGAACGCAAGCTCTTCGACACCTACAACGACCCCTTCTCTGCCAGCCTGCGGCGGTTGAAGCCGACCCGGGGGCCGAGGCTCCATACCGGCGACCCGTTCGGCAATTACCTCGAATGGCGGGGGCCGTTCTGCAAGACGCCCTTCCGCTGCACCGAGGTGAGCTGGGCCGCCTACTCGGCCTCCGGCGAGGGGGGCACCACCTTCGGCATCCGCGAGCGCCTCAGTCCCGGCCTCTACGAGTTCCGCGTCAGCGTCCAGGACACCGTCTTCAACGAGTCGCCCGCGACGACGTACCGCTTCAGGGTGCTGAAGCCGAAATCTCAAAGCCGCCCGTAAGCGTGCGGCGGTGCACGGCCCGGCCGAACACCAGAGCCGAAGAAGCGAATCTGTAGGAGCCGGGCGCGGCGTCGGTGGGAACCTGGAACGCCACGCAGGGAGAGGCCTGGCCGCCGCCCACCGTCCAGCGAAACTCTTCGACGCTTTCCTTTGAGACCGGAGGTTCGGCCGCCGGGACCCAGGCGCCGCCCACTTCGCGTTCGACGGGCAGGCGCGGGCGCAGGACAGCCGGGACCGTGCCCAGGTTGAGCACCCGCGCGTAGGCGGTCTCTCCCGCTTTGAACTCCTCGCCGCTGACGGCCAAGCGCAGTTTCACCCGGCGGGGGACGACGCGGAAGTGCTCGCTGTAGGAGGCGAGCTCTCGCCCGGCGAAAGTGCGGAAAGCGATGCCCACCTCGTAGAGCCCGGGATGCGCCGGGAAGGAGAACTGCAGGTCGTCGAGGCCTTCGACTTCACCCAAGCGCCTGTGCACCGCGCCCACGGCGCCCAGCACCCGGCCCCGACCGTCGACCCTTTGCAGCACCGCCCTGACGTCCCAGTTGAGGCGCAGGACGCGGGCGTTGCCGCCTTTGGCGGCGAAGCGGTAGCCGAGGTGGCTGCCGTCGAGGACGACCTTGGCCCCGAAGTTGAGCGCGTACATGCTCAGGTTGCGCGGCCCGAAGGGAAGTTCGCCTTCGGGCGGCGGATGCTCGCCCGGCATGTGCCGCAGCGGCCGCGCATCGTCGCGCACCACGCGTCCCTTGCAGAAGGCCGGTACGGCCGCGGAGGCGCCCGCCGGCGCCAGCGCCAGCAGGGCGACGAGCGCCATCGCAGCGCCGCGCCCCTTCTTCCCCCCTAGCGCACGCATCGCAGCCGCGGTCAGGCTCGCGCGGCGAGCTCCTCGCGGATCTCCTTCGGGAGCATGAAGCGGACGTCCTCGTGGACGGTGCGCAGCTCGGAGACCTCGCTTGCCCCCCGCTCGCGGAAGAGGTCGACGAGGCTCTCGACCAGCTCCTCGGGGGCGCTGGCGCCGGAGGTGATGCCAACCGTCTCCACCCCCTGCAGCCACTCCTCCTGCACCTGGGCCTGGTTGTCGATCAGGTGGGAGGCGGCGCCGTGCTCGCGCGCCACTTCGACGAGGCGATTGGAGTTGGAGGAGTTGGTCGAGCCGATCACGAGGACCAGCTCACACTCGCGGGCGAGCTGCTTGACAGCGATCTGGCGGTTGGTGGTGGCGTAACAGATGTCGTCTGACTTGGAACTGACGATGCCGGGGAACTTGGCCCGCAGGGCGGCGATCACCTCGGCGGTCTCGTCGACGGAGAGCGTGGTCTGGGTGATGAAGGCGACCTTGTTCGGATCCGGGACCTCGAGGCTCTCGACTTCGTCGGCGGTTTCGATCAGGACGATGCTGTTGGGAGCCTCGCCGGTCGTCCCTTCGACCTCCTCGTGGCCCTCGTGGCCGATCATGATGATCGTGTAGCCCTGGGCGGCGAAGCGCCGCGCCGAGACGTGGACCTTGGTCACCAGCGGGCAGGTGGCATCGATCGTGCGCAGCTTGCGCGCCGCGGCCTTCTCATGCACGGCCGGCGCGACTCCGTGGGCCGAGAAGACGACCATCTCCCCCTCGGGCACCTCGGTCTCCTCCTCGACGAAGATCGCGCCCCGCTTCGAGAGCTCCTCGACCACGTGCTTGTTGTGGACGATCTCCTTGCGCACGTAGACGGGCGCCCCATAGAGCTCGAGCGCGCGCTCGACGGTCTGCACGGCGCGGTCCACGCCCGCGCAGTAGCCGCGCGGGGCGGCGAGCAGGACCCGCCGCGGAGACGAGATCGCGGTAGTTGGCATGAGATCAGGGTACCGGTGACGGCATGGCGAACCAGCGGTGGCGACATTGCGAATGGCATTGCATGGCCGCCCTGGCCGTGCGGCGAAGCTAGCCTTGCAGGATGAGCACAGCCGGAGACCACCTGGACCGCCTCACGGCCGTCGACGCCTCGTTCCTCACCAACGAGTCTTCGGTCAGCCACATGCACGTCGGCGCGATCCTGATCTTCGAGGGGCCGCCGCCGCTCTACGTCGACCTGGTCGAGCACATCCGGGGGCGCCTCAGCCACGTGCCGCGCTTCCGCCAGCGCCTCGTCGTGCCGCCGCTGGAGGCAGGGCGGCCGCTCTGGGCGGACGACCCGAACTTCAACCTCCGCTACCACATCCGCCACACCGGACTTCCCGATCCGGGCGGCGAAGAGCAGCTGAAAGGGCTCGCGGGGCGCGTCTTCTCCCAGCAGCTCGACCGCTCCAAGCCGCTCTGGGAGATGTGGCTGGTCCAGGGCTTGGAGCGCGACCGCTTCGCGATCCTGACCAAGACCCACCACGCGATGGTCGACGGGATCTCGGGGGTCGACATCGGCACGGTGCTCTTCGACCTCGAGCCGGTCCCCAAGCCCGCTGCAGTGGAGGACGACTGGTCGCCTCGCCCACAGCCGACGACCACGCAACTCGTCGCCCGGGCCGCCAAGGATGCGCTCCACACGCCGCTGAGGCTGGCGGAGCGGGCGGCGCACGCGGTTCGCGAGCCGGACAGGACCGCGCGCAAACTCGCCGACGCGCTGGAGGGCGTTGGCGAGGTCGCGGGAGCCTTTGCCGACCCGGCTCCCGACGTGCCGCTGAACCAGCCGATCAGCCCCCACCGCCGCTTCGTCTGGGCGCGCTCGGAGCTGGCGACCTTCAAACAGATCAAGAACACGCTCGGGGGAACCGTCAACGACGTTGTCCTCGCCGTCGTCACCGGGGCGCTGCGCGAGTGGCTGCACGGGCGCGGCGTGCGCACGGAGGGCCTGGAGCTGCGCGCCCTGGTGCCGGTGTCGATCCGCACCGCCGATGAGCGCGGCAACCTCGGCAACCGGATCGCCGCGATGCGCGGACCGCTGCCGGTCTACGTCGAGGATCCGGTGCGCAGGCTGCGCGTCGTCAGCGAGCAGATGGAGGGGCTGAAGCGCTCCAAACAGGCGCTGGGCGCGGAAGTGATCGCCCGCTTCAATGACTTCGCGCCCCCCACGCTGCTCGCCCAGGCGTCGCGGATCAACTTCTCCACCCGGCTCTTCAACCTCATCGTCACCAACGTGCCGGGGCCGCAGATCCCCCTCTACGTGCTCGGCCGGGAGCTGGAAGAGGTCTTCCCGGTCGCCTTTCTGCCCGAGAACCACGCGCTGGCGGTGGCGATCATGAGCTACAACGGCCGCATCTGCTTCGGCCTGCTGGCCGACTACGACTCGATGGAGGACGTCGAGGCGATCGCGCGGGGCATCAGCGACTCGCTCGCCGAGCTCGAGGAAGCGGCCGCTGCGGCCGCCCCCGCCTGAGCGGATCCCCAAGCCGGCCAATCCGACGATCTAGTCTCTCTGCTGTGGCTCTGCTGATCATCCTTTTCATCGTCGTCCCGATCGTCGAGCTCTACGTGATCATCCAGATCGGCTCGCTGATCGGGGTGGTTCCGACGCTGGCGCTACTGCTCGCCGACGCCCTGCTCGGCTCGCTGCTGCTGCGCCAGCAGGGCCGCGGGGCCTGGCAGCGCTTCAACGCGGCGCTGGCCGAGCGCCGCTTCCCGGGCCGCGAGGTGGCCGACGGGCTGCTGATCGCCATCGGCGGCACGCTGCTTCTCGCCCCCGGCTTCATCACCGACATCTTCGGCCTCTTCCTGCTGATCCCGCCCACTCGGGCGATCGCCCGCAGCCTGCTGCGGCGCATAGCGGGGCGGCGCTTCGTCGTCGTCGGGATGGCGACGAGCGCCGGGCAGCGAGCGGCGGGGCACGCAAGCGGCTCCACGGGCAACGGCTCACCCAGCAACGGCGCCGTCCGCGACTACGACATCGACGGCACCGCCGAGGAGATCGGCGGCGACGATCAGCAGCTGGATCCCTAGGCGAGATATACGACACAGCGATCACGCTGAGCTACCCCCGCGCCGTCAGCGAAGGTGAGGTTTGCCACCTATATGGGGGCAAAAGCTCACTCTCGCGGCTCGCGAACGGACTCAGACACGAGTGACGACGTCCCAGGTCGGGCGATCGGGATCCGGTTAGGCTCCCCAGATCACGGGCTTGGCACTCCTCATCGGCTTGCTCGGCGCCGCCGCGCTCGCGTTGCTGCCCGCCCCGCCGGATGCGAAGGCGCTCGACTACGACTGCGCGGACTTCTCGAATCAGGCCGAAGCGCAGAGCTACCTGTTGCCGGGCGATCCATATCGCCTCGATGGCGACAACGACGGTGTTGCCTGCGAGGACCTTCCCTGTCCGTGCTCGCATGCCACTCCGCCGCCCTCTTCCGAACCGGCGCCGCCTTCCGAACCGGCGCCTTCACCTGAGCCTCGTCCCCGCCTTCGCTACTACGTCGCCTGCGGGTGGAGCCCGCAGGCTCGGCCGGCGCACGAATGCGCGCATCGCAGCAAGGTCGGGGCCTTCCTCGAAAGCTCCCAACCGGTCACCTATACGGTTTGCGTCCGCTTCTCGAATCGCAAGCGTCTCTGCGCGAGGAGGCAGCACGGAGAAGCCGAAACGCTCCTCCTGAACGAAATCACGACTTCGAAGGTCGGCTGGCACAAGGTCATCTGGTTCGTCGAAGGCCGCCGCCTCGTCTGGACCTTCTGGCGGCGCTGACAGAGAGGGAGAGGACATGAGCAAGCCGCACGAGCAAATTCCCATCGCCGAGCCGGGTGCGTGGCTCACCGAAGCGGCGCCGCAAAACGCGATCCCGGAGCAGGCGATGGATTCGGTCGCGGCGATGCGCCTGGTCGAAGAGGAGCTGGCGATCGAGGGAATCCCGGAGCGCAACCTGGCGACGTTCGTGACGACCTGGATGGAGCCGGAGGCGAGGAAGGTCATCGACGGCAACCTGCACCGCAACTTCATCGACCACGCGGAGTACCCGCAGACGTTCGCCATCCAGCAGCGCTGCGTCCGCATGCTGGCCGAGCTCTTCAACGCCCCCGGCGAGACGACAGGCACGAGCACGCAGGGCTCTTCCGAGGCGATCATGCTCGGAGCGCTGTCCCTGAAGTGGAAATGGAAGCAGCGCCGGGAAGCGGCGAAGAAGCCCACCGACAGCCCCAACCTCGTCTTCGGCGGCGACGTTCACGTCGTCTGGGAGAAGTTCTGCCGCTACTTCGACGTCGAGCCCCGGATCGTGCCCCTGAAACCGGGCCGCTACACGATCGGGCCGGAGGACGTTGAGCCCCACATCGACGAGAACACGATCGGGGTCGCCGCCGTGGTGGGGACGACCTTCACCGGACACGCCGACGACGTCGTCGGCATCAACGACCTGCTCCTCGGGCTGAAGGAGAAGGGCCTCGACGTGCCGCTTCACATCGACGGGGCCAGCGGCGGCTTCGTCTGGCCGTTCCTCTACCCGGACTCCAAGTGGGACTTCCGCCTCGAGCAGGTGCGCTCGATCAACGTCTCCGGGCACAAGTTCGGGCTCGTCTATCCGGGGATCGGCTGGCTGATCTTCCGCGAGCCGGCCGACCTGGCCGAGGACCTCGTCTTCTACGAGAACTACCTCGGCAAGACGGACGCGACCTTCACCCTCAACTTCTCGACCGGTTCGGCGATGGTGCTGGCGCAGTACTACAACTTCGTCCGCTTCGGCAAGGCCGGCTACCGGCGAATCATGAAGATCATGCAGAGCAACGCCGAAGACCTCGCCCGCGACATCCAGGCGATCGGCAAGTTCCAGATCGTCGGCGAAGGCGAGGAGACACTGCCGCTGGTCGCCTTCAACCTCGCCGAAGAGCAGCCCTATGACGAGTTCGACATCGCCTTCCAGCTCGCGGCCGAGCGGGGTTGGATGCTCCCCGCCTACACGATGCCGCCCGAAGCCGAAGACGTGAAGATGATGCGCGCCCTCGTCAAGCTCAACCTCAGCCGCTCGCTGGCGGACTCCCTCGGCGACGACATCGCCGCGGCGATCTCGACCCTCGAGAAGAAGGGACCGGTCTCCGAGAAGGAGCGCCGCCTGGTCAAGACCAACGTCTCGCACTGACGGGAGGTGGGTTGGCGGTGGCGGAGCAGGTACCGGCGGTCGGCGACGTGCTGACGGCGATCGAGCGGCGCGACTGGTCGCGGCTCAGGCAGCTGCTCGACCCCGAGGTCCACTGGACCACCGCGATCGAGGAGGACCTTCACGGGCCTGACGAGGTGATCGCCCTACTGCGCAGCGACCCTCCCCCGGCCCCGCCGGCCTTTCACGAAGTGCGCGACGGCCTGATCGTGCGCTGGATCGACATCCCAGGTTGAAGATCACGGCCGAGATAGACGGGGCCAGCGTCTCGCGCGAGGAAGTGCTGGCCTGGGAGGCGCGCCGGGCGAGCAAGGTCTGCAAGAAGCTGGGGATCGCGCCTTCCGAGGACCTGGACGAGACGCGAGAGGCCCTGGTCGCGCGAAAGCTGGAGCTCGGCCACGAGGCGCTCGAGAAGCTGTTGGCGCGCGAGCTGCGCCTCTCGGAGCAGGCCAGCCGGTTGATGACCGCCGTGTCACGGGGACGGCGCCGCCTATGCCGCGTCGAGCTGACCGGCGTCGGCAGCGGCTCGGCCGAGGCGATGCCGCCTTTCTACCAACGGGCCATGGACGAGGGGGACGAGGCCGCGCTGCTCGCCGCCTGCCCCGACCACTACGTCCTCTGCGAGCTCGGCGAGGGCCTCCAGCAGGTAATCGAGACCACCGGCGGCTCGCCGCTGGCGGCACGGATACTCCTCGGCGAAAGCGACCTCGGCAGCGTGACGACCGATCCCGACCAGGCATTCCCGGTCCAGTGGGTGGCGGTTGGCCGCAGCAAGGCCGGCAGGCCCCCGGCCGGCGCGATCCGCCACCAGTTCCGCGACGAACCAGACGGCTTCACCGTCCGCCTCACCGGCGAGTTCCCGATTGCCACTCCGCCGTCCCTGATCCGAGCGCACAAGTGGCACCTCGCCTGCGAGTTCTCGAACTGGATCGAAGCGGCGAACGCCTAGTGTCAGGACACTAAAAGCCCAGCGCGAACTTGGCGTCCTCGGTCATCATCTCCGGGGACCAGGGCGGGTCGAAGATCATCTTCGGGTGGACGGCCTTGACGCCCGGGAGGTCGCCGACGAACTCCTTCATCTGCTCGGAGACCTGGGGGCCGATCGGGCAGGCCGGGGTCGTCAGGGTGAAGGTGACGTAGACGTCCTCTTTCTCGATCTCGACGTCGTAGACGAGGCCGAGGGAGACGAAGTCGAGCCCCAGCTCGGGGTCGATCACTTCCTCCAGCGCCTCCAGCACATCGTCCTCGGTGATCACGGCTGTCTCGTTCTCTGCCATAGGGAAATGGTAGAGAGTTAGTATCGCGCAGGGGAGGGGACGATGAGCGAGAGCCAAGGCACGACCCGAAGCGATGTACTCAGGGGGAGCTCGCGGCTCTCGGAGCCGAAGTTCGCCGGGCTGCTCGAGAGATACATCCCAGACGAACGGGTGCTCAAGGCCGGCGATGGCGATCTCAGCTACAAGGGGATCCAGGACGGCGGGTACTCGAAGCTCGCGCTGGTGCTCACACCACAGAGGATCTGGGGCTTCAGGGGCGCCGGAGTGCTGGGGGCCAAGAAGCCGGTCAGCGTCTTTCTCCATGAGGTCGAGGAGGTGGGCAGGCTTCCCGACATCGGGACCGGCAAGAGCTTCTTGGGCATCACGTTTGCGGCAGGGGCCCAGATGCTGAAGGGCGGGCCAAAGAAGGGCACGGCCTGCCTGATTGGCAGCCTTCGCCTCGAATTCGACAGCGGGGCGGTGCGCGACGAGTGGGGTCTGGCCGTCACAGCATTGGTCAGGTCCTAGGACTCAATAGGCTGCCGGGCGCAATGAGCGCTTCCGACGCCGCCCTGCGCCGCTCGATCGGCATCGCCTTCGCCGACGGCGGCCTGCTGGCGCTGACGGCGGCGCGGCCGGGCGGCTCAGACGCCCACGGCGACGAGGAGGTCGCGGCGGTCCTCTGCGATCCCGACGGAGCGCCGGTCGAGGTTGCCGAGGCGCTGCTCTCCACCGAGTACGGGGACGACGGCATACAGCGGCGCGCGACGCTGGAGCTCTGGGTCGACGGCGAGGAAGGCCCGCTGCGCGGGGCCGGCACGCTGATCAGCGCCAGCGCGGTGCGCAAGCCGGGCCTGCACGCCGACATCGCCTTCTTCCGCTGGGGGCTCGAGGGCCGTGAGGGCCTGGGTCACTACGAGATCGTGAGATCGGGATGACCGAGGTGCGGCCGGGATGACCGAGCCAAGCGGCGACATCGAGGCGATCGTCTCCGACTTCGGCGGCGTGCTGACGACGCCGCTCGTCCAGTCGTTCATGGCCTTTCAGGACGAGACCGGGATCTCGACCGAGAACCTCGGCAAGGCGATGCAGGCGGCCACCGAGGCGAATGGCGAAAACCCGCTCTTCATGCTCGAGCGGGGAGAGATCACCGAGGAGGCCTTCCTCGATCACCTCTCCGCCGGCCTCGAACCGCTGATCGGCCACCACCCCCACCTGCACCGCTTCAAAGAGATCTACTTCGAGGCCCTGAATCCCAACCCGGAGATGATCGACCTGATGCGCGAGCTGAAGGCCGCGGGCTACCGGATGGCGATGCTGACCAACAACGTGCGCGAGTGGGAGCCGCTCTGGCGCTCGATGCTCCCCGTCGACGAGATCTTCGAGACCGTCGTCGACTCGGGCTTCGTCGGCTGCCGTAAGCCGGAGTCGAAGATCTACCGCCTGACGCTGGAGCGACTCGGCCTCCCGGCCGAGTCGTGCCTCTTCGTCGACGACGTCGAGGTCAACTGCGAAGGGGCGCGCAAGGCCGGCATGAGCGCGGTGCACTTCCGCGACAACGAGCAGGCGATCGCCGAGATCCGCGCCGCTCTGAGCACCGCTTAGCGCACGCCATCCTCGGCACCGGCCTCGCGCCGAGATAACGCGCGCGTGAGACCCGCCCGCTTTGGACGGGCTCACTCCCCGGCCCCCCTATTGGGCCGAAACTCCTAGTTGTCCGAGCCGGCGCGGTCCCAGACGTAGATCTCGACCGCCTCCACCGCCAGCTCCATCAGGCGGGGTGAGGACAGCAGGCCGAGCACCATTTCCAGCGCCGCCTCCTCGGTCACGCCGGCATCGACCGCCTCCTCGCCGCGAAAGCCGGCGGCGAGCTTCAGCGCCTCGCGGCGGTTCTCGCCCAGCGAGCCGAAGGCGCCCATGAGGAAATCGCGGTTGGGCAGAGGATGGCCGACCTCGAGCGAGCCGTGCCAGGCGGCGAGCATCGAGAGGTCGTGCTCGTCCAGCTCGGCGAGGGCCTTGGCATAGTGGACCTCGAGCTCTTGCTCGGGGATCTCGTCCACCCAGGCGCGCACCGCCTCGCCGAGCAACTGGCGCTGGGCCTCGCGGCCTATCGAGTCGGCGATAGCCCTGATCGCGTCGGCTGGATCTACAAAGCAGAGTGACATGCGAGGCAATGTAGAGCCGCCGGTAGACGGCAAATTGGAGCACGGAAAAACGCAGTTTGCGCCGCTGTCATGCGCCGGAGGCACGCCTAAGCTGGGTCGGTGCCGCTGAATCTGATCCATGGACCGCCGAACTCCGGACGCCGGGGGCTGATCCGCGAGCGCTTCGTCGATGCGCTCGACCGCGAGCCGGTGCTGGTGGTCCCCAACATGGACGACGTCTTCGGCTTCGAGAGGGAGCTCTGCGCGGATCAGGTGGTCCTCGGCGGCTCGGTGATGACCTTCGGGGCGCTGTTCAGGACGGTCGCCACGATGGGCGGCTCGCCGCCGGGGCCGGAGCTGACCGCCAGCCAGCGCCTGCAGGCGATCTCGGCGGCGATCTCCGAGCGCCAGCGCGAACTGGGCCCGCTGCGGCGCTCGGCGAGCCATCCCGGCTTCGTGACCGCCTTCGAGCGCCTGCTCGACGAACTGCAGGCGGCCGGAGTCAACCCCGAGGCGGTCGGGCCGGAGGCGATGACGCTGGAGACCTCCGCCTACATGAGCGACCTCGCCAGCCTCTGCCTGGGCTATACGGAGGTGCGCCGGCGCCTGCAGCGCACGGACGCGCACGTCGTCGCCCGCGACGCGATCGCGCTGCTGCGGGAAGACCCGGAGCTCTGGCGGCAGCGGCCGCTCTTCATATACGGCTTCGACGACCTCACCGGCAACCAGCTCGAGCTGCTCGGCGCCCTTGCCGGAATCGCCGAGGTGACGATGGCGTTCCCCTTCGAGGAAGGGCGGGCGGCGCTGGCCGCTCGCGCGGGCCTGCTCGGGCGGCTGCGCTCCCAGATCGGGGTCGCCGAGGAGGTCGTCACCGAGCCAAGGCCGGAGAACACCTCCAACCCGCTGCTCTACCACCTCGAGCGCCATTTCGGGATTCTGGGCTCGCCCGTGCACGAGGCGGCCGAGGGACTGGTGCTGCTGCGCTCGGCCGGGGAGCGGGGCGAGGCCGAGGCGATCGCCGCCGAGGTGGCGAAGCTGATCTCCGCCGGCGCGGACCCCGCCGAGATCGCGATCGTCGCCCGCGATCCCGCCCGCCGCGGCCCCACGCTCGCCTCGGTGCTGGAGTCCTACGGCATCTCCACCGCCCTGGAGGCGGAACTGCCTGTCTCCGGCACGGCGGTCGGCGGGGCGTTGATCGCGCTGCTGGAAGCGGAGTTCGGCGCCGGCCGCGCAAGCGACCTGCTGCGCTACCTGCGCGGCCCGTCGGGGATCGCGCCGCGCCACGTCGACTGGCTCGAGCGGACGGTGAGGCGGCGCCGGCTGCAGAGCGCCGCCGAGGCGCTCGCGGTCTGGGAGGTCGAGGGCCGCGCGCCGCCGCACGACCTCGCCCGGCTCAGAAAGGCGGCGGGCTCCCCCAGCGCCCTGGTCGAGGCGGTGGGCAAATGCGCGGCGACGATGGCGTCGCGGCCGATGCGAGACGCGGAAGACGGTCCGCTGCCGGGCCCCGGCGACGGCGTCGAGCTGCGCGCCGCCGCGGCCATCTCCAGCGCGCTCGGCGAGCTGGCCGAGATGGACCGGCTCTCGCCCCGTCCCGAGGACCTGGTCGACGTGCTGCGCGGGCTCGAATTCAGGGTCTGGAGCGGCCCCGTCGAGGGACGGGTGCGTATCGCCAGCCCCTACCGCCTGCGCGCCGCGCGCTTCGACCACGTCGTGGTCGCCTCGCTGCAGGACGGGGAGTTCCCGCGGCGTGACCGCGGCAGCGACCCCTTCCTCTCCGAGTCCCAGCGCGAGTCGCTTGGCCTCGAGCCTCGCCGCGACACCGAGGCGGAGGAGCGCTACCTCTTCTATGCCTGCCTCTCGCTCCCCCGCGAGAGCCTCTTCCTCTCCTACCGCGACAGCGACGACGGGGGGGCCGCCGAAGCGCGGTCGCCGTTCATCGACGAGGTTCTCCTGCTGCTTCCCCACGGCGAGACCGTCGAGGGGGTCGAGGAGGCGATCACCCGCGGACGCGACCTCGCCCAGGTCGCCCACCCGGTCGCCGAAGCCCCCTCGGAGAGCGAGCTGGCGCGTGCGATCGCCGCCCAGGGCGCGAACGAGGACACGACGGCGCTGCTCGAAGCCGCCGGCGCCGGCGAGCGGGTCCGCGAGCGGGTTGGGGCGCGCATCGATGCCGCCCGGCGGGCCGAGGCGGCCACCCGCGCCCCCGGCCCGCTCACCAACCCGGCCGTGATCGAATCGCTGGCGGCGATCCCCGCCTACGGGGGGACCACCCTCGAGCAGTTCGACCTCTGCTCCTATATGTGGTTCGCCTCCCACGAGCTCGACCCCCAGCCCCTGGATCCCGTCCCCGACGCGCTGATCCAGGGCGGCCTCATCCATGAGGCCCTCTTCCGGCTCTACAAAGAGCGGCCCCAGGGGGACCCCCTCCCCCGCCCCGCCTCGCTGAGCGCCTGGACCGGGCGCGGGCGCCAGCTGGTCGCCGAGATCGCGGCCGAGCGGGAGATGGGCCGCCACCCCGCCGAGAGGGCGATCCTGCGGCGCGTGGAGACGCTGCTGGCCCGCTTTCTCGCCGAGGAGGCGGCGCGGGACCCCCGAGGCTTCGAGCCCTGGCTGCTCGAGGCGGCCTTCGGCGAGGAGGAGGACAGCGACCGGCCGGCGCTCGAGATCGACGGCTGGAAGCTGCACGGGGCGATCGACCGCGTCGATCGGGACGGGGAGGGCCGCGCCGTGGTGATCGACTACAAGTTCTCCGGCGGGGTGACACCGCTGGAGAAGTTCGAGGAGAAGGCGAAGCTGCAGCTGCAGCTCTACCTGCTCGCGGTCGCCGAGCACTGGGGGGCGCGGCCGGTCGGGGGGCTCTACCACCCGCTGCGAGCGACCTCGGCGCGGCGGCCCCGCGGCGCGCTGCTCAGCGAGGCCGTGCCGGCCCTCTCCTCCTACCAGCCCTACAACAACGATCTCCTCGACGGCGAGGGGATGGAAGAGCTGCTCGGGCAGGCGCGCCGGCGCGCCGGCGAGATCGTCGCCCGCATCCGCAGCGGCGACATCCGCCGCGACCCGGGCCCGGCGCCGGGCCTTCGCAACCACGACGTCTGCCCGCCCTTCTGCGAATTCGCCCCGATCTGCCGGCGCGACCGGGCGCCGATCGTCGAGGGCGACGCGAACGGCGGCGACCGCGAGGACGCCGAATGAGCGAGGCAGCCACGATCGGCGAGCGCACGCCGACGCCCGAGCAGGCGGCGGCGATCAACCTCAGCGGGCGCGACGCGCTGCTGGAGGCCGGCGCCGGGGCCGGCAAGACGGGCGTGATGGTGGACCGCTACTGCCGGCTGGTCTGCGAGCAGCACATGGAGGCGGACGCGATCCTCGCGATCACCTTCACCGATAAGGCGGCGGCCGAGCTGCGCCAGCGGATCCGCGCCGAGCTGACGCGTCGCGCCGAGCAGGGCGAGGAACGGGCGCGCGAGCTGCTGGGCGAGATCGGCGGCGCCTGGGTGACGACCATCCACGGCTTCTGCAACCGCCTGCTCGCCCGCCATCCGGTCGCCGTGGGAATCGATCCCCGCTTCCGCGTCCTCGACGCCCCGGAGACGGCGCGGGCGGCGCACGAGGCCTTCGACGAAGCGCTGGAGGAGCTCCTCGAGGCGGGGGTCGAGGCGCACGAGGAACTCGTCGCCACCTACGGCGTCGAGGGCCTGCGGGCGATCGTGATCGACGCCTATGCGGAGCTGCGCAGCCGCGGGGTCGCCGATCCCCGGCTGCCCGACCCCCCCGCCCCCGACGCGGCGGAGGCGACGCGGCACGCGATCGAGACGATCGAGGCAACGCTGGCGGAGTTGAAACCCGACAGCACCCATCGGCCCTTCCTGGAGCGCGCCGCGGCGACCCTTGCCGGCGGCGGCCGCGAGCTCGATCTCGACGAGCTGGCCTCCCTGCGCGTGAAGAGCAAGGCCAAAGACGTGACGGCCTGCCGGGAGGCGATCGACGACGTGGTGGCGCGCAGCGCCGAGGCGGGAGCCGGCGGGGACGCATACCGGGGGCTCGGGGAGCTGCTGCGCCTCTTCTCGGTCCGCTTTGCGGCCGCCAAGCAGCGGCGCTCGGGGATCGACTTCGAGGACCTGCAGCTGCTCGCGGTCGGCCTGCTCGAAAAAGCCGAGATCGGCGACGCCTACCGCTCCCAGTTCAAGCAGCTGATGGTCGACGAGTTCCAGGACACGAACCTCCTGCAGCTGCGCCTGATCGAGTCCCTGCGCGGGCCAGGCTCGGAGCTGATGGTGGTCGGCGACGAGTTCCAGTCGATCTACGGCTTTCGCCATGCCGACCTCGACGTGTTCCGGGCCCAGCGCTCGGCGATGGACGAGCGGCCGCGCGCGGGAGTGATGGAGTTGAGCGGCAACTTCCGCTCCCGGCCTGAGGTGATCGGCGCCGTCAACGAGCTGGCCGGCAAGATGCTCGGAGAGTCGTTCCGCCCCCTGCGCGTCGGCTCCTCCCCGGAGAAGCAGCTCGACGAACCGGCGGTCGAGCTGCTGCTCACCGGCCGCGACGGCTGGGACGGCAAGGGGATCGACCTCGAGCCGGCGGTCGACAGCAGCACGCCGCTCAACTGCCTGGCCGAGGCGCGCTTCGTCGCCGAGCGGCTGCGCGCCCTGGTCGACGAGGGCTACGAGCGCAGCGAAATGGTCGTCCTGCTGCGGGCCTTCTCCCATCTCGACGCCTACGAGGACTCGCTCGAGCGAGCCGGCCTGCGGCCCTACGTCGTCGGGGGTCGCGGCTACTGGTCCCAGCAGCAGGTGGCCGACGTCTGCGCGCTGCTGGCGACGATCGCCAACCCACTCGACGACGAGGCACTGTTCGGCGCCCTGGCCTCTCCGGCATGCGGCCTCACCCCCGACACGCTCTGGCTGCTGCGCACGGCCGCCGGCAACGACAGGCACGTCTGGCCGGCGGTCGAGCGAGCGGCGGGCCTGGGCGAAGGCGAGCTCGAGGAGCCGCAGCGACTGGAGCAGATCGGCGAGCCGGAGCTGGCCCTCCTGCACCGCTTCGCCGAGACGATCGCGGGCCTGCGCGAGCGCGGCACCCGCATCTCCCTCGCCGGCCTGATCGAGGCCGTGGTCAGCCGGACCGGCTACGACCTGGCGGTGCTGATGCGCGCCGCCGGGGAGGCGCGCTTCGCCAACGTCCGCAAGCTGATGCGCCTGGCGGCGGAGTTCGAGTCGCGCGAGGGGCGGGACCTGCGGGGGCTGCTCGACTTCATCGCCTCCCAGATCGATGCCAGCGCCGCGGAGGCGCAGGCGGCAACCGCCGTCGAGGGGCACGACGGGGTGCGGATCATGACCGTCCACAACGCCAAGGGACTCGAGTTCGAGGTCGTCGCCGTGCCGGACCTCGCGCGCAGCCTGCTCGCCGGCGCCCGGGCGCCGCTGCTCTCGCTCGGCCGCGGCGAGGACTCGGGGGTGGGAATGCAGTTCCGGCGCCTCGGCGCCACCTCGATCAACCTCTACTCCTATGTGGACCTCTGCGAGAAGGAAAAGGAGCGCGACGCCGAAGAGGGGCTGCGCCTCTTCTACGTCGCCGCCACCCGGGCCCGCGAGCGGCTGATCCTCAGCGGCGTCGTCAAGTCAAAGCCGAGTCGGGAAGTCACGCCCGCGACATCGGTCGTCGAGCGGATCGTCACCGGTTTCGACATCGATCGCGAGAGCGACTCCATGCTGCCGGTCCCCGCCCCCCTGCCCCGCGAAGGCCTCGACAGGATCTTCGAGCCCTCCGAGGTCGCGGTCCGGGTCAGCCGCCCCTCCCCGGCGCGGGCGGCGGAGCTGGCCGTGCGGCTGCGGGACGCCGACCGCGAGCGAGCGATCGGCCGGGGGCCCGCTCCGCTGGACCGCCGGCGGGCGCCCGCGGTGCCAAGGCGGCCGCTGTCCTACTCGGCCATCTCCGCCTACGACGAATGCGCCTACCGCTTCTACATGGAGCGCGTGCTCGGCCTCGGCTCGGGACGCGGCAGCGCCGCAGGCGACGGGGGCGCAGGCTCCCCCAACGGGGGACCGGACGAGCTCGACACCGCCCTCGGGGATGCCTCGCCGAGGGAAGAGCGCACCGCTCACGGAACCGCTGTGCACGCGCTGCTCGAGTGGAGCGAGGCCAACGAGTGGCGAGAGCCGGACTCCGATCTGGCCCGCCGTCATGCCCTCGCCGCCGGGCTGAACGCGGATAGCCCCCCCGAGGAGCTGATCGCGCCGGTGCGAGGCTGGCTCGGCTCGGAGCTCTGCAGGACGCGGGTGGCGCCTCCCGGCGCGACCGTGAGGGCCGAGGCGCCGATCCTGCTCGGCGTCGGCGGCACGGTCGTGCGGGGCTCGATCGATCTGCTGGTCGACCGTCCCGGCGAGCCGCCACTGGTGGTCGATTACAAGACAGACCGCCTCGACGGCTCCGACCCGGCCTCCCATGCCGCCCATTACGAGATCCAGCGCTCGATCTACGCCCTGGCGGTGAGCGAAGCGCTCGGCGTGCCCGCGGTCGAGGTCGCGTATGTCTTCCTCGAGCGCCCCGATGAGCCGGTCATCTCGGAGTTCGACGCCGCGGATCTGAAAGCGGCCCGGGCGCGCCTCACCAAGGCGATCGAGCAGATCGGCGCCGGCGAGTTTCCGACCGCCGCTCCCGAGGAGCGCAGCTGGGCGCTATGCGAGGGCTGCCCGGCCCTGGGGCGGCTCTGCGCCGGGCCCCACCGCGATCAGGAGAGCTCGTCGGAGAAGTCGAGCTGAGCAGCCAGCTGCTCGAGCCTCAGCTCCTCGAACCCCTTGTCGACGTCGCCCAGCTCGGACGCGCAGTAGGCGATCAGGTCGCGGCCCTCCCGGCACAGATCGAGGGTCTCGCGCAGGCCGGCCTCTCCCGAGTCGAGCCGCTCGATGATCTCCTCCAGCCGCGCCACCGCGGCCTCGTAGGAGTCGGGCGCGCCGCCGCGCTCGGCGTCGCTCACGAATCGCCCCCAGCGCCTGTGGCGTGGTCTCCGGAATCGCTCCCGGTGTTTGTGGCGCCGTCCCCGGAATCGCTCCCGGGGTTTGCGGCGCCCTTCCCGGCGCCGGCTGCGTCGATGGACGCCGCCACCGTGCCGTCGGAGAAGCGCAGGCTGACCCGGGCCTCCGCCCGCGCGGCCCCGGCGCTCCGCAGCGGCTCGCCATCCGGGCCTTCGACGAGCGCGTAGCCGCGCTTGTGCAGTCGCTCTGGATCGTGCGCCCGCAGTGCCATCGCGAGGTGGAGCAGCTCGCGCCGGCGTCCCCTCATCGCCACCGCCGCCGCGCGCGAGAGCCCCGAGACCCGCCGGGCCGTCGCGCCGGCGCCCCGCTTGCCCAGCGCGGTGTCCCGAGCCCGCCGCAGCGCGACGGCGCTGCGGGCGAGGTCGCGCCGCGCCGCATTGCACTCGAGGGGCACGGCGGCCTCGGCGGCGTGCGTCGGCGTCGAGCAGGCCTCGGCGGCGACGTCGTCGATCAGGGTCGAATCGCGCTCGTGGCCAACCGCGGCGATCACCGGCACACGCAGCATCGCGACCGTGCGGCAGAGGGTCTCGTCGCAGAAGGTCCACAGATCGGCGCGGCTGCCGCCTCCCCTCGTGGCGACGATCACGTCCACCTCCGGGCGGGCGGCGAGGTCGCCGATCGCGGTCGAGATCGCGGGCGCCGCATGGCGGTCCTGGACCGGGGCGTACGCCCAGACCAGGGTCCCGGCCCAGCCCCGCCGCCGCAGGGCGGCGACGAGGTCGCGCCCGGCGGCGCCCTGCTCGGAGGTGACGACGCCGATCGTTCTCGGCAGCAGCGGTCTGCGGAGCTGCTTCTGAAGGCCAAACAGCCCCTCCAGGCGAAGCTGCCTGCGCAGCGCTTCCAGCTGGGCCAGCAGGTCCCCCTCGCCCGCCAGTCGCAGCTCGCTGATCCGGAACGCGAAGCTCGGGGAAGCGTGGATGCCGCCGGGGTAGTAGTCGGGACGGCCGGTGACGACGAACATCGCGCCCTCGCGCAGGTCGTCCTCGGTGAGCCCCATGTCCTCGAGGTCCCCTAGCCAGACCGAGGTCGGGACGGCCCCATCGCCGTCGCGCAGCTCAAAGCGCATCTGCACCGCGCTGCGGCTGAGGTCGCAGATCTCCCCGATCAGCCGCACGGGCTCGCGGCCCTGGAATTCCTCCTGCAGCTTACGGGCGTAGCTGCCAACCGGCAGCGGTCCGGCCGCCGCCGACCCCGACGTCTCACTCGACGATGGGGCCTTGCCGTCCACGAACCGCGGCTACTCGGTACGCCAGCGGCGCGCCCAGGAGCGCAGCTCGGCAATCGCAGGGCCGAGGTCGGCCCCCTTGGGGGTCAGGGAATAGGTGACGCGCACGGGGGTGCCGGGCTCCACCACCCGTTCGACCAGGCCTTCGTCCTCCAGCTCCCGAAGGCGCTGGGACAGCAGGCGGTCCGAGAGCCCTGGCACGGCCTTCGCCAGCTCGCCGAAGCGCAGAGGGCGCTCGGTGAGGGTGCTGAGGATGGCGCCTGTCCAGCGCTTGCCGATCAGCTCGATCGCGGCGTGAAAATGAGGGCAGACTGCCTTGCTGGCCTGAGTGGCAGCGGTTGCTTCCACACACATCAGCTTACTGACCGTAAGTAACGAGGCTGGTTGGATGTATGAGTGACCGTCTTGGATTGGGGAATCGTCGCTTTCACGGCGGCGCTGGCGATCTGGGGCTTCCGGCAGGGCTTGATCGTCGGGGCGATGACCCTGATCGGCTTCGGGGCCGGCGCCTTCGCGGGCAGCCGCCTGGGCCCGCTGATCCTGGCCGGAGGCGCGGAGTCTCCCTACGCGCCCCTCGTCGCGGCGCTGCTGGCGCTGCTGGTCGGGGCCTCGGCGGCGGTGGCCTTCGAGGGCATGGCGCTGGAGTTGAGAGGGCGACTGGTTCGCGGCCGCCCCAAGCTGAATCTCGCCGACGGCGCCAGCGGCGCGGTGCTGATCGCCGCGGTCGCCCTGGGGATGGCCTGGGTCTTCGGGGCCGTGGCCCTGCACGCCCCGGGCGCCGGCCAGCTGCGCGCCGACGTGCAGCGGTCCCTGATCCTGCGCAACCTCAACCAGCTGCTGCCCCCCTCTGGCCCGATCCTCAACGCGCTCAACCGCGTCGACCCGGCGCCATCGATCCTCGGCCCCGCGCCTCCCCTCGCCCGCCCCGACCCGGCGATCGTCGAACGTCCGGACGTACTGGAAGCGGGACATTCGGTCCTCCGCGTGCTCGGCACGGCCTGCGGGCTCGGCGTCGAGGGCTCCGGCTGGGTCGTCGCCCCCGGTCTGGCGGTCACCAACGCCCACGTCGTCGCCGGCGAGGACGACACCTCGGTGAGCACCCAGGAAGGCGCCTCCTTCGACGCGGTCGCCGTGTACTACGACCCCCGCGACGACCTCGCCCTGCTGCGCTTCGACGCCGACCTGGCGCCGCTGGCGCTCGCGCCCCGGTCGGGCAGCGGAACCGGTGCCGCGGTGCTGGGCTACCCCGAAAACGGCCCCTATACGGCAACCCCCGCGCGGCTCGGCACAACCCGCGCGGTGATCACCGAGGACGCCTACGGCCGGGGGCCGATCCGGCGCGCGATCGCCTCCCTGCGAGGGTCGGTTCGCAGCGGCAATTCGGGCGGCCCGGTGGTCGACTCGCGGGGCCGCGTCCTCGCCACCGTCTTCGCCGCCACCACCTCCGGGCCCGCGGGGGGCTTCGCGGTTCCCAACCGGGTGGTCGAAAGAGCGCTTGAAAGAGCCGCTTCGCCGGTCGACACAGGCCCCTGCACCGGCTGACTTCACCATTACATTTACCTCTCGTGAGAAAGACCCTCCCCTCTGAGGTGGAGCGGCGTCGCCGTCTCCTCACCCGTACGCTCCCCCTCGCGATCATCGCCGTGATCGCCTTCGTGCTGGGCGCGGCGGCCGGCAAGGAGGAGCCTCCCGAAAAGCAGGCCGCAGCGCGCTTCGCCACCGCCTGGGGGGAAAGAGACTTCACGGCGATGTATGCGGAGCTGAACCCGGCCTCGCGCCGCACCACCAGCGAAGCCGAGTTCAGGGCCGCGTATCGCGAAGCCGCAGGGGTGGCGACGCTGCGGGCGCTCGCCTTCAACTCTCCACAGGGCCCCGCCGGCGAGGACCCCAAGGAGGTCGCCGTCGCGGCGACGGCGGAGACCGTTGCCTTCGGCATCGTAGAAGAG
>DASSTR010000040.1:0-18201 GCA_035707825.1 Solirubrobacterales bacterium
AGTGCGTCGAGCTCAACAGCGAGAACTTCACTGAGCTGAGCTCGGAGATCAGCCAGCTGAGCCATCCACGAGTTTCAATCGAGGCATACAAGGGCTTCTTTGCGGATGAGGCGATGCGAAAGGCCGAGCAATTGATTGCCCGGGACTGGACGCCACCCGTGTTTTGGACGGCTGATCCGTTTGGCTTCAGGGGTGTGCCGTTGGAGGTGATCCGAAAGCTCATGGGGCAAGATCGCTGGGAGGTGATGATCACCTTCATGGTGCGAGACATGCGCCGCTTCCTCGCGGAGGAGAACTTCGAAGAGCCACTAAATGAATTCTTTGGTGGGGAAGCCTGGAAGGATTGCCTAGAACTGGAGCCGGGAGAGAGTCGAGAGCAAAAGCTGCTTTTAACCTACTCAAAAGTCATTCGTGAAAGCGTGGCAACATTCGCCACTCCGTTTCGGGTATTCGAGGATGACAGGACACAAACTCTCTACTACCTCATTCATCTGACCAACAATCCCTTGGGGATGAGGAAGATGAAGGAGGCTATGGTCAAGCAGTCACCGGATATGACCTTCTGGCCGGTGACGAAGCGTGATCCGAATCAGATCGAAATCGACGTAGCTGAGGAGGAGCCTTATCCAAGTTTGCAACAGCATCTGGAGGAGCGTTACAGCGGACAGACCCTTTCATTCGTCGATGTGATGAACAAGGACTATCCAGAAGGAGCTTGGGTCGAAAGTCACTACCGCAAAGCGATCATGGCATTGGAGAAAGCGGACCGAGTAATGATCGAGCGGAATCGGTCGACGCCAACGAATCGGAAACCCAGTGGCGTCAAAGAGCCCGATCAGATCACCTTTGGGGCTCAAGCACTTTCGCTCCTCTAAGTGTTAAAGCGAGAACTTCGTGCGGCTGGCTATTGCCGTCATGCATGGGATTAATCGCAGGGTGGTGTTGCGGTTCCCCCGGTCGGCGTGCCTTGCCCATCAACAATGCAAGTAAGCGGAGCATTGGCAACGGAAGCCAAAGCCGACGCTCGGACTTGAACCGAGGACCCCTTCATTACGAATGAAGTGCTCTACCAACTGAGCTACGCCGGCGGGTAGCCGCCATTTTAGGCGGCAGGCGGGCTAGTTGGGCTTGGCGATGAAGGAGAGGGAGCGGCCGGAGCGGGCACAGCTGACGGCGAGGCCGGCGTTGGTGCGGGCGGCGATGCAGCGGTAGCCGCGGTTGACGGTGCAGGCCGGGCGGGAGCTGTCCGCTGTGCAGGCGTCGTTCTTGCTCCAACTCGCCACGATGCCGCGGCCGACTGGGCAGCCGACGCCGGTGACGCGGAGTTGGGAGGTGCCGGCGACGGTTGTGTTGCCGCACTCCTGAGCCGTGGCGCCGGCAGGCGCATCCGGAACTGTGGCTGTCGCTTCCGGTGTGGTGCCCGTCGTTGCGGTTGGTTCCCGGCCAGTGCTCGTGCTCGACTCGCCGTCCGAAGATCCGCAGCCGGTCACGAGGATGCCGACCGCAAAGAGGGCAGCGAGGGCCAGCGGCAGAAGGAAGCGGTGCCTCATCGGTCCCCCAAACTACCCCCTGGCGCCGGCGAAAGAAACCAGCGAAGTCGCGAGTCTCAGTCGCCCGAGGCGAGCTCGCCGGCCCGCACAAAGATCTCGTCCGTCATCTCCTTGGTGAGGCGGCCGGTGAAGGTGTTCTGCTGGCTGGGGTGGTAGCAGCCGAGCAGGGTCAGGTCCCCAACCTCGACCTCGGCGCCGTGGCCAAAGCGGGGTTTCGGCCGCGGCGTCTCGATGCCCAGGTCGCGCAGCGCCCGCAGCGCGCCGTCCCAGGCGAAGCCCCCCAACGCAACGATGACGCGGCGGCGCTTCAGCAGCGGCAGCTCACGCACTAAATAAGGGAGGCAGTTGTCGCGCTCGCTCGGCAGCGGCCGGTTGGCCGGCGGCGGGCAGCGCACGACGGCGGCGACGTAGGCGTCGCGGAGCTTCAGCCCGTCGTCGCGGCGCACCGACTCGGGCTGGTTGGCGAAGCCGGTTCGATACAGCGACGCGAAGAGCCAGTCGCCGGAGCGATCGCCGGTGAAGATGCGCCCGGTCCTGTTGCCGCCGTGGGCGGCAGGGGCGAGGCCGACGATCACGACTCGTGCCGCGGGGTCGCCGAAGCCGTCCAGCGGTTTGGCCCAGTAGTCCTCACCGCGAAAGCGGCGCGGTGGGTCGGCGGCGCTGGCCTCGCGCCACTCGACCAGCCGCGGGCAGCGGCGGCAGCCGTGGATCTCCCTGGCCAGCTCAGCGAATGCGGTTTTTCCCTTCATCGATGAATGCAATCCTAAAAATGCTCCATTTTGTCCTTGTGCCTCCCTTTACATCCAATACGATGGAGTGGTTGAAACGCCGCGCAACGCAGCGCAGCTATTAGAGGGGATGGAGGAACATATGGCCACCAAGTCGAAGCCGAAAGGCAAGGCCCAGAAGTCTGCCAAGCAAGGGGTGAACCAGAACCTGGTCAAGGCCCTTGCCCACGAGTTGCGCGTTGAGATCCTGATGATCCTCAACGAACGGATGGCCAGTCCCAACGAACTCTCCAAGGAGCTCGGCGAAGGGCTCAGCCAGGTCAGCTACCACGTCAAAGTCCTGCGCGACTACAAGTGCATCGAGCTGGTCAAAACGGTCCCGCGCCGTGGCGCCGTCGAGCACTACTACCGCGCCACGTCGCGCGCCTTCCTCACCGACGAGGACTGGCGAGCGATGCCGGAGTCGGTCAAACCGGGGCTGAGCGCCGACCTGCTGCAGGTCATCGTCGACGACGCCGTGGCGGCTGTCGAGGGCGGGACGTTCCATCGCCGCGCCGAGCACCATGAGAGCTGGACGCCGATGCTCGTCGACGAGCAGGGCTGGGGGGACGTGGCCGAGACGCTGCGCGGCGCCCTCGACCGGGTGCTCGCGATCCAGGCCGAAGCGGCCGAGCGGCTTGCCAAGTCCCCGGAGGAGAGCTTCCCGATCTCGGTGACCATGATGGGGTACGAAGTGCCCCCGTCCTCGCCGCAGGCGCCGCTGAAGAAGAAAGCCGCGGCGGTCCGCGAGGCGACGAAAGGCGCTGGGCCCGCAAAGAGCTGACGCTTGTCCATAGGCTTCGCTGCCTGTTGAGAGCGTTCGACGGGCAGGCGAAGCGGGACCTTGGGTCAGCGGGCGAGCATCGCGCCCTCGGGCTGATCGCGGCGGCCATTGCCGTTGCGCTGCTGCTGCCCGGCTGCGGCGGCGGGGACAGTGGGGGCGGGACGAAGACCACCGCCGACGAAAAGGCGGCGGACGTCGAACTCGTCAACGCCGCGATCGGCCAGGAACTGGCGACGATCGATGCCTACGGGTCCGGCCTGCGGCTGCTGCACGGCAAGCGCGCCGCCGCGGTGCGGCAGATGCGCGGCCAGGCGCAGGAACAGGTCGTTGCGCTGACCAAGGCGATCCGGGGCCTCGGCGGCAAGGTCGAAGCCGAAGAGGACGAACTCGACCTCTCCGAAGTCAAGGACGAAACCGGCTTCCTCGTCTTTGCCTACGAACTGGAAAGCGCGGCCATCTCCGCCTACAACGACACCGTGGTCGGGCTGCAGACAAGCGCGCCGCGGCGGGTCAGCGCCTCGATCGCCGCCAGCAAGGCCCAGCACCTCGTCATCCTGCGCCAGCTCCTCGGCGCCGGCCTGCTCGAATCCTTCCCGGCGGCCTTCGATGGGGGACAGGTGCCGCCCCCCGGCTCTACGCCTGGGGAATAGTCCAACTCGCCACCGGGCGAGCACATAGGATTGCCCTCTCGTGACCGCCCCGCTCTACGCGATCGGCCGCTTCTGCTCCCGTCATCACTGGCCGACGATCGCCGTCTGGCTGATCGCCGCGGTCGTCCTCGTGATCGCCGGTCAGGCCTCCGGCGACAAGACCAACGACAACCTGACCCTGCCTGGGACGGGCTCGACCTTGGCGACCGAATTGATGGAAGAAAAGCTGCCCGAACAGGCCTACGGCAGCAACCCCGTCGCCTTCGAATCGCACGAAGGCGCCCTGTCCCAGCCCAAGTACGCGCAGGCGATCGAAGAATCGATCGCGCGCCTGCAGGCGATGCCGGAGGTCAACTCGGCGATCAGCCCGCTGAGCAAGGAAGGCATCGAACGGGGCCTGCTCAGGAAGGACAAGACGGTCGCCTACACGCCTGTCTTCCTCAACGTCGGCCCCGGAGAACTGACCGAAGCGCAGGCCCTGGCGGTGCTGGACGCCGCCAATCCGGCGGAGCGGGCCGGCCTGGAGACCTCCGTCGGCGCCTACGTCGGCCAGCAGCTCTCCAAACCCGACACGGGGGTCAGCGACGCGATCGGGATCGCCGCGGCGATCGTGATCCTGCTCTTTGCCTTCGGCACGGCGACGGCGATGATCATGCCGATCGGCTCGGCGATCGTCGGCCTGGCGATCTCGCTCTCGATCATCCGCCTGCTGGAGAACGCCGTCGAAGTGCCGAGCGTCGCCGCGACCCTGGCGACGATGATCGGCCTCGGGGTCGGGATCGACTACGCCCTCTTCATCGTCACCCGCCACAAACTGCAGCTCGGCGAAGGGATGGAGGTGCGCGAGTCGATCGCCCGGGCGACGGCGACCGCCGGCGGCGCTGTCGTCTTCGCCGGCTTCACGGTGGTGATCGCCCTCTGCTCGCTGGCCTTCGCCGGCATTCCCCTGGTCTCCACGCTCGGTTTCACGGCGGCGATCGCCGTGGTCGTCGCCGTTTGCGGCGCCTCGACGCTGCTGCCGGCGATGCTTGGCGCCCTCGGTCCCCACATCAACTCGCTGCGCGTGCCCGGCACCAGCGGCGGGACCGAAGACAGCGAGCCGCACGGTTGGCGGCGCTGGGCCCGCGGGGTCGCTGAGCGGCCCTGGCGCTCGGCTGCGGCGGCGCTGGCAGTGCTGATCGTCCTCGCCCTGCCGATCTTCAAGCTCGAGCTGGGCCAGAACGACCTCAGCGCCCTGCCGAAGTCGACCACGGCGCGCCAGAACTACGACTCTCTGGACAAGGGCTTCGGCCCCGGGGTCAACGGGCCGCTGCTGGTCACGTCGCAATTCAGGTCGCCCCAGGAAGCGCAGCGGATGCTGCCCGTGCTCGGCAAAGCGGTCTCCGAAGCACCCGACGTCGCCGCGGTCTCCGAGCCGACGCTCGACAAGGCCGGTACGGTCGCCGTCTTCACGGCGATCTCCAAATCGGCGCCCTGGGCCGATGAGACCGTCGACCTGGTCGAAGACCTGCGCGACACGACGATCCCGGCCGCGCTGCAGGGCACCGGCGCCGCCGCCTACGTCGGGGGCCAGACCGCCGGCTACATCGACCTCGCCAGCCAGATCGCCGACAAGCTGCCGCTGATGATCGCGATCGTCGTCGGCCTCAGCTTCATCGTCCTGCTGCTCGCCTTCCGCTCGCTGCTGGTGCCGGTCAAGGCGGCGGCGATGAACCTGCTCTCCGTGGCCGCCGCCTACGGCGTCGTCACTGCCGTCTTCCAGCTCGGCTGGGCCTCCTCTCTGATCGGCCTCGACCACTCGATCCCGATCGTCAGCTTCGTACCGCTGCTGATGTTCGCGATCCTCTTCGGCCTCTCGATGGACTACGAGGTCTTCCTGCTCACCCAGATGCGCGAGCACTTCCGCGAGAACGAAGACGAGAAGGAGGCGGTGATCGAAGGCCTCGCCAACACCGGCCGGGTGATCACCTCGGCGGCGGCGATCATGGTCTGCGTCTTCACCAGCTTCGTCCTCAACGGAAACCCGATCGTCAAGGAGTTCGGCGTCGGGTTAGCGGTCGCTATTGCGATCGACTCGACGATCGTGCGCTGCCTGCTCGTGCCCGCGGTGATGGTCCTGCTCGGCAAGTGGGCCTGGTGGATGCCGCGCTGGCTGGACCGCTTCACCCCCCACATCAGCATCGAGGGCGAGGAGTTCTTCGCCAAGCGCGACGCCGCCCTCGCCATGGCCGGCGCGTCCGGCGCCTCGCCCGCCGCCGTCCCCGCGTCCCCCGCCGACGGGCCGATTTCCCCTGATATAGACGGAAAATAGGCCCATCGGCCAAACTGGGAGCCTGTGTTTCCACTGAATCTCCCCAATTTCCTGACGCTTTTGCGCATCCTCGCGGTGCCTGTGGTGGTGGTTGCCTTGGTGGGGGAGACGCCGAATGGCGACGCGCTGGCGGCCGGGGTCTTCGCGCTGGCGGCGCTGACCGACGGCCTCGACGGCTACTTCGCCCGCTCGCGCGACGCGGTGACGGCCTTCGGCAAGCTGATGGACCCGATCGCCGACAAGCTGCTGATCGTCGCCGCGCTCGTCTCCCTGGTCTCGCTGGACCGGCTCGCCGCCTGGGTGGCGATGGTGATCATCGCGCGCGAGTTCGCGGTCACGGTGATGCGGGCGATCGCCGCCGAGCGGGGGATCGTGATCGCGGCCAGCTGGCTGGGCAAGGTGAAGACGGTGCTGCAGATCGCCGCCGTCTTCGCGCTGATCGCCGCCAACCCGGCGCCGGCTTGGGTCAACGCGCTCGTCTACCTGGCCGTCGCCGCCACGCTGATCAGCGGCGCCGATTACTTCCTCGGCCTGCGTCGCCACCTGGCCGCGGCCACGCAGCAGGCGACCCTGGGCCGCGGCGCCGAGACTGAGAAGTAAGAGGGACGGGCCAAGAGGGACGGGCCAAGAGGGGATGGCCGGCCGCGGTTGTCGCCGCGATCGTAAGGGCGGCCGCTCAGGCGCTTGTGGGCGCCTCGAGCCACTCGCGCATCGTCGCGTGGCGGCGCTCGTGCTCGCCGGAGTCGAGCTCGGCGCGCAGGTCGTCGAGGACGCCGTAGCGCTCCGCGACCACGTTGTGGCGGTGGATCGTCTCCAGGTTCTCCTGGCGGGCCATCACGAAGGCCCCGCCGGGCAGGTCGGGGTAGTCCTCGACCACGCGGCGCACCATCTCACGCACGCAGTCCTCGACGAAGCGGGGCTGCGCGTGCGCCTTGGCGACCACGGCGAGCTCGTCGGGCCGCTTCATCAGCTCATAGATCTCCGAGCTCATCGACTGCTCGACGATCCGCAGCAGCTCGGGAGCGTCGATCCAGGAGGGGCCGCCCTCGGGGCAGCCGATGTAGAGGGTGCCGATGCCGCGCTGGTTGTGGGTCGCGATCGGCACCACCTCGATCACCCGCTCGATCTGCTCCTCGTCGAAGCCCTCCCCGGCGAGGCGTTCGCGCGCCAGGCCGGCGACCATCTCCTGCGCGCACGGGCAGGCGGTCATTCCCTGGGCCTGGACGCCCGTGACGGTTCGCGTCCCCTGCTCTGAGGCGACCGCGGTGCCGAAGAGGACGTAGATCTCCTGAGTCTGTATGCCGCTGGCGGGGGTGGTCACAGTCTCCGGGTAGCGCGCCTTCACAGAGACCTCGGCGCGCAGGCCGCCCTGGCGCTCGCGCACCCGCTGGGCGATGTGGGCGGCGAGGATCTCGGCCCGCAGCGCCTCCTCGAGCACGACCTGGTCGATCGCCTCGCCGACGATCTCCTCGAAGCGCGACATGTGGACGCCGGCCTGCTGGGGATTGAGGTCGACGAAGCACTCGAAGTCGGCGTGGAAGAGGTTCTCGCCCTCGCCCGCCTGGACCCGGATCACCTTCTCGACGCCGGTGACGCCGACCCGCGAGAGGCTGACCTGGGTGGTCGGGACCCGGGCCTGCACATCGGGCCCAGCCGGTAGCGGAGTTGTCGCCTGCCCTGCCATTGGCTTATGAAGAGTAAGCAACTGGGGACCTCGGCGCGGTCTTGGTGCCGCGGCGCGGCTCGGACGCGGCGGCGATCCGGGGTGGCGAGAGCACAGCCGGCGCGCCGAGTTTGCCGCGCTCTTCCCGGTGCATCCTTCTCCCTATACTTCGCCGCGGTCGGAGCTAAGGGGCCGGCCCCCGGATGGGTCCGGGAGGGGAACAGGGCGCAGGAGGAAGTGACATCGAGCCGTTGGAGACGGTCCCACAGGCATTGAACGAGAACTCAGCGGAGCCCCCGGTCGAGACGCCGGAGGAGGAGCTCCACGAGATCGAAGCGCCGGAGGAGCTACGTGGGCTGATCGCGCTGGGACGCGAGCGCGGCTACCTCACCTACGAGCAGATCGCCGGCATGCTGGAGGAGGTCGAGGTGACCAAGGAGCAGGTCTCCGGCCTCCACGCCCAACTGGTCGAACACGGCATCGACGTCCTCTCCGAGGACGGGGTCAGCGCCATGAAGGAACAGGGCGGCGAGCGCAACGGCGTCCCGGCGAAAAAACCGGAGCTCGATCTGACGATCGAACCGAGCCTCGACTCGCTGCGCCTCTACCTTCGCTCGATCGGCAAAGTCGAGCTGCTGACGGCCTCCCAGGAGGTGGCGCTGGCGAAACGGATCGAGCGCGGCGACATGCTGGCGAAGCGCGAAATGGTGGAGGCCAACCTGCGCCTGGTGGTCTCGATCGCGAAAGGCTATTTGGGGCGGGGGCTGAGCTTCCTGGACCTGATTCAGGAGGGCTCGCTGGGGCTGATCCGGGCGGTGGAGAAGTTCGACTACCGGCGCGGCTACAAGTTTTCGACTTACGCGACCTGGTGGATCCGCCAGGCGGTGACGCGGGCGATCGCCGACAAGGCGCGCACCATCCGCATCCCTGTCCACATGGTGGAGAAACTGAATCGGGTTGCGCACGTCGAGCGCCAGCTGGTGCAGAGACTGGGACGTGAGCCCGAGCCCGACGAGATCGCCGAGGAGCTGCGCTGGACGGTCGCCGAAGTGCGCGACATCCTGCGCGTGGCGCAGGTGCCGGTCTCGCTGGAGAAGCCGGTTGGGGACGAGGACGACTCCGAGCTGGGCGACTTCGTCCGCGACGATGAGGGCGCCGAGCCCTTCGAGGAGGCGAGCGAGCACCTGCAGCGGGAGGGCGTCCGCAAGGCACTCGACGCGCTGCCCGAGCGGGAGCGGCAGGTGATCGAGCTGCGCTACGGCCTCTCCGGCCTTGAACCGCTGACCCTCGAGGAGGTCGGCCGCACCTTCGGCGTCACCCGCGAGCGGGTCCGCCAGATCGAGAACAACACGCTGAAAAAGCTGCAGAACCTGCCCGAGGCCCAGATGCTTCGGGAGGTCAGCTGAGTCGACGCGGCTCCCGCCCGCTGGGCCGTTCGGTCAGCGCGGCCGCACGGCTGCTAGGCCGCTCGGTCAGCGCGGCTCGAGCACGATCACGGAGATCTCGCGGCTGAGCCTCGCCTTGTAGTCCTCCCAGCCGGAGTACTGCTCCATGTGGCGGTCCCAGAGAGTGGCGCGTTCCTCGCCCTCTGCGATCCGGGCGCGCACCGCCCAGCGCTTGCGGCCGACCTCGACTTCGGCGTTGGGGTCCGCCTTCAGGTTGAGTGACCAGGCCGGGACGCGTTCGTTGCCGGCGTTGGTATTGATCACGACCACGTTCTCGCCGTCCCGTAGGTAGACGACCGGCGCGGTCCGCTTCTGGCCGGACTTGCGGCCCGTGGTGGTCAGCAGCAGGACGGGCGCCTTGCCCACCTTGCCGCCGAGACGGCCGCCGCTGAGCCGATAGAGCGGCTTGTTGAGCTTCCCCACCCAGCGCAGGCCGGTGGCGCCAAGGGACATCGAAATGCGCGAGTAGACCTTGTCGCTGGGCACGGGCGCGAGTATCTCAGAGGCGTGCACAGAGATGTAGCGGTTTCGTGCGCGAGCCTATGCAGAACGTGCGAGTGACTTGACTCTCGAAGTTCAAGTCCTTGAGTTGACCACATCCTGTGTGGTGAAATCGATGATCTGAGGGACGGGTCGCTCGAGGCCCCCCAAGGCACGCGACCAGAGCGAGGGACCAGAGGCCGGGGGTAGAGTGAGGGCATGAGCGAGTCGCATCCATTCCGGCTGGCGGTCGAGGCGAAGGACCTCGAGGCGGCGAAGGAGTCGCTGCGCGAGGACGTCGTCCTGCACAGTCCGATCCTCTTTCGCGGCTTCGAGGGGCGCGAGGTCGTGATGCAGGTGCTGACCCACGTCGCGGCGACGCTCGAAGAGTTCACCTACCTCAACGAGCTCGCCGATGAGCGCACGGTCACGCTGCGCTTCAAAGCCCGGGTCGGCGACCGCGAGCTGGAGGGCATCGACTTCCTCGAGCTCGACGAGGACGGCAAGGTCGCCGAGCTGACCGTCTTCATGCGCCCGCTGTCGGCGATCACCGCCTTCAACGAGCAGATGAAGGTCCGCCTCGGCGTCCCCAGCTAAGGGGTAACGACGTAGGGGTAATGACCCCCTGCGCCCGAGCCGCGCTTACTGCCCGAGCCGCTCTTACGGTCGCGGTCCCGCCTACTGCCCGAGCCGCTCGGCTCGGCCAAGGCGCTGCGGGGCGACCCGCTCGAAAGCCTCGACTACCTCGGGGTCGAACTGCGAGCCGGCGCCGCGGCGCAGCTCTTCGAGCGCTCGCGAGGGACGCATCGCGACGCTGTAGGGGCGCTCCGAGATCATCGCCGCGTAGGCGTCGCAGACGGCGACCACTCGTGCGCCGAGCGGGATCTGCTCGCCGCTCAGCGAGTCCGGGTAGCCGCTGCCATCCCAGCGCTCGCCGCTCGAGCGAACCAGGCGGGCAACCGGCACCAGCGCCGCCGCCGAGGCGATGATTCGCTCGCCGATCAGGGTGTGCTTGCGGACGAAATCCCACTCGGCCTCCTCGAGCGGGCCCGGCTTGTTCAGGATCGCGTCGGGGATGGCCATCTTCCCTGTCTCGTGCAGCTGGGCAGCGCGGTAGGTCTCGTCGCGCTGCTCGGATTCCATCCCCAGCTCCTCGGCAACCGCCAGGGCCAGTTCGGCGACATCGACGGCCTGCTCGGCCAGCATCGGTTGCCGCTCGCGTAGCGCCGTCAGCAGCACGTCGCGCGACTGCGAGCCGGCCGAGGTCCGCTCACTGACCTTGTTCGCATACATCCGCCGGTCGGCGAGCTGCATTGCGTCTTCAACCGAGCTGGCCTCGCTTGGCAGCAGGACGGTGCCCTGCGAGGCTCCGACCGTGAATCCTTCGCCGTGCTCGGAGAGCGCGGCGGTGGCGCCGGCGATGATGGCGTCGACCTCCGCTACCGTGCACTCCGCTAGGAGGCAGAACTCGTCCCCACCCAGCCGGTAGGCACGGCCTTTCGAGGTCGCGAAGCGGTCGAGCCGCCTGCCGAGCCTTTCCAGAAGAGCGTCTCCGGCCGGGTGGCCGAAGGTGTCGTTGTAGAGCTTGAAGCCGTCGAGGTCGAACAGCGCGAGGAGCCAGAAGCACCCCGTCGCCGGCGGTTGTGCGATCGAGCGCTCGAGGTCCAGCATCAGCGCCCTGCGGTTGGGAAGCCCGGTCAGCTCGTCGGTTCGGGACTCCTGCACCCTCGTGCGGATTTCCCCCTGGCTCTCGCGCAGCGAGAGGACCAGTCGCACGACGACCGCGACGAGGGTGAACAGGGAGATGACCGCGGCCGCGGTAGGGGCCGTGGCGAATCGTTCGATTCCCTGAATGCAGATCGCGACCATGGCGGCGGCGGCCGGTATCGCGATGATCCGCACCGCCCGCGATCGCACTGGCTCCCTGACGCGCGGCTCGATCCACGCCGCGCATGCCACGAGCAGCACTCCGTAGAGCCATCCGGCATCGAGAATCGTGCCTTCGACGTAGGTCCCCTTGGCGGACTGCAGCAGATAGACGCCGTCGGAGATGGCGAGCAGCATGAGGCCGGCGCCGAGGATCGCCCAGCTGCGGCCCGGCCGCCAGCCGGTGAACGAGGCGGCGGTCACCACCATCGTCAACAGGGTCAGGTCGGCGATCGGGTAGGCCAGGTTGGTTGTGACGGCGAGCGTCTGACCTTCGCTCGAGGCATCGACGATCGGGCCGAGCGCCAGCGCCGCCGCCAGCGCCGCGACGGCGGAGCCGACGATCACCCCGTCCAGCCAGCGGGCGACCGGGAAGACCCCGATCCTCGCCCGCAGAAGGGCGATCAGGCCCGCGTAGGCGAATGGATAGAAGGCGAGGTAGCCGGCATCGGCGAGCGAGGGAATCGGCACCGAGGCCTGTCCGGCGAGCACCGCTGCGTAATAGATTTCGCCGCCGCTATAGAGGAGCAGGCCGATGCCGAGGAGCGTCCAGGCGAGACGCTCGCGGCGAACCAGCACGGCCCGCAGGAGGCAGGCGGCGGCGCTCGTCAGTATCAGGGCGCAGTAGATCCAGGTGTTGAACAGCGAATCGGTGCCGTCGCCGCCAAACCCGACCGTGACGTGCGCGGTGAAGGCGACCAACAGGCAGAGGGCAATGACGCCGCCCACCAGGACGATCCTTCGTTCGCGCTGGCTCAGCTCAGGGGCCACGTCCTCACAATCGGATTCTGCGGCGCCAACCTTGACTGTTGGGCTCCGTCCACCCGGTGGTCGGGGCCATTTGCTTACAGAGGTGTTCTGTCCGCATGGGAACGTATGTTCCCATGATGGAGCGGAGGATAAATCGAAGTGCGCAGGGGGATCTCGGGGAGGCGTCGGCGATCGAGTGGCTGACGAGGATGGGAGCGGTGGTTCTGCTGCCGGTTGGCCACAGCCCCGATTTCGATCTGGTGGCCTACGCGAACGGCAGATTGCTTCGAATTCAGGTCAAGACGTCAACTCAGCAGACGTCGACTCCACGGGGGAGAGACCGGATTGTGGTTTCTCTCGTGACCAGCGGCGGGAACCAAAGTTGGAATGGCAATAGAAAGAAGATCGACCCGACGCGGTTCGACTATCTCTTCGCACTCACGAGCGGTGGTCGACGCTGGTTCGTTCCGTCAACCGCGCTCGAGGCGCGGAGCGCGATCTGCCTTGGTGGGCCGAAGTACTCGGAGTTCGAGATCGACCCCGGCGGGCCCATCGACCACCTCGTATACGACGTCAGTCCGTCTATAGAATCGGCCGCCGCTTCGGGGGAGTATCCAAGCGGTCAACGGATGGCGCCTGTAAAGCGTCCGGCTCAGCCTTCGCAGGTTCGAATCCTGCCTCCCCCATTTCAGCCGCGGGCAGGATTCGTCCCTTCGAAGTACGAGCGGTCCATAGGCAAGGGCGGCAGAGCGGTCATCAACCAGAAACGTCGGGTCACGATCCCCTCGCAGGCGTGCATCGAGGCGGGCCTTGAAGAGGGCGACGAACTGCTGGTCCGAAGCGAGGGCGATGGCCGGGTGTTGCTCGAACGGATCGACCCGCCCCCTGGCGCGCGTCTGTGCGCTGCATGAGCCGTCCTATGCGCCATCGCACAAAATCTTTTGCCCTAAGGGGGTCACATCGGCAAAGATGGTGTTTATGGATCGGGGGAGCCTCGAGGGCCAGGTGATTGCCGTCGCCGGAGTGGGTGGCGGCCTCGGGCCCGTGGTCGCGGAGCGACTGGCGGCAGCGGGGGCGATCGTCGCCGGCGCCGAGCGCGACCAGACCCATCTGGATGCGACGGGGGAGGCCCTGGACTTGCCCGAGGAGCGCTGGGATGGGCGGGCGGTGGACCTGCTCGACGAGGAGGCAACCCGCGGCTGGTGCGAGGCGCTCCGCGAGCGCTTCGGCCGCGTCGACGGGCTCCTGCATCTGGTCGGCGGCTGGCGCGGCGGGCAGCCGCTGCACGAAGAGCCGCTCGAGGACTGGGCGCTGCTCCATGACCTGCTGATCCGCACCGTCCAGCACACGACGCGCGCCTTCTATGGGGCGCTGCTCGCCTCCGAGCGGGGCCGCTTCGTTCTCGTCTCCGCCAAGCAGGCCCAGAAGCCGTCCAACACCAACGCTGCCTACGCCGCGGCCAAGGCGGCGGCCGAGGCCTGGACCCTGGCGCTCGGCGACGGATTCGCCGGCACCGCGGCCACCGCCAACATCGTCGTCGTCGACGCGATCCTGACGCCGCGGATGCGCGAGGAGAACCCCGGCGAGTCCTTCCCGACCTTCACGCCGGCCGAGCACCTCGCCGAGGCGATCGTCTTCCTCTGCTCAGAGGCGGGCGGAAAGATGAACGGCCAGCGCCTCTCCCTGACGCCCGCCTGAGATGAGCAAGGACCTGATGAGCAAGGACTGGCCGAGATGAGCAAAGACGCGAAGAAGGCGAGCCCGATGGCGAAGACCAACACCTCGATGGAGAAGACCAACACCTCGACGGAGAACACCAACACCTCGACGCAGACGGTCGACCCGACCCAGAAGGCAGCGCAGCGAGTCAAGGGCGAGATGACGATCAAAGAGCTCGCCGAGCGGACCGGGATGACTGTCCGCAACATCCGCGCCTACCAGACCCGCGGGCTGATCGCGCCGCCGATCGTCCGCGGCCGCACCGGCTACTACAACGACGAGCACGTGACGCGGATCGCGCTGGCGCGGGAGATGAAAGCCGACGGGCTCAATCTGGAGGCGATCCGGCGCATCCTGGAGAGCAGCGACGGCTCGGCGACGGAGCTCTTCGACTTCACCCGCGCGCTGCGCCTGCCGTTCGAAGACGAGACCCCGGAAATCATCGAGAAGGATGAATTGGCCGAAGTCTGGGGGGTCGACAAGCTCGACCGCAAGCTGATCAAACGGGCCGAAGGGATCGGCATCCTGCGGGCGCTTCCCGACGGCAGGATCGAGGTGATCAGCCCGCGGCTGCGGCAGGCGGCCGCCGAACTGGCCGACTTCGGGGTCAGTGCCGAGGAAGCCATCGCCACCGCCGAGAGGCTGCGCCGCCACGCCGAGGGCGCCGCCCTCACCCTGATCGACCTCTTCGTAAAGGGGATCTGGGGCCCGTTCGACCGCGCCGGCCGTCCCGAGAAGGACTGGCCGATGATGCGCGAAGCGCTCGAGCGCATGCGCCCCTTCGCATCCGGCGCCCTGCTGGCCGTCTTCCAGATCACCATGGGAGAGGCGACGGAGAAGGTGGGGGAGCGGACGCTGCAGCTGGCCGTCAAGTCCCCGGCCGGCGGCGGCAAGTAGGCGCCACTCAGGTACCGGCCGGCGAGTTGACGACGGCGGGGCCGCCTTCGTGGGCGGGTGCGGCAAAGCTCATCAGCGCGGGGAGGAGCGCTTCGGCTCCGTCCCCTTCGCCGTAGTTGAGCCGCACGTAGAGGACCGCCTCGATTCCCGCCACGAGTCCCTCGGCGGTAATCGCGTTCGCGGTCCCCGAGGAGTCGTCCTTGAGCCCGTCGTCGACGCAGGCCGCAAGGCTGTCGAGGAGGGCGTCGTGCCTCTGCAGGATGTCGAGATTGGCGCCTCGCGCCTCGACGATCAGCATGCGCGCCGCGTCGGGCTCGGAGGCGACGAAGTGCAGGAGTTCGGTTAGCGTGGACTGGAGCCGGCTGCGCCAGCCCTCACCGCCTTCCATGGCCGCCGCTGTGAGGTGCGCCCGCATCCGTTCCACCGCGAAGTCGAAGGCCATCACGAAGCAGTCCTCTTTGTCCCTGAAGTACTGGTAGAAGGTGGGACGCGAGACGCCGGCCCGTTCGAGGACGTGGTGCACCGTCGTCTTGCGATAGCCGAGCTCGGCGCATGCCCGCTGCATCGCGAGGAGCATGCGGAGGCGCTGCGCGGTCTCCTTCAGCTCGGTGGGCAGGCGGCGCCCGGGCCCAAATTTCCCGTCCCCAGCGATCAGCATCTCGACCACGGCGCGCACCTGCTCGCGCGACCATGCGTCGCCGACGGCCCCGGCCAGGACCTCCTCCGTCAACTGGATTCTCGCCGCCCCCATCGCAGAGCCCCCTGACGTTCCTACCAGAAATGGGGCGCCAGGGCTAGCGGTGAGCGGTTCACGCTGGCAGACTGCACGCTCATGGAAAAGCTTCCGCGTGGCCGGCACGGCCTCAGCCCGGAGTACGTGGCCCGCAACCAGCGCGAAAGGTTGCTCACCGCCGTGGCCGAGTGCTTCGCGGACGTCGGCTACGAGGAGACGACGGTGGCACTGATCTCCGCCCGCGCCGGCGTCTCCAAGAGCGATTACTACAAGCGCTTCGAGGGCAAGGACGACTGCTTCGCCGCCGCCTACGACGACAACGTCGAACGCCTTCGCGAGCGGATCTCGCTGGCCTGCGAATCGAGCAAGGACTGGCCGCTGCGGGTGCGGGACGCGCTCGCGGCGCTGCTCGAGTTCCTCGAGGCCGAGCCCGAGCGGGCCAAGCTTCTGCTCGTCGAGGGCCTGCGCGGCGGCCGCGAGATCTACGACCGCTTCCAGGACTCGGTGCAGGAATACGCCGAGCGCCTGGGCTCCGGCGCGCCTCGTCCCCAGCAAGCGACGACCCAGGACGTGGCGGGATCCCAAGACGTGGCGACGACCCAGGACGTGGCGGGATCCCGGGATGTGGCGGGGTCCCGGGATGTGGCGGGGTCCCATGAAGCGGCGGGGTCCCGGGAAGCGGCGACGTCCCAGGACGTGGCGCGAATCGGCGGGCCCCCCTCGGCTCTTTCGGGGTCGCCGTCGAGCGCGCCGGGCGTCACCGATGAGGCCGTGGTCGGCGGCGTCGCCTCGCTGGTCAGCCGCCGCGTCCGCGCAAAGGACAGGGCGCTGGAGGACCTTCTCCCCGAGCTCGTCGAATTCGCGCTGACCCCTTACGTCGGCGCGGCCGAGGCGCGGCGCATAGGCTCCCAGCCGATGAGCGGGGACGGAGCGCGATGAGCGAGGCGCCGGCGGCTGAAGAGGCCGCCCGCGACAGCGCGCCCGCTCTGGCTCCGGGCGTGATGCCATCGCAGGAGCTGAGCCGGGCGATCGAGGCCGGATGGATCACCTCCGGGGACTACCGGATCCGGCCCGAGGCGATCCAGCCCGCCAGCATCGACCTGCGCCTCGGCGACCACGCCTGGGCCCTGCGCTGCAGCTTCCTGCCCGACGTCGACTCGACGGTCGAGGAGAAGATCGACGGCCTCGCCTTCCAGCGGGTCGACCTCCGCGACGGCGCCGTGCTGGAGCGCGACCGGCCCTACCTCGTCCCCCTGATCGAGGAGCTGGCGCTGCCCGACGAGGTGCGCGCGAAGGCGAACCCGAAGAGCTCGACCGGGCGGCTCGACGTCTTCACCCGCGTGCTCACCGATCGCCACCACCGCTTCGACGAAATCCGTCCCGGCTATCAGGGCAAGCTCTACCTGGAGATCGTGCCGCGCTCCTTCGCGATTCAGGTGAAGACGGGCCTCTCGCTCAACCAGCTGCGGCTGGCGCACGGCGAGGTCAAGCTGAGCGACGGGGAGATCAGGCAGATGCAGCCCGAGTTCCCGCTCCTCTATCTCGACTCCCACGCTCTGCGGGAGTCCGAACTGTCCCTCTCCGAGGGTCTGTTCCTGAGCGTCGATCTCTCCGGGCCCAGCGACCGCATCGTCGGCTACCGGGCGAAGAAGAACAGCCTGCCGATCGACCTCTCGCGCGTCCGCGCCTACCGCTGGACCGATTACTGGGACCCGGTCTTCCCGGAGCGCGGCGGGCGGATCGTGCTCGAGCCGGAGATCTTCTATCTGCTGCTCTCGGCCGAGGGGGTTTGCATCCCGCCGCAGATCGCCGCCGAGATGATGGCCTACGACCCGACCGCCGGCGAGCTGCGCACCCATTACGCGGGCTTCTTCGACCCCGGCTTCGGCTACGACCCGGCGGGGGACCGCCACGGCAGCCGAGCGGCCCTCGAGGTGCGCGCCCGCGACGTCTCATTCATGGTCGAGCACCGCCAGCCGGTCTGCAAGCTGGCCCTGGAGCGGACCAGCGCGCCCGCCGAGCGCCTCTACGGCGAGGAGCTTGGCTCCAACTACCAGGGACAGGTGACCATGCTGAGCAAGCACTTCGAGGAGCAGGCGGCGGGTTAGTCAGGGACCGGGCTCTCGGTCCGGGCTTCCTCGGCCCCGACCAGGGCCCCAGTTCCTCGAGCGAGATCCCCAGCAGGTTCTTCAACCGCAGCAGCTCGGTCAGCCGCTCCACGGGGCGTGGTCCCGGCAAGGGCGCTCTGGGCCTCCCGGCGAGAGGGCTATTTGGGAACGCCGAGTCCGCCGCTTCTTCCCCGCCAAGGGAACAAACGGCGGACTCGATGAGTTGGGGGACGGCGGATTGGGTGAGACGGGACCTCTAGGATGGCCCCATGGCCGCGCGGACCTGGAGCGTTTATCTCTCGGGGGAGATCCACTCCGATTGGCGCGAGCAGATCGAGCAGGGCGCCCGGGAAGCGGGGCTGCCGGTCTCCTTCTCGGCACCGGTCACCGATCACGCCGCCTCCGATGACGCCGGGGT
>DASSTR010000041.1:0-2271 GCA_035707825.1 Solirubrobacterales bacterium
CCGAGGTCCGCAGCCTGCAGGAGATCCACGGGGCGCCCAGCACCGCCTCCTCCGCGCAGTGATGGGCTCGGCCTCGCTCCCGCGTCCGGGCGCGGCCCTCGCGCCATGGGGGCGGCGCCTGTGCGAGGTGTCGGAGGGCCGCGATTCGGGCGGCTACCGCGTCTTCTCGCTGCTCGACCTCGAGGGGCCTGAGCCCGAGCCGGGACAGTTCTACATGCTCGCGGCCGAGCGTCGCTGGGGGGAAGGCGGCCAGCGCCCCTTTCTGCCGCGGGCGCTTTCGGTGGCCGACGCCGGCCCCGCCAAGAACGGCATCCGGCTGGACTTCCTGGTTGAGGGGATCGGGCCCGGCACCGACCGGCTCTGCGAGCTGGCCGCCGGCGAGCGGGTCTGGGTCAACGGCCCGCTCGGAAACTCGTTCTCCGCGCCCAGGGACCTCAACCCCGCGGCGGCGGGCGCGATCCTCGTCGGCGGCGGCATCGGCATCGCCCCTCTGGCCCTGCTGCGCCGCCGCTTCTCGGCGCGCGGCGTGCCGACTCAGATCCTCCTCGGCTTCCGCGACCGCGCCCACAGCGGCGGCATCGACGACCTCTTCTCCAACTGCCAGCTCGGCCTCGCCTCCGACGACGGGCATCTCGGCGAGCGCGGTTACGTGACCGATCTCTTGGGAGCGATGCTGACCGGCTCCGACGCCTCGAGCGCCGCGGTCTATGCCTGCGGCCCTCCCGCGATGCTGGACGCGGTCGCCGTGCTCTGCGGCGCCCGCGACGTCGCCTGCGAGCTGGCGATGGAGGCTCCGATGGCCTGCGGCTACGGCGCTTGTTTCGGCTGCGCCGTCCCCAAACCCGGCGGCGACGGCTACATCCGTCTCTGCGTCGACGGCCCAGTCATTCGCCCCGGGCCGGCTACGGAGCCCGCAAGCGCCTCGCCTGTGGGTGGTGTCGAGTTGGGTGCCGCTCCGCAGTCCGGAGGCTGTGGAGGGGAAGGTGGCGATTCTTCGAGCCCTGTGTCCCGGCCCCCGGAGCAGCGCGCAGGACAAGGAGGGGGGCCCAACTCGACGGCAGGACCCGCAGCCGAGAGTTCGGTCGACTTCTGTGGTCTGCAGCTGAAAAGCCGCGTGATCAACGCATCGGGGACGTTCGACGCGATTGCCGCCAGGCGGGCCTACGGGGACGCGGTGCTGGAGGACTTCCCGTTCTCGGCCTTCGTCAGCAAGACGATCACCCCGGAGCCGCGGCCCGGGAACGAGCCGCAGCGGATCTGGGAGACGCCGGCCGGCATGATCAACTCGATCGGCCTGCCCAACCGCGGGCTGGAGGGATTCCTGGCGCAGGACCTGCCGCGCCTTGCCGAGCTGCCGGTGCCGCTGATCGTCTCGGTGATGGCCACCGGGCGTGAGGACTTCTCCCGTCTCGTCACCGGCGTCGCCGAGCGCGAGGAGGTCGCCGCGATCGAGCTCAACGTCTCCTGTCCCAACGTCCACTCCGGGCTCATCGTCGGCGAGCGTCCCGAGGAGACCGAGGGCCTGCTGGAGGCGCTGCGCCCGCTGACCGAGAAGCCGCTGATCGTCAAGCTGACGCCCAATGTGGCCGATCCGGCGGCGATCGCGGCGGCGGCGGAGCGGGGAGGGGCCGACTCCGTCTCGCTGATCAACACGATGAAGGCGGCGGCGATCGATCCGCTCACCGGAGAGCCGGGGATTGCCGCCGGGCACGGCGGTCTTTCCGGGCCGGCGGTGAGGCCGATCGCGATCGCGCAGTTGCGAGCGGTGGCCGCCGCGGTGGGGCTGCCGGTGATCGGCATGGGGGGCATTTCGTCGGCCGCCGATGCGCGTGAAGCCATCGACGCCGGAGCGACCCTGGTGGCCGTCGGGACGGAGAGCTTTCGCGACCCGCGGGCCGGATCGCGCGTCGCAAGCGGGCTGCAAACCGCGCTCTCGCGGCCCCGCAGCCCCTCGCCAGCCTAAGCCTCGACTGCAGGTCGAGGTGAATTTGCCCTGAAAAGGGCGATATTCCCTTGCACGCCCCTGAGCCGCGGCTATACTCGCCGCGCAGATGGCCACCTCAGTCAAGACCTCCGCCTCCGCCCCCGAGAGGTCGTTGGACCAGAGGATGGATGCGCTGCGGCGCGCCAACGACATCCGCACCGCGAGGGCGAAGCTGAAGAAGGACCTCAAAGCGGGCAAAGCGAGCATCAACGCGCTCCTGCTCGACCCGCCGGAGTACGTGATGACGGCCAAGGTCTTCGACATGCTGCTCGCGGTCCCCAAGTACG
>DASSTR010000042.1:0-12938 GCA_035707825.1 Solirubrobacterales bacterium
GGAATCGCCGGGTGCGGGGAAAGCCAGGGGGCGCAGGAGGGGGCGACGCTCACCGCCTACGTGGTCGCGCCTCTGTGCGCGGAAGCGACTCGGGCGCTGGCCGGGGATGGCGCCGACGCTGGTGCGGTCCGGTTGCGGGCCGTCTGCCTGCCGCCGGCCCGCGGCGATGGCAAGCTGGACCTTGCCGCGATCGGGGCCGGCGCCCGCCGCGCGACCGAGGACTCGAGCTCGATCGTCTACATCGAAGCACCCGACGACGCCGCCGCCCGCTTCTCCGAACCGATCCTCGAATCCGCCGGCATCCCGGTCATCTCCAACTCCTCGGGCACGGCGGCGATCTCCGAACTCCGCAAAGCCCTTCGCGAAGCCGACCTCAGCTCCCCGCGCACCTCCGTCACCGACGCCCTGCGTTGATGCCTGCGCCAGCTGTCGTGTGAGGGTGTGGGGTCCCACACCTCACACCTCGGCTAGAGCAGATCGTTGAGGGCTTCGCCGATGTCGGAGAAGCGGAACTTGTAGCCGAGGTCGAGCGCCCTCCGCGGCATCACCCGCTGGCCGCCGCGCAGCACGGCGCCGAACTCACGGCCGAATTTGAGATCGAGCGCGAAGCCGGGAACCGGCGTCACGGCGGGCCGGCCCAGCGCCCGGCCCAGCGCCTTGGCGAGCTCGCGGTTGGTGACCGGGTTAGGCGCGGTGGCGTTGACAACCCCGGCGACCTTCTCGTTCTCGGCGGCCCAGAGCAGGATCCCGACCTCGTCGTCGATGTGGATCCACGACATGTACTGGCGCCCGCCCGCCAGCGGCCCGCCGAGGCCGAGCTTGAAGGGCCCCAGCAGCTGCTGCAGCATGCCGCCGCTGGGGTCGAGGACGTGGCCGGTGCGGACGATGACCAGGCGGACCCCGCTGCCCTGAACCTCCTGGGCGGCGCGCTCCCACTCATTGGCGACGCCGGCGTCGAAGCCCTCCCCCGCGGGGGCGGACTCGTCGACCATCGCCTCGCCGCGATTGCCGTAGAAGCCGATCGCCGACTGGTTTACCAGCACCTTCGGCTTGCGCTGCAGGCCGGCGATCGCCCCGACGAGGTTGTGGGTGCCGGTCCTGCGGCTCTCCATGATCCGGTGCTTCGCCTCGTCGGTCCAGCGCTGGTCGATCCTCTCGCCGAGCAGGTTGATCACCGCATCGACGCCCTCGAAGGCCTCGGGGGCGGGACGTTCCAGCGTCGGCTCCCAGGCATGCCAGGCGACGTTGGGGTTGGTCTGGCGGGCCCTCCGGGGGTCGCGGGTCAGGCCGGCGACGGTGTCGCCTCGGACCAGCAGCGTGTCGCAGAGGGCCGACCCGATGAAGCCACTGGCGCCGGTGACGAGGACCTTCACCGCTTCAGGAGGCCTCCACGGCGTCGAAGGTGCCGGTTTCCTCGTTGAAGCGCGCGATCCCCTCTCGCTTGGCCTCCTCGACCACCGCCTCGGCGACCTTCGGGGCGACTTCGCGGTTGAAGACGCTGGGGATGATGTAGTCCTCGGAGAGGTCCACCTCGTTGACCGCCATCGCGATTCCCTTGGCGGCGGCGAGCTTCATCTCCTCGGTGATCCGGGGCGCGCCGGCGTCCAGCGCGCCGCGGAAGATCCCCGGGAAGGCGAGCACGTTGTTGATCTGGTTCGGGTAGTCGGAGCGCCCGGTGGCCATGATCCTCACGTAGGGGTCCGCCTCCTCGGGCATGACCTCCGGGTTCGGGTTGGCCATCGCGAAGACGATCGCGTCGTCGTTCATCTTCTCCAGCGACTCCGGCTTGATGATCCCGGGCCCGGAGAGGCCGACGAAGAGGTCCATGCCCTCGAGCAGATCGTCGGGCTGGCCGGTCAGCTGTTCGGGATTGGAGTTCTCCGAGTACCAGCGCTTGATCCCCGACATCTCGCCGGACTCGTAGTCGGCTCTGCTGGTGGAGAGCGCTCCCTGCCTGTCGCAGCCGACGATGTGGGTCACTCCGGAGGCGAGCATCATCTTTGTGGTCGCTACCCCCGCGGCGCCGAGGCCAACCATCAGAACGCGCAGCTCCTCGATCGGCTTGCCGGTGATCTTCAACGCGTTGAACAGCGCCGCCATCGTCACCACGGCGGTGCCGTGCTGGTCGTCATGGAACACCGGGATATCTACGGACTCCTTCAACCGCTCCTCGATCTCGAAGCAGCGAGGCGCCGAGATGTCCTCGAGGTTGATGCCGCCGAAGGTGGGGGCGATCAGCTCGACCGCCTTGATGATCTCCTCGGCGTCCTGGGTGTCGAGGCAGATCGGGAAGGCGTCGACTTCGGCGAACTCCTTGAACAGCATCGCCTTGCCCTCCATCACCGGCATCGCGGCCTCGGGCCCGATGTTGCCGAGGCCGAGGACGGCGCTGCCGTCGGAGACGACGGCGACCGTGTTCTTCTTGATCGTGTACTCGAAGGCCTTGGAACGGTCGTCGTGGATGTCCTGGCAGACGCGCGCCACGCCCGGCGTATAGGCCATCGAGAGGTCGTCGCGGGTCTTCAGCGGGTACTTGTTCTCGACCGAGATCTTGCCGCCGCGGTGCATCTGCATCGTGCGGTCCACGTAGTCGAGGACGCGGGCGCCGCGGGTCGAACCGATACTGCGCAGGATCTTCTCCCAGTGCTCGCGGTCCTGGGCGTCGATCGTGAACTCGCGCACCCGTTTGCCCTCGCCACCGGCGCCCGGCACCAGGTCGACTCCCTGCAGGTGGCCGCCCGCCTCGGCGATCGCGGCTGTGAGCTTGCCCAGGGGCTCCTGCCGGGCATCGAGCTCGACCCGGATCGTGACGCTGTATTGAGCGCTGACCGCCATGCGGCGGCTATCGAATCAGATTCGCCCTTCGCGCCCGCTCGCGCCTATGATCGCTCGCGATGGCGGCCGCGGCACTCGTTCTCTACGGCGTCTCCGTGACGCTGACCTTTGGAGTCCGGATCCTCGTCCAGCTGCGCCGCACCGGCTCAACCGGAGTGCGTGGCCTGAGCAGTGGCGCGGCGCCGCTCGAGTGGCTTGCCGGCGCCCTCTTCCTCGCCGCACTGGCGATGGGGGCGGCGGCGCCCGTGCTCGCCCTGCTCGACGTCCTCGAGCCGGTCCCGGCCCTCGACGGCGCGGCGGGCCACGTGGCCGGGATCGTCCTCGCCTCGAGTGGGATCGGGCTCACCTTCGCCGCTCAGCTGGCGATGGGGGATGCATGGCGGATCGGCGTCGACCCCGGGGAGCGCACGGACCTCGTCACCGATGGGCCCTTCGAAGTCGTACGCAACCCGATCTACAGCGCCATGCTGCCAACGGTGCTCGGCCTCGTGCTGATGGTGCCCAACGCCCTCGCGGTGGCCGCGATCATCACCCTCGCGGTCGGCCTGGAGTTGCAGGTGAGGGTGGTCGAGGAGCCCTACCTGCTGCGGGTCCACGGCCGCCCCTACGCCGAGTACGCCTCCCGCGTCGGCCGCTTCGTGCCGGGTGTGGGGAAGCTCGACGGCGGCGCCGCTCTTGCGAGCCCCCGCTAGATACCGAGTGCTGGGCGGAGGGCGAGAACGCGCTTCGCCGCGCCTTAGAGTGGGCATCGATGGCTTCCCCGACCGCTAGCAAGTCAGAGCTCTTCCTCCTTGACGGAAACAGCCTCGCCTACCGGGCCTTCTTCGCGCTGCCGGAGTCGATCTCGACCTCCGACGGCCGGCCGACGAACGCGATCTACGGCCTCGCCTCGATGCTGGCGAAAATCGTCACCGAGCACCGGCCGGCCGGGCTCGTCGCCGCCTGGGACGCGGGCCTCTCCGGCCGCAAGGAGACCTACGACCTCTACAAGGCCCAGCGCCCGCCGCGGCCGGACCTGCTGGCCGAGCAGTGGCCGTACCTGATGCCCCTGGTCGAAGCCTTCGGCTACGCCAACGTGCGGGTCGAGGGTTACGAGGCCGATGACGTGATCGGCTCGCTCGCCGCCCGTGCCCGCGAGCAGGCGATCCCGGTGATGATCGTCTCCGGCGATCGCGACGTCTACCAGCTGGTCGAAGACGGGGTCAGCGTCATGACCACCTCGCGCGGGGTCACCGACACGAAGATCTACAACCGCGAAGGGGTGATCGAGCGCTACGGCGTGCCGCCCGAGCTGGTCACCGACCTGATCGGCCTGAAAGGCGACACCTCGGACAACATCCCCGGCGTTCCCGGGATCGGCGACAAAACGGCGGCGCAGCTGCTGCAGGAGTTCGGCTCGCTCGAGGGAGTGCTCACCAACGTGGAGATGGTTTCCGGCACGAAACGGAAGCAGAGCCTGCGCGACCATGCCGAGGACGCCCGGGTCTCCAAGCAGCTGGCGACGATCCTCTGCGACATCGACACCGGCATCGACCTCGAGGAGGTCCTGGCGGCCGAGCCCGACCGCGGCGCCCTACGCGAGTTCATGCGCGAGTTCGAGCTGCGGGCGGTGATGGAGCGCCTCGAGGACGAGCTGCCCGAGGGCGAGGCGGTGCCGGGCCGCAGCATCGCGATGGAGGTCAGCGTCGAAGTGACCGAGGGCAGTCCCTCTGACCTCGGGGAGGGGCCTGCGGCGCTGGCGCTCGAAGCCGACAAGTGGGCCGCGGCCCAGGGCCCGCATGTGCTCACCGGCACCGCCGGCGAGGAGGAGCTTGCCGCCGAGCTGGCCGGCCGCCCCCTGATTGCCCACGACGCAAAGTCCCTGGGAGGGGGCCGCCATGGGCTGCTTGCGGCCGCCGTGCGGGCCGGCGTGGAGCTGCAGTTCGATCACGACACGATGCTGGCCGCCTACCTGCTGGAGCCCCAGCGCCGCACCTACGAGCTGGCCGAGCTGGTGGCCGATGCGGGAATCGGCCTTGCCGGCGCCGAGCCTCCGAAGGAGGTAGACGACGGTCAGCTCAGCCTCGACGACGTCGAGGACACCGGCCCCGATGTGGCCGAGGAAGCGCGCCTGGTGGCGGCGCTGGCCGATGCTCAGCGCCCCCGCCTGGCCAAGTTCGAGCTCGAGGCGCTGCTGCGCGACGTCGAGCTGCCGCTGGTCCACGTCCTGGCGGCGATGGAGCGGGAGGGGCTGAAGCTCGACGCCGAGCGCCTCGCCGAGGTGGGCGCCGGCTTCGGCAAGCAGATCGATGAGCTGGAGAAGGAGATCTTCGAGCTTGCGGACGGCGAGTTCACCATCGGATCTCCACAGCAGGTCGGCCAGGTGCTGTTCGAGAAGCTGGGCCTGACCCGCAAGCGGCGCGGCAAAACCGGCTACTCCACCGACGCCCGGGTGCTCGCCCAGATCCGCGACGAGCACCCGATCGTCGAGAAGATCGAGACCTGGCGCGAGCTCAGCAAGCTGAAGAACACCTACCTGGACACGCTGCCCGAGCTGATCGACCCCGAGACCGGGCGCGTGCACACGACCTTCAACCAGGCGGCGACCACGACGGGCCGCCTCTCCAGCACCAATCCCAACCTGCAGAACATCCCGATTCGGACCGAGATCGGCAGGCCGGTGCGCGCCTGCTTCGTCGCCGAGCCAGGCCGGCAGCTGCTCTCCGCCGACTACAGCCAGGTCGAGCTGCGGGTCCTCGCCCACATCGCCGAGGAGGAAGTGCTGAAAGAGATCTTCCGGGCCGGCGACGATGTCCACGCCGCCACCGCGGCGGAGGTCTTCGAGATCTCACGCGAGGAGGTCGACGTCGGCCAGCGCTCGAAGGCGAAGATGGTCAACTTCGGCATCGTCTACGGACTGACGGGGTTCGGCCTCGCCGACAGGCTGAACATCCCACGCAAAGAGGCCGAGGAATTCGTCGCCCGTTATCTGGAGCGCTTCCCGGCCGTGCGGGCGTTTCGCGAGCGAGTCATCGAGCAGGCCCAGGAGGAGGGCTACGTTTCGACGCTGATGGGCCGCCGCCGGCCGATTCCCGAGCTGCGCTCGTCCAATCCGAACACCAGGCGCCTGGGCGAGCGGCTCGCCGTCAACACCGTGATCCAGGGGACCGCCGCGGACATCATCAAGGTGGCGATGGTGCGCTGCCACGATGCCGTGCGGGAGGCCGGAATGAAGACCCGGCTCGTCCTGCAGATCCACGACGAGCTGCTCTTCGAGGGCCCGCCGGAGGAGATGGAGGCGGCCACCGAGCTCGTCCGGCGCGAGATGTGCGCGGCGTACCCGCTCGACCCCCCGCTCGAGGTCGATGTCGGGGTCGGCGGAGACTGGCTGGAGGTGAAGTAGAAGGGCCGGCGCAAAGGCCGGCCCTTCTCCCACTCGGTTGCTCGGGCTGGGTCAGCCGGCCAGCTCGACCTCCTCGAAGGTGGCCGCGCCGTGCTCGATCTCGAGCTCGGCCTCTTGCACTACCGCACCCTCGCTCAGGTCGGCGGTGGTGCAGTTGGCGCCGTCCTCCTCGCCGCCCCGGCCGGGACCGGAGTTGTCAGACCCGGCGCCGGAGTTACTAGACCCGGGACCGGAGTTGCCACCGTGGTCATCCCCCGGCTCGGCGCCGGCGCCGCCATGGTCGTCACCCGGCTCTTCCTCGCGGCTGGTGCGCGCGACCCCGTGCTGGTCCTCGCACTTGATGCGAGTGCTTTCGGTGACGACGCCGCTGATCGAATCGCCGCCGAACAGTTCGATCGTCAGTTTTCCGGTTGCCGCGTCGAAGGAGGCGATCTTGCCGGCGTTCTCATTGCCGTCGATCACGCCATCGTCGTCGCTGTCGCGATCGCGCGGGTTGTCGCCGGCCAGAAACTCCGCCCGGTTGCCCAGGTGATCGTGGTCCTGGTCGCGATGTGTCTGCTTCACATGCAGGGAGAGGTGGTGGTGCTTCTCCCACTTATCCGGAATGCGGTCCTCGTTGCCGTCCTTGGCGACGGCGACGGCGGCCAGCGCTCCGATCGCTGCCAGCAGCGCCGCCGCGGCGAGCAGCAGGCCGCCGGCGCGGCGTCGATTTCTACGGGGGTGGTTCATCGTTCCTCCTTGGTTCGCTTACGGCTGTCTTCCTCGTCAACCCGAGCCCGGGGCGAAGATCACGGCGATTCGAAAGAAAGCTCAGCCGGGACCGCTGTGGTCCTCGGTTGACTCGAGAACGGCTTCTGAGTCGTTGGAACCCGAGTCAGAGCCGCTGGTCCCAGAGCCGCTGGAGCCTGAATTGGAGGACCCGCTGCCGTCGCCTCCGCCGCCCGACGAGCCTGAGCGCTCGCCGCCACCGGAGCCTGAGGAGCCGCTTGAGCCGGAGGAACCGCTGGAACCAGAGGATCCGCCGTGCCCGGAGGATCCGCTGAGCCCGCCGTTGTCGTCGCCCGACTCGGGCCCGCGGCCGTGGTCCTCCCCTGGCTCGTCAGCGCCATGTCCGCCGTGGTCGTCTCCAGGCCCTGACCCTCGGTGTCCGCTGTCGTCGCTGCCGCTCTCCGACCCGCCGCCTTGGCTGCCAGTGCTGGCGGCGCCGCGATCGCCGGCCTGGCTCTGCGCGGATCGCGTCGGGGCCGCCTCGGCCTTCCCGCCGTGGCTACTGGGCTTCAAGGCCACGCCGGCACCCAGGGCGCCGGCGACCAGAACGGTGGCCGCCGTCGCCTTCAAGGCGATCCCGGCCCCGGCCCCGGCGGCGCCGATCCCGGCCATGCCGGCCGCACTCTCCGCCGTGCCGGGCGTCGAAGCCGCCGCGAGCAGCGACTGGACCAGCGGCAGCGGCACGAGCATCCCGATCCCATCGCGCAGCGCCCGGCGGGCGCGATAGATCGCCTGGCGCGCCGCTCCGCCGCTCATTCCCAGTGCGGCGGCGATCTCGTCGTGGCTGAGCCCTTCCAGCTCCCGCATCACGATCGCGGCGCGCTGAGGCTCGGGCAGGGTCTGGAGCCGCTTGATCAGGTCGGCTATCTCCTCGCGCTGCTCCATCTCTTCGGCCGGGGTGCGGCCGCCGGCTATCGCCTCGGCCAGAGCGTCGGGGGAGGGAGGGCTGTCGCGCAGCTCGTTGAGCGCCGTATTGCGGACGATCCGGAACAGCCACGGACGCAGGTCGATCTCGGCGTCGTTGCGGCGCAGAGCCAGCAGCGCCTTGGAGAAGGCGTCCTGGGTGACGTCCTCGGAGCGAGCGCCGACGATCGTCGCCGCGTAGCGGCCCAGCGGTCTGCCGTAGCGGCGGACGATCTCCTCGAAAGCGGCCTCGTAGCCGTCTCGGACCAGGGTCACCAGCCTGCGATCGGACTGCGCGCGCAGCGTCGGGCCGAGGACGAGTCGGGAGGCGAAGCCTTCAGGAGGTGGGTTCATGTGCGGTCGATGCTCCTTGGGAGTTACTGATATGACAGCGAGGCGGTTCAACCGCCACGCAAGGGCGTGGCCGCGGCGCCGCGACATTCGATGGAACACGCTCAGCAGCCGAAGATCACGCGCTTCACCGGGGGCGGCCTTGGATAGGGGGGTCGCGGTGGTTCTCACCGCGATCGCGGGCGGCCTGATCGCCCTGCAGGCGCCGATCAACGCCGGCCTGGGCAGGGCGACGGGCAGCCTGGCGGCCGCGCTGGTCTCGTTCGCGATCGGCACGGTCGCCCTGACCGCGATCGTCGTCCTCAGCGGCAAGGCCGGCGGCCTCGGCTCCGCCTCCGACGTCAGCTGGTACTACCTGATCGGCGGCCTGCTCGGCGCGGTCTACGTCACCAATGCGCTGATAGCGGTGGCCGCGATCGGCGCCGGCGGGGTGGCGGCCGCGACGATCACAGGACAGTTGGTCGCCTCGGTGGCGATCGATCGCTTCGGCCTCTTCGGCCTCGATGAAGTACCGCTGTCGCCCGAGCGCCTCCTGGGTGTGGCGCTGCTGCTGGCCGGGACCTTCCTCGTCGTCCGGTAGCGAGCCGCGGGCGCCGCTAAACGGTGACGCGCTCCGGCTTCGGGGCGGATGCATCCAGCGCCGCGAAGTCCGGATGGGCGATGCGAAGGTAATGCCGGAAGGACCACTCGACGAAGCGTCTGGCGCCGAAGAGGCGGATCAGCGGGCCCAGGACCCGAGGCGGAACCTTCGGAACCAGTCTCTGCACGCGCAGCATCCAGCGGAACTTCCACTCATGGGCGTCGTGGAACTCGGCGTAGTGCGCGGCGGCGTCCTCGCGTCCCTGGCTCCCCTCGACGACGGCTCGCAGCTCGCGGCCCAGGGCGACGCCGAAGTAGAGGGCCGTTCTGATCCCCTCGGCGGTGAGGGGCAGGCAGTGTCCCGCCGAGTCGCCGACGAAGAAGACCCCTCCCTCGGTGGCGCGGCGCAGCTTGTGGGGGATCCAGTTGCCCTGGTAGCGGACCCGGTCGCGGCCCAGGTCCTCGGCCAGCAGCTCGGTGGTCTCGCGGACGTGGAAGCGGGGGTCGAAGGAGCCGACGCCGATGCGCAGCTCGTCGCGGGCGGGAAAGGACCATCCATATCCGGCCGGCACATAGCGGCGGTCGATCCAGACCTCGAGGTCCTCGCTCGTCCCGTCGGGATGGACCTCGAGTCCGCGAGAGAGAGGCGCGTCCGGGGGCTGGTAGCCGTCGCCGCTGGCAAGCATGCGCCGCCAGCCCAGCCCGTCGACGACGAGCGGAGCCTCGAGGACGCCGCGGTCCGTCTCGACCGCGATCGTGCCATCGCCGTTGGCGGGCCGCACCCGCCCGTTGACCTTGGCGGTCTCGAAGGTGGCGTCGCAGTCGCGCCAGAGCAGCTGGCAGAGCTCGCGGTAGTCGAAGGTGGAGAAGGTCCAGGGAAGCCGGAACCGGGAGGTGCCATGGGGGGTGTGTATGAGCAGCGAGTCGAAGCGCTGCCGCTCTGCCTCCATCAGCCCCATGGCGCGCAGCCAGTCGGTGGGGATGCCGCAGGCGGAGGTCTGGCGCTCGCCGATCTCGTAGCGGTCGACGACCATCACATCGGCGCCCGAGCCGGTGAGCTCGCGGGCCACCGCGAGGCCCGCGAAGCTGGCTCCGCAGATCAGAACGTCATGGGTTCCGTCGAGGGCGGTTCGCTCCTCGCCGCGTTTGGTCGCCCGTACCGGCATTCGCCGCAGGGTACCGACCGTGCGGGGAGGGGAGGAAGCGCCCCGAATCTTTCTGCCATTATTCGCCGCCGTGTCAACGAGCGACACACTCACCCCCCCGGCGCCAACCGGCATTCCCGTCGACGGTTCGAACGGACTTCTGATCGAAGTCGACGGCAAGGTCGTGCCCAACTACGCGGCGACGATGGTCTCCTTCGAGGAGGGCGACGTCGTCAACGGCAAGGTCGTGCGCATCGACAAAGACGAGGTCCTCGTTGACATCGGCTACAAGTCGGAGGGGGTCATTCCCTCAACCGAGCTCTCGATCCGCAAGTCGGTCAATCCCGACGAAGAGGTCGAGCTCGGCGAGGAGATCGACGCCCTGGTCCTCACCAAGGAGGACGCCGAGGGCCGGCTGATCCTCTCCAAGAAGAGGGCTCGCTTCGAGAAGGCCTGGCGCCGCATCGAGGCCGCGGCCGAGTCGGGCGAACCGGTCGAAGGAGGAGTGATCGAGGTCGTCAAGGGCGGCCTGATCCTCGACCTCGGCGTGCGCGGCTTCCTGCCCGCCTCGCTGGTCGACATCCGCCGCGTCCACAACCTCGACGAGTTCATGGGCCAGACGCTCGAATGCAAAGTGATCGAGCTCAACCGCAGCCGCAACAACGTCGTCCTCTCGCGGCGCGCCGTGCTCGAGGAAGAGCGCAAGGAGGTTCGCGAGCAGATCCTCGGGCGCCTCCAGCCCGGTCAGGTCGTCGAAGGCAAGATCTCCAACATCGTCGACTTCGGCGCTTTCGTCGACCTCGACGGCATCGACGGCCTGATCCATATTTCCGAGCTTTCCTGGAGCCACGTCAACCATCCCTCCGAGGTGGTGGCGATCGGCGACACCGTGCGGATCAAAGTCCTCGACATCGACCGCGACCGCCAGCGAATTTCGCTTGGCCTCAAGCAGACGCAGGAGGACCCCTGGCAGCGGGTGATCAGCACGCACCGGCCCGGCGACGTCCTCGAGGGCGAGGTGACCAAGGTCGTCACCTTCGGCGCCTTCGTGGAGATCCTGCCCGGCGTCGAGGGGCTGGTCCACATCTCCGAGCTCGCCGATCACCACGTCGAGAACCCCTCCGAGGTGGTCGAGCCCGGCACCAGCCTGAACGTGAAGATCCTCGAGATCGACGAGGAGCGCCGCCGGCTCTCGCTGAGCATCAAGCGCGTGGAGGGCCAGAACATGCCGATGCAGGACCTCGGTGATCAGATCGCCGAGGCCTCTGCCTCCGGAGACCTTTCCGAGGCGGGCGCAGACGACGCGGGCGCAGACGCAGAGGCGGATGAGGCGCCCGAGGCCGAAGAGCCCGAGACTCCTGCCGACGAGGCCCCTGCCGACGAGGCCCCTGCCGAGGCTGCTGCCGAGGAGGCTGAGCCGGTCGCCGATGCCGAGGCGGAGCCCGCCGCGGCGGAGACTCCCGAGGAGGCGGGCGGAGACGATGCCGCTGGGCGGCAGGCGGAAGAGGATGACGGCTCCGAGGCCCAGGAGGGTGAATCGGTGATCGAGCGTCCGGATGCGCCAGACGGCGACGAGCAGGCGGACGACGAGGCCGGCCAGGACTGAGCGGCACCCGCTTCGATGCCGCTGACGATCGGTCTAACCGGCGGCATCGCGGCCGGCAAGTCTGAGGCGCTTGCGGCATTCGAGCGCCTCGGCGCGGCAACCATCTCCAGCGACGCCGTGGTCCACGAGCTGCTGGACGGCGAACCTCTGCTGGGCCGCCTTACCGAGCGCTGGGGAGCGGAGGTCGCTCCCGGGGGCACGATCGACCGCGCGAAGGTCGGCGAGATCGTCTTCGCCAGCCCCGATGAGCTCTCCTGGCTCGAGGCGCAGATCCATCCCCTGGTCGGAGAGAGGATCGGCGCCTGGCTCGCCTCCCTGCCGGACGACACCGACGTCGCGGTGGTCGAGGTGCCGCTGCTCTTCGAGTCGGAGATGAGCCGCGTCTTCGAGGCCACCGTCGCCGTCGTCAGCTCCGACGACGTTCGCCGGGAGAGGGCGAGGGCGCGCGGGCACACTCTCGTCGACGAGCGCGAGGCACGGCAGCTGACCCAGGAGGAGAAGGCCTCGCGGGCCGACCACACGATCGAGAACGACGGCACGATCGACGATCTCGAGCAGGCGCTGTCCGCGCTGATCGAGAAGCTGACGGCATGAGGCGCAGGCGGGGTCGGCGGTCCCGGGCAGTTACCCGCCGCCGGCTGATCATCGGCAGCGCCGTCGTCGCCGCCGGAGTCACGGCGGGGGCGCTGCTGGGGGTCGTGGGAAAGGTGGACGATGCGATCCAGGAACTGACGCTGCCGCTCCGCCACGAGGACATCATTCGCCAGCAGGCGGCCGAAAAGGACATCGACGCTTCGCTGGTCGCCGCGGTGATCTACGCCGAGTCGCGCTTTCGCGACCAGACCTCCGACGCCGGCGCGCGCGGCCTGATGCAGATCACGCCCGAAACGGCGCTCGACATCGCCAAGCGCAGCGAAGCGCAGACATTCGTGCTCAAGGACCTCGGCGATCCGCAGATCAACATCAGCTATGGGACCTACCACCTGCGCGATCTGCTCGATCAGTACGAAGGCAACGTGATCGCCGCTCTGGCCGCCTACAACGCCGGCTCGGGTAACGTCGATCGCTGGGGTGGGGCGAACCTGACGCTCGACGACATCCGCTTTCCGGAGACGAGGGGCTACGTGGAAGACGTACTCGACAAGCAGCGCGCCTACCGGGACAAGTACGCGGAGGAGCTCGGTTACCGATGAACGCCTCGAAGGGACCCGCCCGCCGATGAGCGTCCAAGCGCGCCCCCGCGTCGCCGCGCTCGCCCTGGCGGTCGGCCTCGTGCTCGCCGACTCCTCGATCGTCGTCCTCGCCCTACCGCAGATCTACCGCGAGCTCGACACCAGCGTCGCCGGGGTCACCTGGGTGCTGATCTCCT
>DASSTR010000043.1:0-4732 GCA_035707825.1 Solirubrobacterales bacterium
TTGCCGTAGGCGGGGACGCTGGCGATGAGCAGCGCGACGAGCGCCGCCGCGGCGACAGCAGGCAGAGCCGCCGGGGCAAGGCGAGTCTTGAGCATGGGCCGAGGCTAGCTAAGGGGCACCGCGTTCCCCGGCATACCGCCATTGCATGCAATCCCCCTTGCGATCGCCAAACGCGCCCCGTCCGGCGCTGCGGGCGCTAGATGTAATCCCTGAGCCCGTTGTTTCATCCGGGCCTCCTTGAAGGCTGGGGGTGCTGAAGCCGCCCAGATCAAGGAGGACACCGGATGAAGCTGCACGGTAACGCCGCGCTCAGCCTGAACCAGCGCAGGCGCCTGGCAAAGCGAGTAGTGGAGGAGGACTGGTCGCTCACCTCTGCGGCAGCTGCCGCAGAGGTGAGCGTGCCGACAGCTCGCAAGTGGGCCCGCCGCTATGGCTCAGAAGGGGAGGCCGGCCTGCTGGACCGCCCCTCGGTGGCCAACCGCGTTCACAACCGCACCTCCGAGGAGCGTGTGGAGGCGATCTGTGCTCTGCGGCGGCTGCGTTTCACCGGCGCAGAGATCGCTGAGCTCCTAGGGATGGCGACGAAGACCGTGCAGGGCATCCTCGCCCGGGTGGGAATGGGCCGGCTCGGGCGCCTGGGTCTTGAGCCGCCGCGCCGCTATGAGCGCTCCCGACCTGGCGAGCTGATCCACATCGACGTCAAGAAGCTCGGCCGGATCGGCCCCAACGGGGCCGGGCACCGGATGACCGGCAAGCGTAAGAGCAACCCTGGGCGCACCGACGCTGCGGGGAAGGTGCGCCGCCAGGTCGGCTGGGAGTACGTGCACGTCTGCGTCGACGACGCCACTCGCCTCGCCTACGTTGAGGTCCTGGGCGACGAGAAGGGGCGCACCGCAGTCGGCTTCCTGCGGCGGGCAGTTCGCTTCTTCGAGCGTCACGGCGTCCGCGTCGAGGGGGTCCTCACCGATAACGGCGGCGCCTATCGGTCTGCCGTGCACGCCCTAGCCTGCAAGGCGCTTGGCCTAAAGCACCTTCGCACCCGGCCCTACCGGCCGCAGACCAACGGCAAGGCGGAGCGCTTCATCCGCACGATGCTGGGCGGCTGGGCCTACGGGGCGATCTACCGCAGCTCGGCGGAGCGGACCGCAGCGCTTGAGGGCTGGCTATGGCGCTACAACTGCAGGCGACCACACGGCTCCCTCGCCGGCAAGACGCCCGCGGCTCGGCTCGCCGAGCTAAACAACCCGCTCGGGTCTTACAGCTAGCCGCCGAGGATCATGCAGGTCGAGATGCCGTGGGCGAGCAGCTTGCCGCTGTCCGCCGCCGTGAGGTTGGCCTCCGCGGTCGCCTGGCGGCGGCCCTTGTAGAGGACGCTGGCCTCGCAGAGGACCCGGCCCGTGTCGCGGGTGATCGGCCGCACGTACTTTGCCTCGAGGCCAAGTGAGGTGTAGCCGACCCCGGCGGGCAAGGTCGTGTGGACGGCGCAGCCGAGCGCCGAGTCGAGCAGCGTCGCCGCATAGCCGCCGTGGACGACGCCGATCGGGTTGTAGTGCTCCTCGCCGGGCTCGCCCGCGAAGACCGCGCGACCCTCGCCGACCTCGATCGGGCCCATCCGCATCGTCACGGCAATCGGCGGAGGAGGCACCCTCCCCTCGACGATCGCCGTCATGTACTCCATCCCGGTCATCGCCGCGCCGGCGCTCGCCGTCGGCACCGGGTCCTGCCAGACCAGTGTCCGCTCGCGGGTCAGCTCCGGGCTCGACTCGGCAAAGAGTTGGGCTGCGTCAACAGCGCCCCTGCCGTCGCCCCGCACCACGGGGCCGGGGGCGCTCGCAGCGGCGCCGTCTTCCGTAGCCGTCACGGCGTCTTCTTCGCTCACCGGCCGCCTCCGGGCGTGTCGCTCGTGCGCTCCGCGCGGGCCGGGCGCCTCGTCGCGGGATAGAAGAGATCGGCGGTGATCTCCGCCTGGCTGAAGGAGATCCGCGGTGCCTTGGTCTGCTGGTGTCGATGCCGGTGCCTGGGAATCAGCCTCATAGCTGCGCCTCCGATCCACTTTGGGGGATGGGTTGCGTTAAGCAACTCACTTGCGCCGGACCCTACAGCAGTCAGTTGCTTGAAGCAACCAAGTGTGAAAAGATCACGTTCGTGCTGCGCCGCGACTATCCCGGACAGGTCTGCTCGATCGCCAAGGCTCTGGAAGTGATCGGCGAGCGCTGGTCGCTGCTGATCGTCCGCGACGTGATGAACGGCAGGCGCCGCTTCGGCGAGCTGCAGGAGGGGCTCGGCGTCGCCCGCAACGTCCTATCCGCGCGCCTGCAGCGGCTGGTCGAGGAGGACATCCTCGAGCGCCGTCCCTACCAGCGCAATCCGGAGCGCTGCGAGTACTTCCTCACCGAGAAGGGGCTCGACCTCTGGCCGGCGCTGGTCGCGCTGCTCAGCTGGGGCGATCGCCACTCCCCCACGCCAGAGGGCCCGCCGATGCTGATCGTCCACAAAGAGTGCGGCGGAGCGGTCAGCGACCGCGGCATCTGCGAAAGCTGCGGCAAGGTCCTGCACGCCCGCGACGCCCGCGCCCTCCCCGGCCCCGGCGTCGAGGCCACCCTCGCCGCGGCCCAGGTCGCTTAGCGCCCACCGCCTGTAGCTCGGGGACAGCGCGACGGTGCTCAGTCGGTCCCCGCTCGCTGCTGCTCGTCGGCGATCACGATGTACTCCTCGAGCATCAGCTTGTCCTTGGTCCGGTTCGCCGCCCGCTGCATCGCGATCAGGTGGTCTATCGAGGCAACCTTTACCTGCAGGCCGGCGATTTCCTTCTCCTCGGAAGCTCCTCTCAGTTCCGCGTAATTGCCGAGGCCGGCCACATCACCCAGGACGTCGAGCTCGCCATGCTCGGTTACGAACGTGAAGTTGGCGCCGTTTTCGATCGAACGCGAATCGAGAACGAACGGCAGGTCCTCCGGTGCGCCTCGAAGGCGAACGCCGATCTCCCCCAGAGCGTCGACCAGGCGGCTGATGTTTGCCCGATCGCGTGCATAGGCCACGTCGAGGTGCTTATAGCTCATCTGCTATGTCCATCTGCTATGTCCAAGACCCCAACCTAGGCCGCCGCCACGGGATCAGCGGCCGGCGGCCCGGGCGCGGTAGCGTTTGGCCGAGCAGCCAGCAGCGACAGCGAGGAGATGTGGAACATGGCCACGACGGCGGAGCTTCAGGTTCGCGACAAGGTCTTCATCGGCGGCGAGTGGGTCGGGTCGGAGGGCTCGGAGACCCTCGACGTCATCAACTCCACGACCGAGGAGACGATGGGGACGATCCCCGCCGGCACACCGGCCGACGCCGATCGCGCGGTGCGCGCCGCCCGCGAGGCCTTCGACTCCTGGTCGCGGACCAGCCGCGAGGAGCGGGCCGGCTACCTGGAGGCGATCGCGGCCGGCCTCGGCGAGCGCAGCGAGGAGATCGCGGCGACGATCTCCCAGGAGCTGGGCATGCCGCTGAAGCTGAGCCAGATCGTCCAGGTGGGGTTGCCGACCTCGCAGTTCGCCGCCACGCCGGGCCTGATGGAGGAAGTCGCCTGGGAGGAGGAGATCGGCAACTCGCGGCTGCTGCGGGAGCCGATCGGCGTGCTCGGCGCGATCACGCCCTGGAACTACCCCCTCAACCAGATCGCCGCCAAGGTCGCCCCCGCCCTCGCCGCCGGCTGCACCGTGGTGCTGAAGCCGAGCGAGGTGGTGCCGCTGAACGCCTTCATCCTCACCGAGGTGATCGAGGCCACCGGCCTTCCCGCCGGCGTCTTCAACCTCGTCACCGGCACGGGCCCCGTCGTCGGCGAGGCGATCGCCGGCCACCCCGGCGTCGACATGGTCTCCTTCACCGGCTCGACGCGAGCGGGACGGCGCGTCTCGGAGCTGGCCTCGGCGACGGTCAAGCCGGTGGCGATGGAGCTGGGCGGCAAGTCCCCCAACCTGATCCTCGACGACGCCGACCTCGGCCGGGCCGTTCCCGACGGAGTCGCCAAGTGCTTCCTCAACTCCGGCCAGACCTGCAGCGCCCTGACCCGGATGCTGGTCCCGCGCGAGAAGCTCGCCGAAGCCGAGGAGCTGGCCGTGCAGGCGGCGGAGTCCTTCACCCCGGGCGATCCCTTCGAGGAGTCCACCCGGCTGGGCCCGCTGGTCTCCGACGTGCAGCGCGATCGCGTCCGCGGCTACATCGAGAAGGGTGAGGCCGAAGGGGCCAAACTGCTTACCGGCGGCGCGGCGGCGCCCGAGGGGCTCGAGCGCGGCTACTTCGTCCGGCCGACCGTCTTCTCGGAGGTGACGCCGGAGATGACGATCGCCCAGGAGGAGATCTTCGGGCCCGTGCTCTCGATCCAGCCCTACGAGGACGAGGACGACGCCGTGCGGATCGCCAACGACACCGTCTACGGGCTGGCCGGCGGCGTCTGGTCCGGCGACCAGGAGCGGGCGATCGCCGTCGCCAAGCGGATCCGCACCGGCCAGATCGAGATCAACGGCGGCGCCTTCAACCCGGTCGCCCCCTTCGGGGGCTTCAAGCAGTCCGGCCACGGGCGCGAGAACGGACGCCTCGGGATCGAGGAGCTGCTGGTCGCCAAGAGCCTGCAGCTCTGAGCGGCAACCGCATAGGGTCCCGCGCGTGAACTTCGAGCTCAGCGACGAGCAGCGCCTGCTGCGCGACACCGTTCGGGACTTCGCCCGGCAGGAGGTCGCGCCGGTGGCCG